>NZ_BAAGRZ010000016.1:0-180885 GCF_054782695.1 Streptomyces deserti
AACTGAAGACCGCGCTCGAGGACTGGATCAAGACCTGGAACGAGCAGGCCAGACCCTTCAAGTGGACCAAAACCGCAGACCAGATCATCGACCGCATATGCCGCTACTGCGACAGGATCTCCGGACCGGGACACTAGCGGGCCCTCGGCGGCCCGGGCGGGCGCTAACTTGCAGTTAGTGCAATCTGTCGGTTAGCGCTGCGCTGGCGTACGCTTGAGGTATGACGACCACGCAGGAGCGCACGGCGGAGCAGGACCTTCCGTACAACGTGTTCGCCAAGGCCTGCCCCTCGCGCGGCACGCTGGAGCACGTCACGGGCCGCTGGGGCGGACTCACGCTCGGCGCCCTGTACGAGGGCTCGCTGCGGTTCAACGAGCTGCGCCGCCGGGTCGACGGCGTGAGCGAGAAGATGCTGTCCCAGACGCTGCACGCGCTGGAGCGCGACGGTCTGGTGCACCGTGAGGCGCAGCCGACCAACCCGCCGCGCGTGGACTACGAGCTGACCCCGCTGGGGCGCGGGGTGGCGGAGCGGCTGCTCGGGCTCATCCACTTCGTGGAGGGCAGCATGGACGAGGTCCTGGCGGCACGCGAGCGCTACGACGCCCGGCGGGCGCAGGAGCTCAGGGGCTGATGCGCGGCGGGCGCTGGCACTTCGGGCAGAAGTAGCTGGACCGGTTCATCCAGGGCCGCCGCCGCATGGGCGTGCCGCAGCGCCGGCACGGCAGCCCCTCCCGGCCGTACGCGTCGAGCGACCGGTCGAAGTAGCCCGACTCGCCGTTGACGTTGACGTACAGGCTGTCGAAGCTGGTGCCGCCGACGGCGAGGGCGGCGTTCATCACGTCCCGTATGTGGCCGAGGAGTTGGGTGGTGCGCGGGCGCGTGAAGGTGGAGGTGGGGCGTTCGTAGTGGAGGCGGGCGCGCCACAGCGCCTCGTCCGCGTAGATGTTGCCGACGCCGCTGATCAGCGACTGGTCGAGCAGGGCCCGTTTGATGGTGCTGCGCCGGCGGCGCAGGGCCTGGTGGAAGGCCTCGTCGTCGAAGAGCGGGTCCAGCGGGTCGCGGGCGATGTGCGCGATGACGTCGGGCAGGCCCTCGGGGCTGGTGTCGTGCAGCGACAGGCCGCCGAAGGTGCGCTGGTCGACGAAACGGAGCTCGGTACCGAGGTCGTCCGTGAACCGCACGCGGATCCTGAGGTGCTTCTCGTCGGGCGCCTCGTGCGGCTGCACGAGCAGCTGGCCGCTCATGCCGAGGTGGGCCAGGATCGCCTGCCCGGAGTCCTCCAGGGGCAGCCACAGGTACTTGCCGCGCCGGACGGGCGGGCCGATGCGGTGGCCCTTGAGGCGGTGCGCGAAGTCGTCGGCACCGGCGAGATGCCGGCGCACCGCACGCGGGTGCAGTACCTCGGCCTCGGCGACGGTCCGGTGGGCGACCCACCGTTCCAGGCCGCGCCGTACGACCTCGACCTCGGGCAACTCGGGCATGGGCTCCCCCGGAGACGGACCGGTGAGGACCGGTGTACGAGCCGAGCGCCCGCCCCCGGGCAGGGGCGGGCGCTCGGGTGCGCTGTTCTTCGTCAGTGCGGCTCAGTGCGCTGTTCGTCAGGCGGAGGCCGACGGAGCGTCCGTGCTCCCGTCGACGGGCTCGACGGCCACGGCTTCCACGGCCGCGGCCTTGGCGCGCTCGTCCGCCGCGGCCCGGATGGACCGCCAGGCGGACTCGGCGGCCTGCTGCTCCGCCTCCTTCTTGCTGCGGCCGGTGCCGGTGCCGTACGAGACGCCTCCGACGCGGGCGGCAGCAGTGAAGGTCTTCTCGTGGTCGGGACCGGTCTCCGTGACCAGGTACTCGGGGACGCCGAGCCCTTCGGTCGCGGTGAGCTCCTGGAGGGACGTCTTCCAGTCCAGGCCGGCCCCGAGGTTGGAGGACTTCTCGATCAACGGGTCGAACAGGCGGTGCACCAGCTCCGCCGCCGAGTCCAGGCCCTGGTCGAGATAGACCGCGCCGATCACCGCTTCCAGGGTGTCGGCGAGGATGGACGCCTTGTCCCGCCCGCCCGTGCCCTCTTCACCGCGGCCGAGCCGGATGAAGGAGCCCAGGTCGAGACTGCGGCCCACCTCCGCGAGCGCACGCGAGTTCACCACCGCGGCCCGCAGCTTGGCCAGCTGGCCCTCGGGCAGGTCGGGGTGGGTGCGGTACAGCGTGTCCGTGACGACGAGGCCGAGGACGGAGTCCCCGAGGAACTCCAGGCGCTCGTTGGTCGGCAGACCGCCGTTCTCGTATGCGTACGACCGGTGGGTCAGTGCTCGCACCAGAAGGGCGGACTCGACCTTATAGCCGAGCCGCCCTTCCAGAAGCGTGTGGGACGAGGCCTGGTTGTCCGCCGGTCCACCCCCGTTTGTGCGGGAGGTTTGCTTCTTTGGCGTGGACACAGTGCCTCTCACCAGCCGCTCAGACCTCGAGGACCTGGCGCTTGTTGTAGGTGCCGCACGACGGGCACGCGATGTGCTGCAGCTTGGGCTCGTGGCAGCGCTCGCACGCAACCAGGGTGGGGACCGCAGCCTTCCACTGCGACCGGCGGTGGCGCGTGTTGCTGCGCGACATCTTCCGCTTCGGAACAGCCACGGCTACTTCTCCTGCTTCTCGTCGACGCCCGCTTCGGCGCCGCTCGTGTCGTCCTTGTCGCCGGCCTTCATGGTGTCGGCGAGTCCCTGCAAAGCCGCCCAACGGATGTCGACGGCATCGTGGTGGTGGTCCGGGTCGTCCGCCAGCCGTGCTCCGCACTCGGTGCACAGACCTGGGCAGTCTTCCTGGCACACCGGCTGCATCGGCAGTGCGAGCACCACCGCATCGCGCAGCACGGGTTCGAGGTCGAACAGGCCGTCCTCGATGAAGAGCCTGTCCTCGTCTTCCTCGGCGTCGTCGGCCGGCTCCGCCTTGGGGCGGCCCCGGTCGTCGGCGTCAGGGTACGAGAACATCTCCTGGAAGTCCGCTTCGAGTTGCTGCTCGAGCGGCTCCAGACACCTTACGCACTCCCCCTCGGCCGTGGCACGGGCGGTGCCTGTGACGAGCACCCCTTCCATGACCGACTCGAGGCGGAGTTCGAGCTCCACCGGGGCGCCTTCCGGCACTCCGATGACGTCCTTGAGACCGAAGTCCTTGGGAGCGTCGACCGTGCGGGTCAGGCGCTGCAGCGCACCAGGCCGCCGACCCAGCTCGTGCGTGTCGAACACGAGGGGGTTGCGGTGGTCGAGGCGGGCGTTCAGAGCCATTCCTGCTTTCGATCTTCTGAGCTGAGGGACGCCGCCCTTCGGTGTTCCCGGGCAGCGTTGATCGCGGACGTACGCGCGACCGAAGAGCCAGGATACTGGACCTTTCGCCGACGGCCCAATCCGGCCCGTGGGCTACTGGCCCCGGCCCTGTTCGTAGGCCCGCAGCTGCTCGGCACTGATCATGCTGGTGTCGAAGAGGCTGGTCTCGTCCAGCGTCTGGGGCTGGGTGTAGCCCTGCTGGGGCTGAGGGGGCTCCTGGGCCTGGTTCGGGTCGTACGGGGCCTGCTGGCCGTCGTAGCCCTGGTAGGGGGCACCTCCCGCCGGAGCGAAGCCGGAGGTGGGGGAGTACGGGTCGGCCTGATAGCCGTAGGGGTCCTGCCGACCGCCGTACTGCTGCTGGTAGCCGCCGTACGGGTCGGGCTGCTGCTGGTAGCCGTAGGAGGCGTGCGCCGGCTGCTGGTCGTACTGCGGCTGCGGGGGCTGCTGCTCGGCGGGCTGTTCGGCCATGGCCGCGAGGTCGGCGAGGTAGTCGGCGTCGCTGGAGTGCTGGACGGTGGAGGTGTCGGCGGCCAGGGCGCCGAGGTCGTCGGTGGCGATGCGGCCGTGCAGCTTCTGGCGGCCCCGGCCGACGGCGTCCAGGGTCTTGGCGAGGACCGCCTCGAAGGCGCCGAGCTTGGCGTCGACGTACTCGTCGGCGGTGCGGCGCAGGGTCTGCGGGTCGTGGCTGCGCTCGGGGGCGTCCTCGTCCTCGTAGCCGTTCTCGTCGGTACCGGGGCCGGTGCCGAGGAGCTTCTCGCGGCCGCGGCCCACCGAGCCGAGGGTTTTGGTGAGGACGACCTCGAAGTTGGCGAGCTTCGAGTCGACGTAGTCGTCGGCCTCGGCGCGGATCTCCTCGGCCTCCTTGCGGGCCTCGGCGAGGATCCGGTCGGCCTCGGCCTGGGAGCGGCGGGCGACCTCGGTGTCGGAGATCAGGGAGCCGCGCTCGGCGTGCGCGTTCTTGATGATCCGCTCGGCCTCCTGGCGGGCCTGCTCGACCAGCTGCTCGCGGTCGCCGATGAGTTCCTGGGCCTGGGCGAGGGAGTCGGGCAGCGCGGCCCGCAGCTCCTCGAGCATCGAGAGCAGTTCGGCGCGGTTGACCACGCACGAGGCCGACATCGGCATCGACCGGGCGCCGGAGACCATCGTGACGATCTCGTCGAGCTTCTTCTGCACGTCCACCTGTGCTCGCCACTCTCTACAGCTGGGTTGGAGACGGACGGGACGACTGTACGGCCCTGGAGTGTCCGCCGGACACCGGGTGAGGGATTGTCAGACCAGCGTGGCTCGGCGCGGGCGGTGTCAGTCCCTCTTCAGCTTCCTGGCGAGGGCGTCCAGCACCGCCGACGGCACCAGGTGGGAGATGTCCCCGCCCCAGTTGGCGACCTCCTTGACGAGGGAGGACGACAGGAAGCTGTAGGTGGGGTTGGTGGGGATGAAGAGGGTCTCGACGCCCGAGAGGCCGTTGTTCATCTGGGCCATCTGCAGCTCGTAGTCGAAGTCGCTGACCGCGCGCAGGCCCTTGACGATGGCCGGGATGTCGCGCTGCTTGCAGAAGTCGACGAGGAGGCCGTGGAAGGACTCGACGCGCACGTTCTCGTACTCGGCGGTGACCTCGCGGATCAGGTCCATCCGCTCGTCGATCTCGAACAGGCCTTTCTTGGACTGGTTGATCATCACCGCGACGTAGACCTCGTCGTACAGCCTGGAGGCGCGGGCGATGATGTCGAGGTGTCCGTTGGTGATCGGGTCGAACGACCCGGGACAGACGGCGCGGCGCACTTGTGATCCCTCGCTCTCCGGTCCGGTCATCGTGCGTCTTCGCACGTAGAGGCGGCGCGACCGTACCAAAACGTTCCCTCGCCGTAGCGACGGGCCCGAATCGCCTCGAAACCCTCCGGCCACCGGAATTCGCCGCCTCTGGTGCTGCGCTCCACGGTGACGAGGGCTTCCTCCGCTAGCCACCCCTCCGAGAGGAGTGTGAGCAGAATCTCGCGAAGATCGTCGTCCGAGACGGCGTACGGGGGGTCGAGGAAGACGAGGTCGTACGGCTCTGCCGGCGGCGCTGTACGGATGATCTGTTCCGTTTTGCCCGACCTGACCTCGGCGCCGGGCAGGCCGAGGGCCTTCACGTTCTCCCGGACGGTGCGGACGGCTCGGGCGTCGGCCTCCACGAGCAGGGTGTGGCCCGCGCCGCGGGACAGGGCCTCCAGGCCGACGGCGCCGGAGCCGGCGTACAGGTCGAGGACGCGCTCGCCGTCCAGGGGGCCGCCGAGCAGGGACTGCCAGGTGGAGAACAGGCCCTCGCGGGCGCGGTCGGAGGTGGGTCGGGTCCCGTGCCCGGGCGGGACGGCCAGGCGGCGTCCGCCGGCTTCGCCGGCGATCACGCGGGTCATTTTGGGTCCTTGTTCGTGGGTGTGGTTATGGGTTCAGTTTGGCAGGCGGGGGTGGGTGGTGCCTTTTCGTCGTGGGCGGCCGCGGGTTGCGTGTGGTCGCCCGCGCCCACGCGGCGGAGCCGCATACCGGCACAGCCCCGCGCCCCTTCGAGGGCGTTGCTCCTCAGCCCTTTTCCAGGTACTGCTCCCTCTCCTCGTCCAGTAGGGCGTCCAGTGCCGTGCGCAGGGCGGGGAGGTTTTCCAGGTCCGGGTCGGCGGTGACGATTCTGGTGGCCTCCTCGCGGGCCTCGGTGATGATCTCCTCGTCTTCGATGACGGCGAGCATCCGCAAGGAGGAGCGGGTGCCGGACTGGGCCTGGCCGAGGACGTCGCCCTCGCGGCGCTGTTCGAGGTCGACGCGGGAGAGTTCGAAGCCGTCGAGGGTCGAGGCGACGGCGTTGAGGCGCTGGCGGGCCGCGCTGGCCTCGGGCATCTCGGTGACCAGCAGGCACAGGCCGGGCGCCGAGCCACGGCCGACGCGGCCGCGCAGCTGGTGGAGCTGGGAGACGCCGAAGCGGTCGGCGTCCATGATCACCATGACGGTGGCATTGGGGACGTTGACGCCGACCTCGATGACGGTCGTGGCGACCAGGACATCGGTCTCGCCGGCGGCGAAGCGGCGCATGACCGCGTCCTTGTCGTCGGGCTGCATACGGCCGTGCAGGACCTCGACCTTCAGGCCCTGGAGGGGGCCTTTGGCGAGCTGCTCGGCCACGTCGAGGACGGCCAGCGGCGGGCGCTTGTCCGCATCGTCCTCGGGGGACTTCTTCTTTTTCGCGGCCTTGGGGTCGTCCTCCTCGTCGCCGATGCGGGGGCAGACGACGTACGCCTGATGTCCGTTGGCGACCTCCTCGCGCACCCGCTCCCAGGCACGGGTGAGGAAGTGGGGCTTGTCGGCGGCGGGGACGACATGGCTGGCGATCGGGGAACGCCCCGCCGGGAGCTGGTCGAGGACCGAGGTCTCCAGGTCGCCGAAGACGGTCATCGCGACCGTGCGCGGGATGGGTGTGGCCGTCATGACGAGCAGATGCGGCGGCTGCTTGCCCTTGCCGCGCAGGGCGTCGCGCTGTTCCACGCCGAAGCGGTGCTGCTCGTCGACCACGACGAATCCCAGGTCGTGGAACTGCACCTTGTCCTCGATCAGCGCGTGCGTGCCGATGACGATCCCGGCCTCGCCGGTGGCCAGGTCGAGCAGCGCCTGGCGGCGGGCGGCGGCTCCCATGGATCCGGTGAGCAGTACGACCTTGGTGGCGTGCTCGGACCCGCCGAGCATGCCGCCCTCGGCCAGTTCTCCCATCATCTCCACGATCGACCGGTGGTGCTGCTGGGCGAGCACTTCGGTGGGCGCGAGCATCGCGGCCTGACCGCCGGCGTCGACGACGGCGAGCATGGCGCGCAGGGCCACCATCGTCTTCCCACTGCCCACCTCTCCCTGGAGCAGCCGGTGCATCGGGTGCTCGGTCGCGAGGTCGTCGAAGATCTCCTGGGAGACCTTCTGCTGGCCCTCGGTGAGGGTGAAGGGCAGGCGGGCGTCGAAGGCCGCGAGGAGGCCGTCCGGCCTGGGCTTCCTCGGGACTGCCGGGAGCTGGGCGTCGGCGTGACGGCGGCGGGCGAGGGCGACCTGGAGGACGAAGGCCTCGTCCCACTTCAGGCGGGCCCGGGCATCGGCGATGTCCGCCTTGGTGTGCGGGCGGTGGATCTTCAGGAGGGCCTCGGGGAGGGAGACGAGGCCCCGGCCCTCGCGCAGGGCGGGCGGAAGCGGGTCGACGGCCTCCTGGGCGCTGGGCAGGACCGTCTGGAGGGCCTTGCCGATCTTCCAGGACTCCAGTTTGGCGGTCGCGGGGTAGATGGGGATCAGGGCGCCTGCCCAGGTCTCGACGGTCTCGTCGGAGTCACCCCGTAGCAACTCGTAGGCCGGGTGGGCGAGTTGGAGGCGGCGGTTGAAGACGGAGACCTTGCCCGCGAACATCGCGCGCGTGCCCGGCAGGAGCTCCTTGTGGGGCTTGTGCACGCCGTGGCCGAAGAAGACCAGTTGGAGCCGGCCGCTGCCGTCCGTGATGGTGACTTCCAGGCGCTGGCCCTTGCCGCGCGGCGCCTTGGACGAGGCGAAGGTGTGCAGGCGGGCGTCGGCGACCTGGGCGACCACCGTGACGTGCTCGTCCATGGGCAGGTCGGCGAGGTGCGTGAGCTGGCCGCGCTCCTCGTACCTGCGCGGGTAGTGGTGCAGGAGGTCGCCGACGGTGTGCAGGCCGAGATGCTCGGCCATCACCTTCGCGGTGGCGGGGCCGAGCACCTTCTTCAGTGGTTCTTCCAGTGCGGGCACGAGATCCATTGCACACCACGGCACTGACAATGCCGAAGAGCCGGCCGTGGACGTCGCCGTATACGTCCCGGAAACCCCTGGTCAGACGGCTCGTTCGGGCCTTAGGATGACGCGCTCCCGGCCCTCCCCCGCGGTCACCGCCTCACCGGGACCGCCCGACCCCGCGCCGTCGCGAGTCCCCCCACCGGCGCCGTGACGATGGACTCCCAGACCTCACAGTCATCCCAGAACCCTCCCTCATCCCACTCACCTCATATGTTCCAGGTCGACCTGCGTGGTCTGGTGGACCTGCTCTCCCACCACCTCTACTCCAGTCCGAAGGTGTACCTGCGCGAGCTGCTGCAGAACGCCGTGGACGCCATCACCGCCAGACGCGCGGAGCAGCCCGACGCCCCGGCGCGCGTGCGGCTGTACGCGTACACCGGGGAAGCCGCCGCCCTGCGGGTGGAGGACACCGGCGTGGGGCTCACCGAGGCGGACGTGCACAACCTGCTCGCCACCATCGGGCGCAGCTCCAAGCGCGCCGAGGGCCTGCAGGAGGCCCGCTCCGACTTCCTCGGGCAGTTCGGCATCGGTCTGCTGGCCTGTTTCGTGGTCGCCGAGCGGATCCGGGTCGTCAGCCGCAGCGCCCGTACGCCCGACGCGCCGCCCGTGGAGTGGACGGCGTGCGACGACGGTTCGTACACCGTGCGGACGCTGCCGGACGCGGCCCGGCCCGAACCGGGCACCACCGTTCACCTGGTGGCGCGCGCGGGTGCCGCCGAGTGGCTGGAGGGCACGCGCGTGCTGGCGCTGGCGCGGGACTTCGGCTCGCTGCTGCCGTACGACGTGCGGGTGGGCGACGAGGCGGTCACGGACCTGCCCGCGCCCTGGGACCGCACGTACCCGAGCCCGGCCACCCGCAGGGTGGCGCTCGCCCGGCACTGCCATGACCTGTTCGGCTTCACTCCGCTGGACACGATCGAGCTGTCCGTGCCGGTGGCCGGCATACGCGGCGTGGCGTACGTCCTGCCGTCGGCGGTCAGCCCGGCGCAGCGCGCGGGGCACCGCGTGCACCTGAAGGGCATGCTGCTGACCGAGCGGGCCGAACAGCTGCTGCCCGACTGGGCGTTCTTCGTGCGCTGTGTGATCGACACCGACAGCCTGCGGCCCACCGCCTCACGCGAGTCGCTGTACGAGGACGAGACGCTGGCCGCCGTACGGGAGGCGCTGGGCGAAAGGATTCGCGCCTGGCTGACCGGGCTGGCGGCCGGGGATCCGGAGCGGCTGGCCGCCTTCCTGTCGGTGCACCATCTGGGCGTGAAGTCGCTCGCGCGGCACGACCGGGAGATGCTGCGCACGATGCTGCCGTGGCTGCCCTTCGAGACGACCGACGGGCGGCTGTCCCTGGAGGAGTTCGCGCAGCGCCACCCGGTGGTGCACTTCACGCGGACCGTGGAGGAGTACCGGCAGGTCGCGCCGATCGCGTCCGCGCAGGGCATCGGCGTGATCAACGGCGGCTACACGTACGACAGCGAGCTGGTCGAGGCGCTGCCCTCGGTGCGGCCGGGCACGGTGGTCGCCGAGCTGGACGCGGACACCGTGACCGCGCACCTGGACGCGGTCGACCCGGCCGAGGAGCTGGCCCTGTCGGGCTTCCTGGCGGCCGCGCGGGCCAAACTCGACCCGCTGGGCTGTGACGTCGTCCTGCGGGCCTTCCACCCGCTGTCCGTGCCCGCGCTGCACCTGGACGACCGGGAGGCCCGGCACGAGCAGGCCCGCGCTCAGGCCGAGGCGCAGGCCGACGACCTGTGGGCCGGCATCCTCGGCTCGCTGCGCGGCAGCGCGCCCCGCGCGCGTCTGGTGCTCAACCACCTCAACCCGCTGGTCCGCAGGATCAGCGCACTGCGGGACCCGGAGCTGATCGGCACCGCCACGGAGTCCCTGTACGGGCAGGCGCTGCTGATGGCGCAGCGCCCGCTCAGGCCCGCCGACTCGGCGCTGCTGAACCGGGCGTTCATCGGCCTGCTCGAGTGGGCCACACACGGCGAATCCGACGCGACGGGGAACGCCGCGGGAGACACTGCGGGGGGCGGTCACTGATGACGGAGATCACGGACTTCGACTCTCTCCGCCAGGCGATGGCGGAGAACTCCGAGCAGCCGGAGGGACCGGCCCGCAACGCGCGCGCGGAGCAACTGCTCGCCGAGGCCGAGAAGCTGAACATCCCGCTCGCCGTGATCGAGGCGCTCGGACACCAGCTGAAGGTCTACAACTACAGCTCCGAGAAGGACAAGATGTTCGTCCCGTTCGCGCGGCTGCTGCGCATGTGGGACGAACACCCCGAGGACTTCGACGAGTACGAGACCCACTCGCTGCACTGGGTCTTCAAGTGGATGTCGGCGGGCATGCTCGGCCAGCCGCACATCCCGCTCGCCTCCATCGAGAAGTGGCTCGGCGAGATGGAGCACCGCTACCGGCTCGCCGGGCACTCCGAACGGGCGGTGCGCAGCGCCGAGTTCAGCGTGGCCGCGCACGTCGGGGACGTCGAGCGGGCCGAACGGGCGTACGCCGCCTGGCTCGCCGCCGAGCGCGACACCATGGCCGACTGCCACGCCTGCGAGCTGCACGGGCAGGGCTGGTGGCAGGCGGAGCGGGGCCGGGACGCCGAGGCGCTCGAGCTGTGGCGGCCGGTCCTGGAGGGCGAGTTCACCTGCGCCCACGAGCCGCACACCGCCCTCGCGTCCTCCCTGGTGCCGCTGCTGCGGCTGGGCCGCCTGGACGAGGCGCGCGCCAACCATCTGCGGGGCTTCAGGCTCGTACGGGCCATGGAGAGCATGCGCGGCGCGTACGCCGACCACGTGGAGTTCTGCGCGCTGACCGGGAACGAGGCCCGGGGCCTGGAGCTGCTGGCCGAGCGACCGGCGTACTTCACGAACGACGGTCATCCGCGCAGCAAACTGGACTTCCTGTGCGTGGTGGCCCTCCTCATGGACCGCCTGACCGGGCTCGGCCTGGGCGAGCAGCGGGTGCCCGGTCCGGCCGGCCGGGCGTGGACCGCGCGCGAACTCGCCACGCACGCGCGTGCGGAGGCCCTCGCCCTCGCGGCACGCTTCGACGAGCGCAACGGCACCTCGCACGTCAGCGCACGGGCACGCGCGCGTATGGACCAGCGGCCCCTGGTGGAACGGCTGCCGTTGGGGGTGCGGTCGGCGGCGCGGCCGGTGCCGGCCGCGCAGGTGGCTCCCCCGGTGGCCACGCCCACGGAGGAAACGGATCTGCCGGCGCTGCTCGCCGAGGCGCGGCGGCTGTCGGACACGCTCCAGCCCCATGCCGTGGAGGCCTGGGCGGCGGTCGCGCGAGCCGCCGAGGACGCCGCGGGCGTCGAGCTGGACGCGCGCGACCGCGCGGAGATCGCCGACCACGAGGCGATGGGCCTCGGCCCCGAGGGCGCCGAGCTCTTCGAGCGGGCCGCCGAGCTGTACGCGGAGGCGGGCGACCCCGGCGAGGCGTTGGCGGCACGCACGCGTGCGGCCTACGTACGCGCTTTCGCGGGCGATGTGGACGCGGCACTGGCCGCCGTCGCCGAGCCCTACGACGCGGTCCTCGCGCTGTACGCCGAGGGCGGCACGGAGATCCGGCAGACGGCGGCCGTGCTGATGGGGCGCGCGCGGATTCTGATGCGGCGGGTGCACGAGGCGGACGGCACCGTGGCGGAGGGGCCTGCGGCGGACGGGGTCCTGGCCGACGCCGAGGCCGCCGCGCGGGAGGTGCTCGCGCTCGTCGAGGGGCGGGCCGGGGAGGACGTACGGCTCGCCTCGCGGGCCGCGGAGGCGCGGGCGATGCTCGCGGAGGTGGCGGGCCGCACCGGGGACCTGGAGGCGGCGGCGGGGCTGTTCGCGCGGGCCGCGGCGGAGTACGTCGAGGCGGGGCTGCCGTGGTTCGCGGTGGAGTACGAGGCCCGGCTCGCCTCCCTCGCCCACCATCTCGGCGACGTGGCCGAGACGGAGCGGGCGCTGCGGGCCGCCCTGGAGCACGGCGGAGCGCACGTGGAGCCGACCGGACGGGCTCAGCTGCACCTCCAGCTCGCCGAGGTGCTCGGCGGCCGGGGTGAGCTCCAGGAGGCCGCCGGGCACGCCCTGGAGGCGGCCCACTGGGCCGACGAGGCCGGTGAGGGGGCGGCACTGGGCGCCTGGGCTCGCCACCAGCTCGGCGGGTTCCTGCTGCGGCAGGGGCGGTGGGCCGAGGCCGCCGAGGTGCTGGAGTCGGTGCTGCCCGAGCTGACGGCCGAGACGCACGACGACGGTGCGATCGTCCAGACGCAGTGGTGGCTCGGCGACTGCCTGAGCGAACTCGGCGAGCACCGGGCGGCGGCCGAGCGGCGCCTGCAGGCCGCCGAGATCGCCCGGAACTGGTCCGAGCAGCAGGACCACGCGACCCTCGCCCATCTCGCCGGGGAGTCCCTCGGGCACGCGGGCCTGCCCGCCGAGGCCGAGCAGGCCTACGCGCGCGCGGGCGACCTGTGGCGCGAGCTCGGCGACGTCCACGGCCTGGTCCGCTCCCTGCGCGCCCGCGCATGGCTCGTGCTGCGTCTGGAGGACGGCCGGGCCCGGGCGCGCGGCCTGATGGCGGACGCGGTGCGCGAGTGCGAGGCGGCGCTGGAGACGGCGGCCGGCGAGGAGTCCCGGCAGCGGCTCGTCGCCGAACTCGGCCACACCCACCGGCAGTTCGGCGACCTGCTCGCCCGGTCCGCCGCCGAGACCGCCGAGGAGCGCGGCCCGGACCGGCCCCTGTTCGAGGAGGCCCTGTCGCAGGTGGTGCGGGCCGTCGAGGTGTTCGCCTCGCTCGGGGACGCGGCTCTGCACAGCCGTACCGGCGCGGAGCTCGCCGCGGGCTGGCTGGCGGCCGACCTGGGCCGCCCGGCCGAGGCGGCGGCACGCGCGCGTGCGGTGCTGGCGGCGTACGAGGCGTACGACGGTGCCGACGGCGGCGAGGAGGCGGTGCAGGCCCGGCGGGCGGAGGCGGAGCAGATGCTGGGGCTCGTGGCGCAGGAGGCCGGCCAGGGGCCGGGGTCCTGACCGGAGTTGTCCTGACCTGGTTGTCCTGACCGGACCGGGGTGCTACTCGACCCCGATGAGCAGCAGCGCCCCCTGCCGTCCGCCCCGGTAGACCACCGTGTCGACGGCGAGGTACCCCTCACGGACCCTGGCCTCCAGCCGCTCGGCGACGGAGTCGGGGGCCTCGTCGCCGAGGACCAGGGTGACCATCTCGCCGCCGGCCGCGAGCATGCGGTCCAGGACGGTCTCGGCGGTGGCGGTGACGTCCGAGCCGATCACGGCCACGTCGCCGTCGATGAGGCCGAGGACGTCACCGGCCTGGCAGATGCCGGCCATGGTCCACGACTGGCGTTCGGCGATGGTGACCTCGGCGTAGCGGGTCGCGCCCGCCGCCGAGGTCATCGACACGACGTCCTCGTCGAAGCGGCGCTCCGGCTCGTGCACGGCGAGCGCCGCGATCCCCTGGACCGCGGAACGGGTCGGGATGAGGGCCACGCGGACGCCCTCGGCGCGGGCCTGCTCCGCCGCCGCGGCGGCGGTGTGGCGCAGCTCCGCGTCATTGGGCAGCAGCACGACTTCGCGCGCGTGGGCCCGCCGTACGGCCTGTACGAGCTCCCCGCTCGCGGGCGGCTCCCCGGGGCGGGCGAGCACGGTCGTCGCGCCGGCTTCGGTGTACAGCCCGGCCAGGCCCTCGCCGGGCACGACGGCCACGACGGCGCGCTGAGCGCGTTCCCGGGGCGGTCGCTCACCGCGGGTGGTGTGCACGTCGCCGACGCCGAAGTGCGTGATCCGGATCCGGTACGGCCGCCCGGCCTCGACGCCCGCCTCCACGGCGGCGCCCGCGTCGTCGACATGCACATGGACGTTCCACAGCCCGTCGCCACCGACCACGACCAGCGAGTCCCCGAGGACGTCGAGCCGCTCCCGCAACCGCGCGACGGCGGCGTCCTCGGCCTCCAGGAGGTAGATCACCTCGAACGCGGGGCCACCCTGCTCCGGGCCACCCGCGCCGTCAGCGCACTCGCCGAGCTCACCGACGGCCGCCGCGGGGTCTTCGACGGCCGTCCCGTCCATGCGCGCCGCCGCTGCCAAGGCGGGCTCCGCAGGCGCATCCGGGTCCACTGCCGAACCGTGCCGCACGGGCGTGTGCGCGTCGACCGCCGAGGCGGGCTGCACGCACGCGTGTGCGTCCACTGGGTCCACTGCCGAACCAGGCTGCACACACGCGTGCGCCTCGACCAACGAACCGGGCTGCACGCACGCGTGCGCGTCCACTGCCGAACCGGCCCCTGTGCACGCGTCCGGATCCCCTGCCGAGCCGGGCTCCACGCTCGCGTACGGATCCCCTGCCGAGCCGGGCTCCACGCGCGCGTACGCCACCCCTTCTGAGCCGGGCTGCACGCACGCGTGCGGGGCAGCTGCCGTATCGGACTCCGTGCGCGCGAGCGGCTCCGCTGCCGGACGACCGGGCTCCTGGCCCGCGTTCAGGCCCGTGCCCGGGCCCGCTACAGAGCCGACCTTCATGCGCGCGTCCGGATCCCCTCCCGAACCGGCCTGCACATGCCCGTGCGCCGCCCCCGCCACGCCAGAATCCACCCCTGCCTGCGCAGCCTCTCCGGCGTCGGAGTGCACCCGCGACCGAGGGACCGCTGCAGAGCCGGACCCCACCCCCGGGTGCGCTGCCGCGGAGACCACCGCCCTGGGCTTCTCCCCCGTGAACGTCTCCACCAACGCCGCCAGCACCGCCACCAGGCCCCGGCCGCCCGCGTCGACCACCCCGGCCCGTTGCAGGACGGCCAGCTGGCCCGGAGTCGCGGCGAGGGCCCGGCAGGCCCCCTCGTAGGCCGCCCGCGCGACCGACCCGCAGTCGCCCTCGGCATCACCGGCCGCGTCGGCGGCGGCGTCGGCGGCGGCCGAGGCGACCGTCAGGACCGTGCCCTCGACGGGGTGGGCCACGGCCTGACGGGCGGAGTCGGCGGCGTGCCGCAGGGCGAGCTGCAGGCCCTGTCCGTCGGCGTGCGCGGTCTCCCCGTCGGCGGCGAGCACCTGCGCCATGCCGCGCAGCAGCTGCGCCAGGATCGTCCCGGAGTTCCCGCGCGCGCCGATCAGCGCCCCGTGCGCCATCGCTCGCGCTGCGTCGGCGAACGTGGGCCTCTCAGGACCCCCGGCCCCGCCGGCTCCTTCCCCACCACGGGAGCCGCCGGGCCCCACACCGGACCCCACCTCGTGCCCCGCGAACACCGCCTCCACCGCCGTGACCGCCGACTCCACGGTCAGATACAGGTTCGTGCCGGTGTCCCCGTCCGCCACCGGATAGACGTTGATCGCGTCGATCTCCTCACGCGCCCGCCCCAGCGCCTCCAGCGCGAGACCGCACCAGGTGCGCACCGCGAGAGCATCGAAGAACGTCTGCGGCACCTGCGCCACCTGCGCCTCCCTGAGCTGCTGGACGTGGCAGGCAGCGTAGACCCCGGGTGGGTGCCGACCCGCAGAGGGCCGGGGACGGGCCCCTGAGCTGCCATGGTAGTTTCGTTGTACGGGCGCAGCCGTTGTATGCTGCTCCGGTTGCCCGATCCTGATCGGGCCATTCCCCCTGGCAGCGCCACTCAGATCTCGGACCGCTCGCAAGAGCCTAAGATCTCGATCCCGGCATGCCGGGATTAACCGTAAGTGCATCTGAAGTCTTTGGAGTGACCCGTGGCTGCCAACTGCGACGTCTGCGGCAAGGGGCCGGGCTTCGGCAACAACATCTCGCACTCGCACCGCCGTACGTCCCGCCGCTGGAACCCGAACATCCAGCGTGTGCGTACCGTGGTGGGCGGGACGCCGAAGCGCGTGAACGCTTGCACCTCGTGCATCAAGGCCGGCAAGGTCTCGCGCTGACGCTCAGCTAGCGCGCGGCCACAGCTGGTTCGCTGCATTGAGCCGGTCCACCCCCGGGTGGACCGGCTTTTTGCCGTACCCGTACCGTGCCCGTACGCGTACCGCCCGTACGCGTACCGGTAGCCGGTCCCAGGAGTCGGCCCGGCCCCTAGGATTGGCCCCTAAGAGTCGGCCCGGAACCGCCACCCATGATCCACCGGCCCGATCCCCCCGCCGAGCGCGAACCCGGCCGCGATCGCCCCGGTGACGTACTCCTTCGCCACCGCCACCGCCTCCGGCACCGACTGCCCCTTCGCGAGCTGTGACGCGATCGCCGAGGCCAGCGTGCAGCCCGTGCCGTGCGTGTGCCGGTTGTCATGCCGCGGCGCCCGCAGCCAGTGCTCCTCGGAGCCGTCCGTGAGCAGGTCCACGGCGTCCCCGGACAGGTGGCCGCCCTTGATCAGCACCCAGCGCGTCCCGTACGCCAGCACCGCCGCGGCGGCCGCGCGCATCCCGGCGTCCGACTCGACCCGGACCCCCGTCAGTTGCGCCACCTCGTCGAGGTTCGGAGTGGCGACCGTCGCGGCCGGCAGCAGCTTCGTGCGTACGGAGTCCAGCGCGGAGGCCGCGAGCAGCGGATCCCCGTGCTTGGACACCCCCACCGGGTCGACGACCGTCGGCGCGTCCGTCCCCGCGATCAACTCGGCGACCGCCTCGACGAGTTCGGCGGAGGCGAGCATCCCGGTCTTGACCGCCTGGACGCCGATGTCGTCGACGACGCTGCGGTACTGGCCCCGCACCGCCTCCACCGGCAGCTCCCAAGCGCCCTGCACGCCGAGCGAGTTCTGCGCGGTCACCGCCGTGATCACGCTCATGCCGTGCACGCCGAGCGCGAGCATCGTCTTCAGGTCGGCCTGGATCCCGGCCCCGCCTCCGGAGTCGGAGCCCGCGACCGTCAGCACCCTCGGCGGAACACCCACGGCGCTCATGACTCGATGTCCCCGAAGTGGTCCCAGCCACCCTGGCTCGTCCAGGGAGCCCCGTCGACCGTCACCTGCGGCAGCGCCGACGGGTTGAGGACCTCGCCGATGACCTTCCAGCGGGCGGGCAGCTTCACGTCCGGCGGGAAGGTCGCCACGATCGCGTGGTCCTCTCCCCCGGTCAGCACCCACTGCATGGGGTCGACGCCGACGGCCTGCCCGATGTCGTTCATCTGGGACGGGATGTCGATCGCGCCCGAGCGGATGTCGATCCGCACCTTGCTGGCCTCGGCGATGTGCCCGAGGTCCGCGATCAGCCCGTCGCTCACGTCGCACATCGCCGTCGCGCCGAGCGCGGCCGCGGCCGGTCCCGCGTGATACGGCGGCTCGGGGCGCCGGTGGGCCTCGACGAACGCCCGCGGTGAGCGGAAGCCGCGCGACAGCACCGCGTACCCGGCGGCCGACCAGCCCAGCCAGCCCGTCACGGCCACGAGGTCGCCCGGCTGCGCGCCCGCCCGCGTCACGGGCTCCTGGTTGCGCAGATCGCCCAGTGCCGTGATCGCCACCGTGATCGTGTCGCCGCGCACCACGTCCCCGCCCACCACGGCGGCACCCGCGACCTGGCACTCGTCGCGCAGGCCGTCCATCAGCTCGCTCGGCCAGGTCACCGGCAGTTCGGCGGGCACGACCAGGCCGAGCAGCAGCGCGGTCGGCACGGCGCCCATCGCGGCGATGTCGGCCAGGTTCTGCGCGGCCGCCTTGCGGCCCACGTCGTAGGCCGTCGACCAGTCCCGGCGGAAGTGCCGGCCCTCCAGCAGGATGTCGGTGCTGGCCACGACCCTGCGGTCGGGCGCGGCCACCACCGCGGCGTCGTCGCCGGGGCCGACCCGGACCGCCGGGGTGGTGGTGAGACGGGAGGTGAGCTCCCTGATGAGCCCGAACTCCCCGAGCTCACCAACAGTGCCCTTCATTGCCCTTTCTCCCCTTCTGTCCCTGTCCGTGCCCGGTCGCGAGTCCCCAGTGTCCTCGCTACGGTCGAAGTGACCGTCGACTTCTGCCGTGCCCGCACCCCGGCGCGCAAGACCTGATCCCCGCGGGTCTCCCCGCGGCGAGCGGCGACGCGATACCGTGGCGTTCCTTTTCCCCACATGATCCTCGTGGCCGCCCTGGAGGTTCCGTGGTACAGGCGTACATCCTGATCCAGACGGAGGTCGGCAAGGCGTCGACCGTCGCCGAGACGATCAGCAAGATCCCTGGGGTGATCCAGGCCGAGGACGTGACAGGACCGTACGACGTCATCGTGCGGGCCCAGGCCGACACCGTCGACGACCTGGGCCGCATGGTGGTCGCCAAGGTCCAGCAGGTGGACGGCATCACCCGTACCCTGACCTGCCCGGTCGTCCATCTGTAGCCCCCGTCTACCCTGTGCCGGTGAACTCTTCGCGTCACCGGCACCGCCTCGTCCTCGCCCTGCCCGGGATCGTCCTGCTGATCACCGCCGCGGGCTGCTCCTCAGCAGACGACAGCGCGTCGGCGGCGGTTCCCAGCCCTGACGCGAAGGTCACGAAGCTGTGCCAGAACCTGGACAAGGTACTGCCGGCGAAGGTGGACGGTGAGAGCCGCGACGATCCCGAGCCCGCGTCCGCGCTGACCGCGGGCTGGGGCAGCCCGGCGATCATACTTCGGTGCGGTGTCGTGCAACCGCCGAAGATGACCGACCCCAAGGTGGCCGACGGCCACGACCCGGACGCGGTGGCCGGCGGGGTGAACGGCGTCGACTGGCTGATGGAGAAGCAGGGCGACGGCGCCTACCGCTTCACCACGGCCAACCGCGAGGCGTACGTCGAGGTGCAGGTGCCCAAGGGGCACGACAGCTCCGGCGTGCTGATCGACCTGGCCCCGGCCGTCAAGAAGGCGATCCCCGAAGGGATCGCCGACTAGACGGTACGGCCGTCACCGCAAACCGGTGGACCGCCGCAGCGCCGCCTGCACCAGCCGGTCCACCAGCTCCGGGTAGCTCACCCCGCTGGCCTGCCACATCTGCGGGTACATCGAGATGGGCGTGAAGCCGGGCATCGTGTTGATCTCGTTGATCACGAACTCACCGTCCTCGGTGAGGAAGAAGTCCGCACGGACGAGCCCCTCGCAGGAGGCCGCCTCGAACGCCTCCACCGCCAGCTTCCGCACCTCGGCGGTCTGCTCGTCGGTCAGCGGGGCGGGCACGATGCCGGGGGTGGAGTCGATGTACTTCGCCTCGAAGTCGTAGTAGGCGTGCGCCTCGGGCGACGGGATCTCGGCGGGTACGGAGGCCCGCGGGCCGTCCTCGAACTCCAGCACGCCGCACTCGATCTCGCGGCCGCGCAGCGCCGCCTCCACGAGGATCTTCGGGTCGTGCCGCCGCGCCTCGGCGATCGCCTCGTCGAGGCCGGACAGGTCCTCGACCTTGGTGATGCCGATCGACGAGCCCGCGCGCGCGGGCTTCACGAACAGCGGCCAGCCGTGCTCGCCGGCGAAGTCGATGATCTTCTTGCGGGCGGCGGACTCGTCACGCTCCCACTCGCGCGGCCGGATCACCACGTACGGGCCCACCTTCAGCCCGAACGAGGCGAACACCCGCTTCATGTACTCCTTGTCCTGGCCGACGGCCGAGGAGAGCACCCCCGAGCCCACGTACGGGACGCCGGAGAGCTCCAGGAGGCCCTGGAGGGTGCCGTCCTCGCCGTACGGGCCGTGCAGCACCGGGAAGACCACGTCGACCTCGCCGAGCGCCTTGGGCACCGAACCCGGCTCGCTGTAGACGACTTCGCGGTTGGCGGGGTCGACGGGGAGCACCACGCCGCCCTCCTGCGACTCGGCGAGCTCCTCCACGCTGGGCGTACGCCGGTCGGTGATCGCCATGCGTTCGGGCTCGTCGGCCGTGAGCGCCCAACGGCCGTCCCGGGTGATGCCGATCGGCAGGACGTCGTACTTCGTCCGGTCGATGGCCCGCAGGACGGCACCGGCGGTGACCACGGAGATCCCGTGTTCGGAGCTGCGACCGCCGAACACGACGGCCACGCGCGGGTTGCGGGGCGGCTGCTCGGGGCTCTGGGGGAGGTTCTCGGTGCTCATATCGCGATGAGAGTACCCGTTGGTAGGGCGCCGAGACAGCGTCCGCCGGCCGGTGTTGCTCAGCGTCGTTCGGGCTTCGCGCTGCGCGACATCAGCTCCTTGAGGGCGACCACCGGAGGCTTGCCCTCGTGCACGATGCCGACGACCGTCTCCGTGATCGGCATGTCGACGCCGTGCCGGCGGGCCAGATCCAGCACCGACTCGCAGGACTTGACGCCCTCGGCGGTCTGCTTGGTGACCGCGATGGTCTCCTCCAGGGTCATGCCCTTGCCGAGGTTGGTGCCGAAGGTGTGGTTGCGGGACAGCGGCGAGGAGCAGGTGGCCACCAGGTCGCCCAGGCCCGCGAGTCCGGAGAAGGTCAGCGGGTCGGCGCCGAGGGCCATGCCCAGCCGGGTCGTTTCGGCGAGTCCGCGGGTGATGAGCGAGCCCTTGGCGTTGTCGCCGAGGCCCATGCCGTCCGCGATGCCGACGGCGAGGCCGATGACGTTCTTGACCGCTCCGCCGAGCTCGCAGCCCACGACGTCGGTGTTGGTGTACGGGCGGAAGTACGGCGTGTGGCAGGCGGCCTGGAGCCGCTGGGCGACGGCATCGTCGGTGCAGGCGACCACGGCGGCGGCCGGCATGCGGGCGGCGATCTCGCGGGCCAGGTTGGGGCCGGTGACCACGGCGATCCGGTCCTGGCCGACCTTGGCGACGTCGTCGATGACCTCGCTCATCCGCATCGCGGAGCCGAGTTCGATGCCCTTCATCAGCGACACCAGGACGGTGCCGGGGGCGAGCAGCGGCGTCCACTCGGCGAGGTTGCCGCGCAGCGTCTGCGAGGGCACCGACAGGACCGTGAAGTCGGCGTCGGCGGCGGCCTCGGCGGGGTCCGTGGTGGCCCGCATGTGCTCCGGGAGCTCGACGCCCGGGAAGTAGTCGGGATTGGTCCGGGTGGAGTTGATGGCGTCCGCGACCTGGGCGCGACGCGCCCACAGGGTGACCTCGCACCCGGCGTCGGCGAGCACCATGCCGAAGGCCGTGCCCCACGAACCGGCGCTGAAGACCGCCGCCTTGACCGGCTTGCTCACTTGCCCAGCCCCTCTTCCTGCACGCGCCTGCCCTGCGTCTGCGCCTGCGTCCGGCGCCGCTGCTCGACCCGCTCCCGGCGCGGGTCGTAGGGCGTCTCGGGCGCCTTCTCGCCCCGGATCTGCTCCAGCTGGCGGGTGATGGCCGCCATGATGACCTCGGTCGCCTCCTTCAGCAGCTCCGGGGTCATCTCCTTGTCGTAGAAACGCGTGAGGTCCACCGGCGGACCCGCCAGGACGTGGTGGGTCTTGCGCGGGAAGAGGTTCGGCTTCCTGGCGTACGGCGGCAGCAGCTCGTTGGCGCCCCACTGGGCGACGGGGATCACCGGGCACTTGGTCTGCAGGGCGACGCGCGCGGCACCGGTCTTGCCGGTCATGGGCCAGCCGTTGGGGTCGCGGGTGAGGGTGCCCTCCGGGTAGAAGGCGACGCACTCGCCGCGCTCCACGGCGTCGATCGCGGCCCGGAAGGCGCTCAGCGCGTCCGTGCTCTCGCGGTAGACGGGGATCTGCCCGGTGCCGCGCATCGCGGCGGCGACGAAGCCCTTCGTGAAAAGCGCGCTCTTCGCGAGGAATCGTGGGACGCGGCCGGTGTTGTACTGAAAGTGCGCGTAGGCGAAGGGATCGATGTGCGAATTGTGGTTCACCACGGTGATAAATCCACCCTCGGCCGGAATGTGCTCCATTCCGCGCCAGTCCCGCTTGAGCAGAACCACCAGCGGCGGTTTGCAGATCACCGCGGCGAAGCGGTACCAGAAGCCGATTCTGCGGCGGGGCACGCGGACACCTTCCTCTAGACCTGGAACCGAGGACCTGGAACGGGGGGGCCAGGGCCGCACAAGTGTCGCCCCAGGCCGCCGGTCTGTCGAGAACACCGTACGCCCCGGCACCGTCACCGCCCGATGCCCCGGGTGACAATGACCGCGACAAGAGAGGGACGGAACGCTCGTGCTGTGGACCCTGGTCGTACCCCTGAAACCCCTGGCGCTGGCCAAGAGCAGGCTCTCGGACACCGCGGACGACGGGCTGCGGCCGGGCCTCGCGCTCGCCTTCGCCCAGGACACGGTGGCGGCCGCGCTGGCATGCCCGGCGGTGAAGGATGTGGCGGTCGTCACGGACGATCAGCTGGCCGGCCACGAGCTGGGCGCGCTGGGCGCGTGGATCGTCCCCGACGAACCGGCGAGCGGCCTGAACGCCGCTCTCGCCCACGCGGCGGCGGTCGTACGGGCCGCACGTCCCGAAAGCCCGGTGGCGGCGCTGAACGCCGATCTTCCGGCGCTGCGCCCGCTGGAATTGTCCCGGGTACTGGATGCGGCGGCGGAATTCCCGCGCGCTTTTCTCCCGGACGCGGCCGCAATCGGTACGACCCTGCTGGCCACGGCCCCGGGCGAGGAATTGCGCCCCGCTTTCGGCACCGATTCCCGGGCCCGCCACCGCGCCTCCGGAGCCGCGGAACTGCGCCTCGCCGCGGTGGATTCCGTACGCCAGGACGTGGACACCGGCGACGACCTGCGCGCCGCACTCGCCCTGGGCGTGGGCCCCCACACGGCCGCGGCCGCCGCGCGGTTGCTGATACCCGGGCAGTAGGCTGCCGCCATGCAGGCGACCGCGTACACGTACGACCCCGAAACCCGCAGCGGGCAGGTGCTGCTGGACGACGGCACCCCGGTGCCCTTCGACGCGGCGGCGTTCGACGCGGGAGGTCTTCGGCTGCTCAGGCCGGGGCAGCGGGTGCGGATCGAGACGGAGGGGCCGACGGACAGCCTCCGGATCACTCTCGTGACGCTCCAGACACTCTGATCACTTCCTGATCAGTGCCTTCGGACACGCCGCGGGCCGGACTCCGTCACGGAGTCCGGCCCGGCGTTGTGAGTGCCCTGCGGCCTGCCCTTACTTCTTGCGGGCGGTGGTCTTCTTGGCGGTGCTGCGCGCCGTCGACTTCTTCGCGGGGGCCTTCTTGGCCGTCGCCTTCTTGGCCGGGGCCTTCTTGGCGGTGGTCTTCTTCGCGGCGGTGGTCTTGGCGGTCGCCGTGGTCTTCTTGGCGGGCGCCTTCTTCGCCGTGGTCTTCTTGGCGGCGGC
This sequence comes from Streptomyces deserti, assembly GCF_054782695.1. Taxonomy (NCBI): domain Bacteria; kingdom Bacillati; phylum Actinomycetota; class Actinomycetes; order Kitasatosporales; family Streptomycetaceae; genus Streptomyces; species Streptomyces deserti. The sequence goes on from NZ_BAAGRZ010000016.1 coordinate 23,193, forward strand.
CGTGGTGGTCTTCTTGGCCGGCGCCTTCTTGGCGGTGGTCTTCTTCGCCGCCGCCTTGGTGGTCTTCTTCGCGGCCGCCTTCTTGACCGTGGCGGCCGCGCCGCCGGTCAGGCTGCCCTTGGGCGCCTTCTTAACCGCGATGTCGCCCTTCGGGAGCTTCTTCGAGCCGCTGACCAGGTCCTTGAAGCCCTGGCCCGCACGGAAGCGCGGGACGGAGGTCTTCTTGACCCGAACCCGCTCGCCCGTCTGCGGGTTGCGGGCGTAGCGGGCCGGACGGTCGACCTTCTCGAAGGAACCGAAGCCGGTGACCGAAACCCGGTCACCCGCGACCACCGCGCGGACGATGGCGTCCAGTACCGCGTCGACAGCATCGGCGGCCTGCTGGCGGCCACCCATCTTGTCGGCAATCGCTTCTACGAGCTGCGCCTTGTTCACGTCTTCCCCTTCGGAGACATTGCCAGAACGAAAGTGTTCAAGCTTTTTCGCACGTTAGGCAGATATATACCGCAAATCAAACACGAAACGGGCTAGTCACCCGTGCGCCGCAACGAACTCGACGGTCTCGACTGGTTCAGCGGTCCTCGGCGGGGAAACGCCCCTCGTCGAGGTCCACGGTGAACCGCTCCAGACGCCTTGCCGCATCGGCGAGATCGTGCTTGGCCACGGCCGTAATGACCAGCAGCTTCCGGGTCAGCGCCATCCGTACGCCCTCCGGGACTTGCAGTGCGCGCACCCTGGAGTGCGCTTCCTTGAGCTGGACCGCGACCGCCGCATAGAGCTCGAGTTGGCCGTCGTGTTCCATGCACAGATTGTGCCATCTGGGGCGAGTTGTCGCCTGCGCAGGGTGCAACTGCCGCCTCAAACGGCCTTCCGAGCACCGGCAAAGGCCACGGCTGCACAGCTCGCGTACCCCAACAACCACCGTCGTAACGTGGGAAGTTGAGGACGCTCCGCGCGGCACGCGCGGCCGTTCGGGCGCAGACATGGCTGTACCCCCGATCGGGCTGATCGGGGGTACAGCGGGGGTCTTGAGGTGGCCGAAAGTCGTCTTGCTCTACCGGCTTCGGATCACACCTGGAGGGTCCGCGGCTTGAACGACGGACGCTTCGCCTCGTACGCGGCGATGTCCTCCTCGTTCTGCAGCGTGATCGAGATGTCGTCCAGACCGTTCAGCAGCCGCCAGCGGGCGTTCTCGTCCAGCTCGAAGGAGGCGGTGATGCCCTCGGCGCGCACCTCGCGGGCGACCAGGTCGACGGTGATCTCGGCCTGCGGGTCCTTCTCGGTGATCTCCCACAGCGCGTCCACGATCTTCTGCTCCAGAACCACCGTGAGCAGGCCGTTCTTGAGCGAGTTGCCGCGGAAGATGTCCGCGAAGCGGGAGGAGATCACGGTCTTGAAGCCGTAGTTCTGCAGCGCCCAGACGGCGTGCTCGCGGGAGGAGCCGGTGCCGAAGTCGGGGCCGGCGACCAGGACGGTCGCGCCCTGCCGCTCGGGCTGGTTGAGGATGAACGACGGGTCCTTGCGCCAGGCCTCGAACAGCCCGTCCTCGAACCCGTCCCGCGTGACCTTCTTGAGCCAGTGGGCGGGGATGATCTGGTCCGTGTCGACGTTGCTGCGGCGCAGCGGGACGGCCCGGCCGGTGTGCGTGGTGAATGCTTCCATGACTGATCAGACTCCAGCGGGCGTGGATACGTCGGCGTCGGACAGGTCGGCCGGGGAGGCCAGATGGCCCAGCACGGCTGTGGCGGCTGCGACCTGCGGGGACACGAGGTGCGTACGGCCGCCCTTGCCCTGCCGGCCCTCGAAGTTGCGGTTGGAGGTGGACGCGGAGCGCTCGCCCGGGGCCAGCTGGTCGGGGTTCATGCCCAGACACATCGAGCAGCCCGCGTGCCGCCACTCGGCGCCGGCCTCCTTGAAGACCACGTCGAGGCCCTCGGAGACGGCCTGCAGACCCACCCGCGCGGAGCCCGGGACGACCAGCATCCGTACGCCGTCGGCGACTTTGCGGCCCTGGAGGATCTCGGCGGCGGCGCGCAGGTCCTCGATGCGGCCGTTGGTGCAGGAGCCTACGAAGACGGTGTCCACCTTGATGGAGCGCAGCGGCTGCCCGGCCTCCAACCCCATGTATTCCAGGGCCTTTTCGGCGGCGAGGCGCTCCGAAGCGTCTTCGTACGAAGCGGGGTCGGGGACGGACGCGGAAAGCGGCGCACCCTGGCCGGGGTTGGTGCCCCAGGTGACGAACGGCGACAGCTCGGCGGCCTCGATGACCACCTCGGCGTCGAACTCGGCGTCCTCGTCCGTCTTCAGCGTCTTCCAGTACGCGACGGCCGCGTCCCAGTCCTCGCCCTCGGGGGCGTGCGGGCGGCCCTTGAGGTACTCGAAGGTGGTCTCGTCGGGGGCGATCATGCCCGCGCGGGCGCCGGCCTCGATCGACATGTTGCAGATGGTCATCCGGGCCTCCATCGAGAGCTTCTCGATGGCCTCGCCGCGGTACTCCAGGACGTAGCCCTGGCCGCCGCCCGTGCCGATCTTCGCGATGATCGCCAGGATCAGGTCCTTGGCCGTGACACCCTCGGGCAGTTCGCCGTTGACCGTGATCGCCATGGTCTTCGGGCGGGCCATCGGCAGCGTCTGGGTGGCCAGCACGTGCTCGACCTGGGAGGTGCCGATGCCGAACGCCAGCGCGCCGAAGGCACCGTGCGTGGAGGTGTGCGAGTCGCCGCAGACGACGGTCATGCCGGGCTGGGTCAGACCCAGCTGCGGGCCGACGACGTGGACGACACCCTGCTCGACGTCGCCCAGCGGGTGCAGGCGCACGCCGAAGTCGGCGCAGTTCTTGCGCAGCGTCTCCAGCTGGACCCGGGAGACCGGGTCGGCGATCGGCTTGTCGATGTCGAGGGTCGGGGTGTTGTGGTCCTCGGTCGCGATGGTCAGGTCGAGGCGGCGGACCTGCCGGCCGCTCTTGCGGAGGCCGTCGAAGGCCTGCGGGCTGGTCACCTCGTGCAGCAGGTGCAGATCGATGAAGAGGAGGTCGGGCTCGCCCTCGGCGCGCCGGACGACATGGTCGTCCCAGACCTTCTCCGCGAGTGTCCTACCCATCGCTTTCCCTCCGGCCGGCGAAGACGTGCGCCGACCCAACTAGAGATCTTGAGGAGGCAGGGCCCGCACCCCTGGTTTCCGGGCACCCGCCGCCAGGCCCTTACGTCACGGGCCGCTGTGACTTCGTGTCTTCCAGGGTGGCGCGTTCCACGGAAAATTGAACTTGCGTTTCACAGAGTGAGACGCAAGTATCGTTGCATGGACAACAGTAGCGGCGTCGGCGTTCTGGACAAGGCGGCCCTCGTCCTGAGCGCTCTGGAGTCCGGTCCGGCCACCCTCGCGGGCCTGGTCGGCGCCACCGGACTGGCACGACCCACGGCCCACCGCCTGGCCGTGGCCCTGGAACACCACCGCATGGTGGCGCGCGACATGCAGGGCCGGTTCATCCTCGGCCCTCGCCTGGCAGAACTGGCCGCGGCCGCGGGTGAGGACCGCCTCCTCGCCACCGCCGGCCCGGTGCTCACCCACCTCCGTGACGTCACGGGCGAGAGCGCGCAGCTGTACCGCCGCCAGGGCGACATGCGCATCTGCGTCGCCGCGGCGGAGCGCCTGTCCGGCCTTCGGGACACGGTCCCGGTCGGCTCGACGCTCACGATGAAGGCCGGATCGTCGGCCCAGATCCTGCTCGCCTGGGAGGAGCCCGAGCGGCTGCACCGCGGCCTGCAGGGCGCCCGCTTCACGGCGACGGCCCTGTCGGGCGTACGGCGCCGCGGCTGGGCCCAGTCGATCGGGGAGCGGGAGCCGGGCGTCGCGTCCGTCTCCGCCCCCGTACGCGGCCCCTCGAACCGTGTCGTGGCCGCCGTCTCGGTCTCCGGCCCCATCGAGCGCCTGACCCGCCACCCGGGCCGTATGCACGCCCAGGCCGTGATCGACGCGGCCGCCCGTCTCTCGGAGGCCCTGCGCCGCTCCGGCTGATCCGTCCGCCGGTACGTCAAGGGAAGGGCCGGCCTCAACGCCGCGGCAGGCCCTCCCCCGGCAAGGACGTCGACGAGCAGCGGACGCGCTCAGGAGACCCGGAGCCGGTCGGCCGCCCGCTCGCCCCGGCGGCCGACCGGCACGACCCCGGTGGCCTCGCCCAGGCCGAACTCGGGCATGTTCATGTAGATCGACTCGTAGGACCCGGCCGGCACGACGTACGTCTCGTGCCAGAAGCCGACCTTGCCCCTGCCCTCGCGCAGCCGCCGATTGAAGGCGGCCCAGGCGGGGCGGTGCCTCTTGTCCGGCGCAGACGCGTAGGCGAGGAGCTTCTCCTTCGACTCCCAGTACTGCACCACGTACAGCACGCGCGGCCAGCCCGTCAGGATCTGGTGGCCGAGCAGTCCGCCGCCCTTCTCGCGTGACAGCTCCGCGATCATCGGGCCCATGGCCCGGGCCACCGGCACCCAACTGCGCAGTGCGGTGAAGCTGTTGATGCGCATCCCGATGAGGAAGACGACCACGTCGTCCACGTGCGCGGCGGTCATACGTCCTTCGATCGGCTTGGCACTCATGGCGTCCCCCGCTCCTCGTGTTTCCGACCGCATTGGATAGCAACACTATCCATGCTTGGATAGTGACACTCTCCAATGTCGGGCGCAAGAGGACTGGGGTGCGGAGCGGATGCGGCTGGCGGAGCTGAGCGAGCGCAGCGGGGTGTCCACGGCGACGATCAAGTACTACCTGCGCGAAGGCCTGCTGCATCCCGGACGCCGGGTCACGGCCACGCAGTCCGAGTACGACGAGGGGCACCTGCGACGGCTGCGCCTGGTGAGGGCAATGATTCAAGTGGGACGGATTTCGGTGAACTCGGCCAGGGAGGTGCTCGCCGCCCTGCAGGACGAGACGCTGGACCGGAACGAGCGCCTGGGCACCGCTGTCTGGGCCCTGCCGCACGGCCTGGCGCCGGACCCGGACGACCCGGCCACCGAGGTGGCCAGGCGCATCGCCGACGAGCTCATGGACCGGCTCGGCTGGAGCTGCGGCGACAGGTCCGCGGAGGCGACCTCGCCCGCGTACGGGATGCTGGTGACCGCGATCACCACGCTGTCCCGGCTCGGTTACCCGTGCTCCGCCGGTGACTTGGAGCCGTACGCCCGCGCGATGGAACGGATCGCCGTCACCGACCTGGACGTTGTAGAGCGCTACGGGACACCGGACGAGCAGGTGGAGGCCGCGGTGGCGCTGACCGTGCTGTACGAGCCGGTGCTGCTCAGCCTGCGCCGGCTCGCGGAGGCGGAGGAGTCGCGGCGGCGGTTCGGCCGGAAGTGACCGGTACACAAGACCTGTACGACCGTACACAAGCGGAAGGACCCTCCCGAGGGAGGGTCCTTCCTGTGCGTACCCCCGACCGGATTCGAACCGGCGCTACCGCCTTGAGAGGGCGGCGTGCTAGGCCGCTACACAACGGGGGCGTGGACTCTGCGTTTCCGCAGGTCCGAGCTGGTCTACCTGGACTCGAACCAAGACTAACTGAACCAGAATCAGTCGTGCTGCCAATTACACCATAGACCAATGATGGTTTAGACCAGTCAGTACCCCCGACCGGATTCGAACCGGCGCTACTGCCTTGAGAGGGCAGCGTGCTAGGCCGCTACACAACGGGGGCCCTAGCAGTCCCGAGATGATCGGAACCAGTACCCCCGACCGGATTCGAACCGGCGCTACTGCCTTGAGAGGGCAGCGTGCTAGGCCGCTACACAACGGGGGCTTGCGGATGGAATCCGCGGGTTGCAGATAAGCTCTGCGAGCTGGCCTACCTGGACTCGAACCAAGACTAACGGAACCAGAATCCGTCGTGCTGCCAATTACACCATAGGCCACTGGAACGCAAGCCCCAGAGGGGATCTTGTTCTAGTTCTGCGCTTGGGGGGTTCCGGCCTTCCGGCCCGCTCCCCGGCGGCGCAGGAAGAACATTACCTGAAGGTGGACGGGGCTCCAAAACGAGTATCCGAGCCGAGCAGGGTGGGCAGTTCGGCGAGGGACGCGATGCGGTGCGGCCCGGTCGGGGGCTCGACGGTGGCGTACGCGCCGCCGCGGTCGATCCAGACCGACAGCAGCCCGGCGTCGGCGGCGCCGCGGCCGTCGATCTCCGGGTGGTCGCCGACGTACGCGACCTCGCGCGGGGCGAGGCCGAGTGCGTCACAGGCCGCCAGGAACGCCCCGGCCTCGGGCTTGGAGATGCCGAGCTCGGCGGCGCACAGGATGGCCTCGAAGCGGTCGTGGACGCCGAGGACGCGCAGCTTGCGGTCCTGGACGGTGAGGCTGGAGTTGGACAGCACGGCGTGCCGGTGGCTGGCGGCGAGGGCGTCCAGGACGGGCAGGACGTCCGGGAAGAGGGCCCAGGCGGCCTCGTAGTGGGCGATGTACCGCTCGAACCAGGCGTCGGCCTCGGCGTCGCTCAGCTCCTCGCCCAGGAACACCCGTACGCGGTCGCGCCGCTGGTCCTGGAAGGAGACCTCTCCGGCCGAGAACCGGGCCCACTGCTGGTCGGTGACCTCCCGCCAGCGCCTGATGGCCTGCTCGACGCTCTCGTAGGTGTCCAGCGTTCCCTCGGCGGCCAGATGGGCGCCCATGCCGACGCGGTCCGCGGACGTGTAGTCGAAGAGGGTGTCGTCGACGTCCCAGACCACGGCGCAGATGCACATGATCCGACGGTAGCGGGCGCCCCGTGCTCTCGTCCGTCGGTTTCCGGAGCCCGGCGACGTCGGATGCCGTGACTTGACGAGCGTCTGCGCAAGGCGTACATGGCTCCCGGCGTGGTTCTCGAGCTCCATGGTGGCCGGCGCGATCATGGTCGTTGTCGTCCTGGAGATCTTCGACGAGAGCCACTACCTGGTCGACGAGACCGGCGCTGTCTGACCATGCCGAAGGGGCGGCAGCCGGTGATCCGGTTGCCGCCCCTCACGCGCGCGTGCGTGCGATCGCCCTTTACGCCGCCAGCTTCGCCAGGGCCGCGTCGATGCGGGCCAGCGTCTTGTCCTTGCCCAGGATCTCCAGGGACTCGAACAGCGGCAGGCCGACCGTGCGGCCGGTGACGGCGACGCGGACGGGGGCCTGCGCCTTGCCGAGCTTGAGGCCGTGGGCCTCGCCGGCGGCCAGAACGGCCTCCTTGAGGGACTCGGCGGAGGTCCAGTCGGCCGCCTCGAGCTTCTCGCGGGCCGTGCGCAGCAGGGCGTCGGAGCCCTCCTTCATGGCCTTGTTCCAGGAGGCCTCGTCCTCGGCCGGCTCCGGCAGGAACAGGAAGTCGACGTTGTCCGTGATCTCCGAGAGCACCTTCAGGCGGGTCTGGGCGTGCGGGGCGATCGCCTGCCACTTGGCCTCGTCGAAGGCCTCCGGCGCCCAGGGGGCGAACGGCGGCTGGAGCCACGGGCGGCAGCGCTCGGTGAAGTCCTTCACATCCAGCAGGCGGATGTGGTCGCCGTTGATCGCCTCGCACTTCTTCAGGTCGAAGCGCGCCGGGTTGGGGTTCACCTCCGCGATGTCGAAGGCCTGGACCATCTCGTCCATCGTGAAGACGTCCCGGTCGGCCGAGAGCGACCAGCCAAGGAGGGAGAGGTAGTTGAGCAGGCCCTCCGGGAGGAAGCCGCGCTCCCGGTAGAGGTTCAGGCTCGACTGCGGGTCGCGCTTGGAGAGCTTCTTGTTGCCCTCGCCCATCACATACGGCAGGTGGCCGAACTCCGGGATGCGCTGGGCGATGCCGAGTTCCATCAGCGCCTTGTACAGGGCGATCTGACGGGGCGTCGAGGAGAGCAGGTCCTCGCCGCGCAGGACGTGGGTGATCTCCATCAGGGCGTCGTCGACCGGGTTCACGAGCGTGTAGAGAGGGGCTCCGTTGGCTCGTACGATCCCGTAGTCCGGGACGTTCTCGGGCGTGAACGTCAGCTCGCCGCGGACCAGGTCCGTGAAGGTGATCGTCTCGTCGGGCATGCGGAAGCGGACGATCGGGGTGCGGCCCTCGGCCTCGTAGCGCTCGATCTGCTCGGTGGTCAGCTCGCGGCAGTGGCCGTCGTAGCCGGAGGGCTTTCCGGCGGCGCGGGCGGCCTCGCGGCGGGTGTCCAGCTCCTCCTGGGAGCAGTAGCAGCGGTAGGCGTAGCCGCCGTCGAGGAGCTTCTGGGCGACGTCCTTGTAGAGGTCCATGCGCTGAGACTGGCGGTACGGCGCGTGGGGGCCGCCGACCTCGGGGCCCTCGTCCCAGTCGAAGCCGAGCCAGCGCATCGAGTCGAGCAGCTGCTCGTAGGACTCCTCGGAGTCGCGGGCCGCGTCGGTGTCCTCGATACGGAAGACCAGGGTGCCGCCGTGGTGCCGCGCGAACGCCCAGTTGAACAGGGCGGTGCGGACCAGACCCACGTGGGGGTTACCGGTGGGCGAGGGGCAGAAACGGACGCGTACGGGGGATGGGGGTACCCCCTGCTCGAGCGAAGCCGAGAGCTTGGGGGAGGGTGCGCTAGCCACGCTTGACAACCTTGTTGGTGAGAGTGCCGATGCCTTCGATGGTGACGGCGACCTCGTCGCCGACGTTGAGGGGGCCGACCCCTGCCGGGGTGCCCGTGAGGATCACGTCGCCGGGGAGCAGCGTCATGGCCTCGGAGATGTTGACGATCAGGTCCTCGATGGGGTGGATCATCTCGCTGGTGCGGCCCAGCTGGCGCTGCTGCCCGTTGACCGTGAGCTGGATGGTCAGGTCGGAGGGGTCCAGGTCGGTCTCCACCCAGGGGCCGAGGGGGCAGGAGCTGTCGAAGCCCTTGGCCCGGGCCCACTGCTTCTCGCGCTTCTGGACGTCGCGGGCGGTGATGTCGTTGGCGCAGGTGTAGCCGAAGATCACGTCCTTGACGCGCTCGCGCGGGACCTCGCGGCACATCCGGCCGATCACCACGGCCAGCTCGGCCTCGTGGTGCAGCTCCTCGGAGAAGGGCGGGTACTGGATCTCGTCGCCGGGGCCGATCACCGAGGTGGAGGGCTTGAAGAAGGCGAACGGGGCGTCGGGCACCGCGTTGCCCAGCTCCTTGGCGTGCTCGGCGTAGTTGCGGCCGAAGGCGACGACCTTGTTGGGGAGCACCGGCGGCAGCAGCCTGACCTTGCTCACCGGGACCTTCGTCCCCGAGAGCTCGAAGTCCGCGAACGGGATGCCCTTGATGATGTCCAGGACGAGTTCGTCCTGCTTGTCGCCCTCGATGGCGCCGAAGGCGACGTTCCCGTCGATGGAGAACCTGGCGATGCGCACGGGATGCTTGGCCCCTTGACTGAACTGGCTGGAGTCTGACGCTCCAGGCTAACGCGGGGCGGGGTCCGCGGCCTGCGCATAATGAAGGGCGCCCCCGCTGTCGGGGGCGCCCTCGAAGTCCGTACGCGGCCGTGTTGAGTGCTGCGGCGGCCGCCGCGCGTACTACCCCGTGACTACTGCGCGGCCATGGCCGCGACGGGGACCTCCTGGAGGACGGTGCGCTTGGGGTTGGCGGTCTGGGCGGGGAGCTCGACGGCGTGCTCCGGCTGTTCCGGCGTCTGCAGTTCGTCGGCGTCCTTCAGGTGGGCCAGCGTCGTGCGCCGCGGGTTGGCGATCTTGTGGAACATCGTCGTCGTCTTCACGGTTGTACGAGACCCTGTCGTGTCCGGGCGCCGGGAGGGTCCGGGGACCCCCGCGCGAGCGCGGGTTGTCGGTTTTGCCATCTCTGTAAAGCGTCAGGCTAAACATGCAATTCCCCGGCACCGGCCGGGGGAGGGCAAGATCCGCATGTGAGTTTGCTCACGAATCGACGGGCAAATCGGCCAATCCGGACGCGCGTTCCACCGCTACGAAACGGACATTGACCCTCCGAAGCCACCATTCCGCTCCTGATCATGGCGACTGGGACACCTCTCACCCCTGGGTGATTCGCTGGCATACGTCCGTTATGGACGAGATCACTTTCTACGTCCGGTGACTCATCCCTCACGGGGTGTCACGTATGTCACGGCCTGGACTACGGGCCTTGTTGGAGATCCTGTGCTGTGCTGGAATTCCACGGACCGCCGCAGGATCGAGCCGGCGCACAGGGGGCGCACAGAAGCGCCGAGTGGCGGCGAGAAGGGGGAGCCAGCGCCGGTCACTCACGACCACCACGGGGGCGTATTCAGGGCGCCCCTATGACGCCGACACCGTGCCCCGCCGTTCACGCGGTGGGGTGCCTGGTCCAGAGGTTGCGACGCTAGTGCAGGGACGTTTCAAGAGGGATGGCAGCGCTTCGGCGGAGCCGGAGCCGCACGGCGGGACCGACCGAGGTCCCTCACCCCAGCACGCCCAGAACCCGGGCCCGGCCGCTCCCGGCGACGGCGGTGAGCGCCCCGGGCGCCCCGGCGCGTCGGCACCCACGGGATCCGCGAGCCCGGCACCGGCCGTGAAGCCGCCGAAGGGCCCCTCCGGCCCCGGCTCGCGAATAGCCCTGCGCAACTGGCGCATCTCCACCCGTCTGGTGTCGCTGCTCGCGCTCCCGGTGGTCGCGGCCACCTCGCTGGGCGCGCTGCGCATCAACCAGTCCATGGACGACATCCAGCAGCTCGACAACATGAAGCTGCTGACGGACATGACCAAGCAGGCCACCGAACTGGCCGCCGCGCTCCAGGAGGAGCGCGACCAGTCGGCCGGTCCGCTGGCACACGGCTCCAAGGCCACCGACTTCACGGTCAAGGGCTACCGGGAGCGCACCGACCGGGCGCTGAACAACTTCCTCACCAGCTCCGAGGAGATCGACGACGCGGCCAAGGAGGGCAACCTCCGCGGTGTCCGCGACAGCATCGTCGGCCTGGCGCGCGACCTGAACGACCTCAGCGAGATCCGCAGCACCGCCTACAAGGCCGAGGACAACTCGACGCAGACGGTCGAGGCCTACCACCGTCTGATCACCAACCTGCTGGACCTCTCGCAGGACATGGCGGAGGCCACCAGCAACCCGGACATGATCCAGCGCACGCGCGCCCTGGCGGCCTTCTCCGCCGCCAAGGAGTACGCGTCGGTGCAGCGGGCGGTCCTCGCGGCGGCGCTGCCCGCCAACGACAGGTCCTCCGGCGACCTCTCCGAGAACGACCGGCTCTACGCCGAGTCGGCGCTGGAGAGCCAGAAGTCCGAGATCAACAGCTTCACCAACATCTACGGCGCCGGCGCCGAGGAGCTCCTCAAGCCCATCAACCAGGGCAACCCGACGATCAAGGCGACCGACACCTACGCCGGCCGCGCGCTGCGCAGCGAGGACGGCCTGGCCGGGCTGCAGAAGCGCTCCTACCAGGACTGGCTGGACGACAGCTCCACCAAGATCCAGCAGATGAAGAACATCGAGCACGGGCTGCTCGAGGACATGGAGCAGAAGGCCCGCGAGCTGCGCAGCGCCACCGAGCGCGACGCGATCATCTCCGGTGCGCTGATCCTGCTGGTGCTCGGTGTGTCGCTGGTCGGCGCCTTCGTCGTGGCCCGCTCCATGATCCGCTCGCTGCGCCGCCTGGAGGAGACCGCGACCAGGGTCGCCCAGGACCGGCTGCCCGAGCTGGTCAAGCAGCTGTCCGAGTCCGACCCGCAGGACGTCGACACGTCCGTGGAGTCGGTCGGTGTGCACTCCCGGGACGAGATCGGCCGGGTGGCCGCGGCCTTCGACGACGTGCACCGCGAGGCGGTCCGCCTCGCGGCCGAGCAGGCCCTGCTGCGGGGCAACGTCAACGCGATGTTCACCAACCTCTCGCGCCGCTCCCAGGGTCTGATCCAGCGCCAGCTGTCGCTGATCTCCGAGCTGGAGTCCCGCGAGGCCGACCCGGACCAGCTGTCCTCGCTGTTCAAGCTGGACCACCTCGCCACGCGTATGCGCCGTAACGGTGAGAACCTGCTGGTTCTCGCGGGCGAGGAGCCCGGCCGCCGGTGGACCCGCCCCGTGCCGCTGGTCGACGTGCTGCGTGCCGCCGCCTCCGAGGTGGAGCAGTACGAGCGCATCGAGCTGGCCTCCGTGCCGACCACCGAGGTAGCCGGCCGGGTCGTCAACGACCTCGTGCACCTGCTCGCCGAGCTGCTGGAGAACGCCACCTCGTTCTCCTCGCCGCAGACCAAGGTCAAGGTCACCGGTCACGCGCTGCCCGACGGCCGTGTGCTGATCGAGATCCACGACACCGGTATCGGTCTGTCGCCGGAGGACCTGGCCGCGATCAACGAGCGGCTCGCCTCGCCGCCCACCGTGGACGTGTCGGTCTCCCGCCGCATGGGTCTGTTCGTGGTCGGCCGTCTGTCGCAGCGGCACGGCATCCGCATCCAGCTACGCCCCTCCGACTCCGGTGGTACGACCGCGCTGGTCATGCTGCCCGTCGACGTCGCCCAGGGCGGCAAGAAGCCGCAGCCCAAGCCGGGTCAGCCGGTCGCCGGTGGCGGTCCCGCCGCCGCGCAGGCCCCCGCGGGCGTGGCCGCGGCCCGGCGCCAGGCCGCGGGCGGCCAGGCGGGCGGCGGTGCGCTCGGCGCCGGTGCGCCCGGCGGGGGCCGGCTCGGTGGCGGCCAGGGTCCGCGGGCCGCGCTGCCCGGGCGGGACGGAGGCGGCCGTCCGGGTGCGCCAGGTGGTGCGCGCGGGCCGCAGGGTCCGTCCGGCCAGCCGTCCACGTCGTTCGAGCAGGGCGCGCCCGGCCGCCCGTCCCCCAAGCTCCCCACTTCGTTCGAGCAGGGGGCACCCCCGTCCGCGGGCGGCGGCTTCGGTCAGGCGCCGGGCGCCCCGCAGGGCCTGCAGGCCGCGAACCCGAACGGGCCGCAGGGCCAGGACGCCCTCGCCGGTGGCCGGGGCAACGCCGAGCAGGGCCGTCGTCCGAAGCAGCCGCAGCTGCCGCCGCGCGGCGGTCCGCGGGCCGAGCTGCCGGGCGGCAACCCGCAGCCGCGCGTGCCGAGCTGGAGCGACGAGAACGCGCAGCCGTCGGTGCCGCGCGCCTCGCTGCCCGACGCCCCGCGCGGCCACGAGGAGCCGGACGTCTCCCAGACGGCCCCCATGCCGCGCGTCGACGACCGTCAGGGTCCGGGCTCCACCGCTGAGATCCCTCGGATCGACGACCGCCAGGGCCCCGCCGACTTCGGTGCCACCGGCCCGCAGAACCCGGGCCAGTTCGGCCGTCCCGGCGCGAACGCCCCCGAGAATCCGGGCCAGTTCGTCCGCCCGGACGTCTTCGGCGCTCCGACGGGCCAGAACAACAGCTCAACGACGGGCCAGTTCGCGACCCCGTCGGCGTACGACAACGGCTCCACCGGCCAGTTCCCCGCGCCCGGTCAGGACAACAGCTCGACCGGTCGGCACGCGCTGCCCAGCCGCCCCGGCCCGGCGGACCCCGCAGTCACGGGCGAGTTCGACCACGGGCAGGCCAACGGCGCGCGCGGCTTCGGCGCCCCGCGTCCGCCCGCTCCGCAGCAGCGGCCCGCCCGCCCGGAGCAGGACAACAGGGGTGCCGCGCAGCGGCCCGACGAGCGACGGCCGAGCGACGGTTGGGAACTGCCGCCGGCGTCCGGCCCCGGTGACGGGCGTACGCCGCTGTACGACACGCTGGAGACCAACTGGTTCCACGGCGGCGGCCGGCCGGAGGGACAGCAGAGCAACGGCTCGGCTGCCCCGGCGCCGCAGCAGCCGCAGGCCCCCACGGGCCCGCAGCGGTCGGCCTCGACTTCTTCCACCGCTTGGCGCAGCTCGCCCAACGACGAGCTCGTCCGGCAGGCCGAGCGCGTCCGCCAGCCGGCCGCGGGCGGCGTCACCACCTCCGGTCTGCCGCGCCGCGTACCCCGGGCGAACCTCGTCCCGGGCACGGCTCAGCAGCAGCCTCACCAGAGCGGTCCGCAGGTCTCGCGCGCGCCAGACGACGTGCGTGGCCGGCTGACCAATCTCCGTCGGGGTATCGCACAGGGTCGTCAGGCCGGGTCCACCCAGACCGGCAGCTTCCCACGGCCCACTCACCAGCAGGAGCGTTAGTTGAGCCCGATGAGCCAGGCGGCACAGAACCTCAACTGGTTGATCACCAACTTCGTGGACAACACCCCCGGGGTGTCCCACACCGTCGTCGTGTCCGCCGACGGTCTCCTCCTGGCGATGTCGGAGGGCTTTCCGCGCGACCGCGCCGACCAGCTCGCGGCCGTCGCCTCGGGGCTGACCTCGCTGACCGCCGGGGCGTCCCGGATCTTCGACGGGGGCACGGTGGCCCAGACGGTCGTGGAGATGGAACGGGGGTTCCTCTTCCTCATGTCCGTCTCGGACGGCTCGTCCCTGGCCGTCCTCGCGCACCCGGAATGCGACATCGGCCTCGTCGGCTACGAGATGGCGCTCCTGGTCGACCGCGCGGGCGCGGTGCTCACGCCCGACCTGCGCGCCGAGCTCCAGGGCAGTTTGCTCCACTGATCGGCCCCGGCACCACCCGCCTCACCAAACCACCGTCCGGCCGCCACAATCCCCCCACCGGCCCCGTCAGACGGCTTGACTGACCGACTTGCTGTCCCCGCCCGGAGGATTCATGACCCCGCCCACCACCTCTCATGATCCGTACGCGGAGCCGTACGAGGACGAGGGCGACCAGCCGTTGGTACGGCCGTACGCGATGACCGGCGGCCGGACGAGGCCGCGCTACCAGCTGGCCATCGAGGCACTGATCAGTACGACTGCGGACCCCGCGGCGCTCATGGGACTGCTCCCGGAGCACCAGCGGATCTGCCACCTGTGCCGCGAGGTCAAGTCGGTCGCCGAGGTCTCGGCGCTGCTCAACATGCCGCTGGGCGTGGCCAGGATCCTGGTCGCGGACCTGGCGGAGGCCGGCCTGGTGGCCATCCATCAGCCCGGCGGCGACGAGGCCACCGGCGCACCGGACGTGACACTGCTCGAGAGGGTGCTCAGTGGACTTCGCAAGCTCTGAAGCGGGGCGCTCCACCACGTCCGCGAAGATCGTGGTGGCGGGCGGCTTCGGCGTGGGCAAGACCACGTTCGTCGGCGCCGTCTCGGAGATCAACCCGCTGCGCACGGAGGCCGTCATGACGTCTGCTTCGGCGGGCATCGACGACCTCACCCACACCGGGGACAAGACGACCACGACGGTCGCCATGGACTTCGGTCGTATCACCCTGGACCAGGACCTGATCCTGTACCTGTTCGGCACCCCCGGCCAGGACCGCTTCTGGTTCATGTGGGACGACCTGGTGCGCGGCGCCATCGGCGCGGTCGTCCTCGTCGACACGAGGAGGCTCGCCGACTGCTTCCCCGCCGTCGACTACTTCGAGAACAGCGGCCTGCCGTTCGTCATCGCGCTGAACGGCTTCGACGGGCAGCAGCCCTACACACCGGACGAGGTGCGCGAAGCCCTGCAGATCGGCCCGGACACCCCGATCATCACCACCGACGCCCGGCACCGCTCCGAGGCGAAGAGTGCGCTGATCACGCTGGTCGAGCACGCGCTGATGGCACGGCTGCGGTAACACCCAAATCAGAAGCGTCATACGGCAGTTGTCGTAGATGTCCCGGAGCCGACTGTGTCCTTTGACACGGTCGGCCCCGGTGTTCATAACGTTTCGGCAGAGGAATCTGGTGGTACGGCCACGCGTCGCGCACACCCGGTCTCGCTGCGCGCACAATCACCCCGCCTTTTGGCGGGGCTCGCTCTTTATGACCGTTTTATCTGGGGCTTACAGGTGCGCGCTTCGGCGGTTTCCACTGTTTGGAAGAGCGCTGGTCGACGTGCTGGAATGCCTGAACTGCCCAATAGTCAAAGACGTACTCAGCAGTACTGCGTACTCGATGGTGTGTTGGGCTCTGAGACACTGCGGCACAACGAAGGTGCCGACCGCCGAGAGGTTGTTGGTCGAGTGAGGCGAAGCAAGAACAGTCCCGAGCCGTCGGCCCGGGGCAACTTCACCCCGCCGCCGCGCACAGCGGCGCCCGCCCCCGTGCCCGGTTCGGAGCCAACGGCCGCACCCGCCCCGAGCGGCGGCCGTCTCTCCCCGCGCAACTGGCGGGTGGCGACCAGACTCAACGCGATCCTGCTCATACCCGTGCTGGTCGGTCTCGTCATGGGCGGCTTCCAGGTGAAGAGCTCGATCGACACCTGGCAGGAGGCCGAGGACGCGGAGAACACCGCCCGTCTGGTGCGGGCCGCGCTGGCCTACGGCAACGAACTGCTCGTCGAGCGCGACATCACCGCCGCGCCCCTGCTCCAGGGCAAGGGCCAGAAGGACCCGACGGTCGTCGAGGCCCGCGCGAACACCGACAAGGCGGCCGACGCCTTCGACGAGGCCGTCCAGAACATGCCGGACCGGCCCAACCTGGTGC
The DNA here is from genome assembly GCF_054782695.1 of Streptomyces deserti. Classification (NCBI taxonomy): domain Bacteria; kingdom Bacillati; phylum Actinomycetota; class Actinomycetes; order Kitasatosporales; family Streptomycetaceae; genus Streptomyces; species Streptomyces deserti. Next base: position 39,548 of record NZ_BAAGRZ010000016.1, read on the forward strand.
GGCGCCTGGAGCGCTTCCGTGAGGCGGAGCCGCAGCTGGCGCAGCTGCGCGCGGCCGCCTACACCAACAAGCTCAACGGTGTGGAGACCGAACAGGGCTACGTCGAGGTCGAGCACAGGCTGCTGGAGTTCGCCAACGAGCTCGGTCTGGGCACCGGCAACATCACGAGCTACGGCCGTACCGTCTACGCCATCTCGCTGACCAAGGGCGCGCTCTCCCTGCAGCGCTCCATCGGCATGCACATGCTGATCAAGCCCGGCCCCGACGCCGCGGACCTGGCCAGGCAGCGCGTCGCCCTCTCCTCGTACGCGTACCTGGAGGGCATCGCGATCCAGGAGTACCAGAGCGGCGGCACCGCAGAGGACATCGCCAAGCTGACGGCGGCCGAGAAGCAGATCAAGGCCGACGGCGCGAAGATGGCCCAGGAGGCCAGGGCCAAGGACCCGGACTACGTGCCGCCGCCCTCCAACCCCACCACGATGGTGACGAGGCTCGCCGCGCTGCCGTCCACGGACTCGGGCGAGCGCGCCGCCCTCGCCCAGCAGGGCATCACCGCGCAGAACTGGTGGGCGGTCAACACGCTCAAGTTCAACGCGTACAACAAGATCGAGACCGAGCTGGCCGACACCGCGGTGAACGAGGCCTCGGACATCGCCGACAGCGCCAAGCGCGACGCCATCATCACCGGTGCCGCCGTCGTGGTCGCCCTGCTCGCCGCGTTCATCCTGGCCGGCATGGTGGCCCGTCAGATGAGCCGCGCCATGCGCCAGCTGCGCAACGCCGCCTTCGGCATCGCCGAGCAGCGCCTGCCGATGCTGGTCGACCAGCTCTCCCGCACCGACCCCGGCCGCGTCGACACCCGCGTCGCCCCGATCCCGATCAACACCACCGACGAGATCGGCGAGGTCGCGCGCGCCTTCGACCAGGTCCACCGCGAGGCCGTCCGGCTCGCCTCCGAGCAGGCCCTGCTGCGGGGCAACATCAACGCGATCTTCACCAACCTCTCGCGCCGCAACCAGTCGCTGATCGAGGGCCAGCTGACCCTGATCACCGAGCTGGAGAACAACGAGGCCGACCCGGACCAGCTGGAGAACCTCTTCAAGCTGGACCACCTGGCCACGCGTATGCGCCGCAACGGCGAGAACCTCCTCGTCCTCGCCGGCGAGGAGCCCGGCCGCCGGTGGGACCAGCCGGTGCCGCTGATCGACGTGCTGCGCGCCGCCTCCTCCGAGGTGGAGCAGTACGAGCGCATCGAGCTGTCCGGCGTCCCCGAGTGCGAGATCCACGGCCGGGCCGTGACCGACCTCGTGCACCTGCTCGCCGAGCTGCTGGAGAACGCGACCACGTTCTCCTCGCCGCAGACCAAGGTCCGTGTCACCGCGACCCGGCTGCCCGACGGCCGCGTGATGATCGAGATCCACGACAAGGGCATCGGCCTGACGGCCGAGGACTTCGCGGACATCAACCACAAGCTGGCCAACCCGCCGACCGTGGACGCCGCGATCTCGCAGCGCATGGGCCTGTTCGTGGTCGGCCGGCTGTCCGACCGGCACGGCATCCGCGTCCAGCTGCGCCCCTCGGGCGAGCAGGCCGGTACGACCTCGCTGGTCATGCTCCCGGACGCCATCACCCACGGCGGTGGCGGCGAACAGCAGCCGGGCCACGACGAGTTCACCGTCTCGCAGATCATCCCCGAGCAGAACTTCCAGGGCGAGAACTTCAACCAGCTGCCCATGCGGACGGCCGCGGAGCTCGGCTTCGACGACAGCCGCTACGCCGACGTCCCCGACGACATACGTGAGCTCGACCCCGTCGGCCGCTCGCTGATGCGCGAGGAGCGCCGTGCGGCCCTGGAGGCCCAGGCGCAGAACCCGCAGCCCCAGCAGCACCCGCAGGAGGCCTCCGAGGCGTCCGGCTACGGCGACCAGTTCGCCGGGCCGCAGGGCTACGACCACGGCCAGGGCGGCTACCAGGAGCCCTCCCCCTCGTACGACGGGCAGCCGGCGTACGAGGAGCAGCAGCGGGCGCCGTACGCGGAGCGGCAGCAGCCGTCGTACGAGGAGCAGTACTACGCGCCGAACGGCGGCCTGCCGCAGAACGACGCCTTCTCCTCCAACGGCGGTTACCCCGAGCCCTCCTATGCGGAGCCGGCGCAGGAGGAGCACGCGTCGGCGGGCAGCGCCGCCCAGGAGACCTTCCCGGCCTTCGAGCAGCGCCGCCACCAGGACGACTGGCCGCAGCAGGACGGCTACCAGAACGGCTATCCGTCCGATTACGCTCCCGAAACGGAATCTGCGCAGGCCGCTGACGCGAGCGAGCAGGACCGCGTAGGCTTCGACCGTCCGGGACCGGCCCCCTCCGCAGGGCACGAGCTGACCGACGCCGGGCTTCCCCGTCGCGGAGCCACCGCGAGCGGCGTGAACGGCACGGGCGACGCGCGGCACGTGCGCCAGGAGCCGCCGGCCTCCACCCCGGACAGCAACGGCGACGGCGGCTGGCGCTCGGCGAACGACGAGCGCTGGCAGCAGGCCGCGCAGCTCCGGAAGCCCAAGGCGGGCGGGGTGACCTCCTCCGGCCTGCCGCGGCGGGTACCCAAGGCCAACCTGATCGAGGGTTCCGCCGAAAGCACCTCCCAGGGAGGCCCACAGGTCTCCCGCGCCCCGGAGGACGTCCGGGGCAGGCTGAGCAACCTGCGGCGCGGCGTCCAGCGGGGCCGCAACGCAGGCAGTGAAACGAACGGCCAGGGCTTCGGTCCTGACAGCACCTACAACCAGGAGCGTTAGTGTGAGCCCGATGAGCCAGGCGGCACAGAACCTGAACTGGTTGATCACCAACTTCGTGGACAACACCCCGGGGGTGTCCCACACGGTGGTGGTCTCCGCCGACGGACTCCTTCTGGCGATGTCCGAAGGCTTCCCCCGCGACCGCGCCGACCAGCTCGCGGCCGTCGCCTCCGGTCTGACGTCCCTGACGGCCGGGGCCTCCCGGATCTTCGAGGGCGGCAGCGTCAATCAGACGGTTGTGGAGATGGAGCGGGGATTCCTCTTCATCATGTCCATCTCCGACGGTTCGTCGCTCGCGGTTCTCGCACACCCGGAGGCCGACATCGGTCTCATCGGGTACGAGATGGCCCTTCTGGTGGACCGAGCAGGTACCGTCCTGACACCGGACCTGCGTGCGGAGCTCCAGGGGAGCCTGCTCAACTAACAGACGGACGGTGCGTTTTGGCGTCCCGGGGCCGTAAGGTTTCGGGACGCGGCTCCACAGTGATGGGTGCCAGGCACAGTCGGAGGAGGAGAAAGTGGCAACACCCCCAGGCGGTTCACCTTCGGGCAACTGGTCGTACGGCCCTGCCCAGGGCCCGAACGACGGCTCGGCGAACCGGTACAACTTCCCCTCCGCACCGAGCCACCGGCAGCCGTACGCGCCGCAGGGCCCCGGCCCGTCGCCGTACGACCAGCCGCCGGCACCGCGCATCCAGCCCGTGCAGCCGCAGCGCCGCACCCCAGAGCCGACGCCCGCGGGGGCGTCGAACAACCCGTTGGTGCGTCCGTACGCCATGACCGGCGGCCGGACTCGCCCGCGCTACCAGCTCGCCATCGAGGCGCTGGTGCACACCACCGCGCAGCCGCATCAGATGCAGGGCCAGTTGCCCGAGCATCAGCGGATCTGCAACCTCTGCCGGGAAATCAAGTCGGTAGCCGAGATCTCGGCGCTGCTCACGATCCCTCTCGGCGTGGCCAGGATCCTCGTCGCCGACTTGGCGGAGGCGGGACTGGTCGCCATCCATCAGCCCGGCGGCGACGAGAACGCCGGTGGCCAGCCAGACGTGACACTGCTCGAAAGGGTGCTCAGTGGACTTCGCAAGCTCTAGCGGCGGTCCTTCCCGCTCCACCACCTCCGCGAAGATCGTGGTGGCGGGCGGCTTCGGCGTGGGCAAGACCACGTTCGTCGGCGCCGTCTCGGAGATCAACCCGCTGCGCACGGAGGCCGTCATGACGTCTGCTTCGGCGGGCATCGACGACCTCACCCACACCGGGGACAAGACGACCACGACGGTCGCCATGGACTTCGGTCGTATCACCCTGGACCAGGACCTGATCCTGTACCTGTTCGGCACCCCCGGCCAGGACCGCTTCTGGTTCATGTGGGACGACCTGGTGCGCGGCGCCATCGGCGCGGTCGTCCTCGTCGACACGAGGAGGCTCGCCGACTGCTTCCCCGCCGTCGACTACTTCGAGAACAGCGGCCTGCCGTTCGTCATCGCGCTGAACGGCTTCGACGGGCAGCAGCCCTACACACCGGACGAGGTGCGCGAAGCCCTGCAGATCGGCCCGGACACCCCGATCATCACCACCGACGCCCGGCACCGGGCGGATGCGAAGTCGACGCTGATCACGCTGGTGGAGCACGCGCTGATGGCGCGCCTTCGCTAGCCGTTCGCTGCGGGACAGCCCCCGGCGGCCACTGGGCTGCCGGGGGCTGTCGTGTGCCATTCGGGGCGCCGACGCGAAGAAGGCCCCTCCTTGGCGGAGGGGCCTTCTTCGCGTCGGTGGGGTCAGCGCCAGCTGTGCGGTGCCCGGAAGCCGGGCTCGCGCTCCAGGCGGCGCCAGCCGGCCTTGACGCGGCGGCGGTGGGTGGGGGTCGTCGTGGACGGCTGGGCGGCCGCGCGGGCCAGGAGGATGGCCGTGATGGCGGCGACTTCCTCGGGCTCGGCGTGGCCCTTCTCGACGCGGATGTCAGGGTGGTCCATGAGTGTCAGTCTCCGTGAGAGAGAGGTCCGCGGGGTTGCCGCGATGGGTCCGCCCGGTTACTGGGGCGGGTTGCCGTGCTTGCGGGAGGGCAGGTCGGCGTGCTTGGTCTGCAGCATGGCCAGGGACGTGATGAGCACCTCGCGGGTCTCCGCCGGGTCGATGACGTCGTCGACCAGGCCGCGCTCGGCCGCGTAGTACGGGTGCATCAGCTCGGACTTGTACTCCTTGACCATCTTCTGCCGCATCGCCTCGGGGTCCTCCGCATCGGCGATCTGACGGCGGAAGATGACGTTGGCCGCGCCTTCCGCGCCCATCACGGCGATCTCGTTCGTCGGCCAGGCGAAGGTGAGGTCCGCGCCGATGGACTGGCTGTCCATGACGATGTAGGCGCCGCCGTACGCCTTGCGCAGGATCAGGGAGATCCGGGGGACGGTGGCGTTGCAGTAGGCGTACAGGAGCTTCGCGCCGTGGCGGATGATGCCGCCGTGCTCCTGGTCGACGCCGGGGAGGAACCCGGGGACGTCCAGGAACGTGACGATCGGGATGTTGAAGGCGTCGCACATCTGGACGAAGCGTGCGGCCTTCTCCGACGCCTCGATGTCCAGGACGCCGGCCAGGACCTGCGGCTGGTTGGCGACGATGCCGACGACCTGGCCGTCCATCCGCGCCAGCGCGCAGATGATGTTGCGCGCCCAGCGCTCGTGGACCTCGAGGTACTCGCCGTCGTCGACGATCTCCTCGATGACCTTGGCCATGTCGTACGGGCGGTTGCCGTCCGCCGGGACCAGGTCCAGCAGCACGTCGCTGCGGCGGTCGGCCGGGTCCGCGCACTCCACCCGCGGCGGGTTCTCGCGGTTGTTCTGCGGGAGGAGGGACAGGAGGTACCGGACCTCCGCGATGCACGTCTCCTCGTCGTCGTAGGCGAAGTGGCAGACGCCCGAGGTCTCCGCGTGGACGTCCGCGCCGCCGAGGCCGTTCTGGGTGATCTCCTCACCCGTCACCGCCTTGACCACGTCCGGGCCGGTGATGAACATCTGCGAGGTCTCGCGGACCATGAACACGAAGTCCGTCAGGGCCGGGCTGTACGCCGCGCCGCCCGCGCACGGGCCCAGCATGACGCTGATCTGCGGGATGACGCCGGACGCCTTGGTGTTGCGCTGGAAGATGCCGCCGTAGCCGGCGAGTGCGACCACGCCCTCCTGGATGCGGGCGCCCGCGCCGTCGTTGAGCGACACCAGCGGCGCTCCGGCCGCGATGGCCATGTCCATGATCTTGTGGATCTTCTTGGCGTGGGCCTCGCCCAGCGCGCCGCCGAAGATCCGGAAGTCGTGGGCGTAGACGAAGACCGTACGGCCCTCCACCGTGCCCCAGCCGGTGATCACACCGTCGGTGTACGGCTTCTTGGACTCCAGGCCGAATCCGGTGGCCCGGTGCCGGCGCAGCTGCTCGACCTCCCGGAAGGAACCCGGGTCGAGCAGGAGCTCGATGCGCTCCCGCGCGGTCAGCTTGCCCTTGGCGTGCTGCGCCTGGGTCGCCTTCTCGCTCGGGCCGGCCAGTGCCTGCGCACGGATCTCGTGCAGTTCGGCCACGCGTCCGCGCGCATCGGTCGGCTCGCCCGGGATCTCGCCCGGGGTCTCGCCCTGTGCCTCACCCAGCGCCTCATCCAAAACGGTCATGTAGCGACCTTACGAAGCCCACCAAGGAATGCGAGCCGTCGACTCCTCACAGTCTCCGGGGTGTTTTCCTGGTACCACTGAACAGAACCTCAGCCGCATGCAGCCGTTCTGACTGCTCAGAGGGCCTGTGGCTTGTAGGGGTCGTACAAAGCCGTCGGCTGAGAGTCACCTCACATTCGGGGGTGGCGGATGCCATCTCCGGAGTGACACGGACACTCGGTCGGCGGCCTGTGGACAGGACGTCGGCCGTCTCGTCGGCACGTGGTGCGAAGCGGACCGGCCGGTCCCAGGTGATGTCCAGCGGTTCGCCCGTTCGGGGTGGTTCGCTCACGCAGAGGGTAGCGGTACGGCCCCGGCGGCGGACCAGCACGCTCGCGCCGGATGAGCCGCTGTCCGTGGATGTGGTCGTCGCGCATCACGTGCCGGTCGTCGTTCTTGAGGTAACCGCGGCTGAAAAGGTGGCGGTGTCAGCCGAAGCGGTCCAGGAGCCGTCGGTACACCCGGGGTGCGAGGCCGCGCACCCGGCCCGGCAGGGTCAGCCAGCCGGGCACGTACACGTCGTCCCGGTCGTGCCGTACGGCGTCCCAGACCACGCCGGCGACGCGGGCGGCCGACGTGGGGCGTGGGTGGGAGCGCCGGTAGGGCACGCCCCGCCGGGTGAAGAAGGCCGTGTCGACCGGGCCGGGCACGACAAGCGTCACGCCCACTCCCGTTCCGCGCAGTTCCTGCCGGAGTGCCTCTGCGAACGCGATGATCCCGGCCTTGGCGGCGGAGTACACCGCCTCCTCCCGTACGCCCACGCAGCCCGCCACCGAGCCGAGGAGCACCACCCGGCCGTGGCCGGCCGCCAGCATGGACGGCAGGACCTCCTTGACGAGGTGGAGTGTGGCGTTGAGGTCCAGGGCCAGCACGCGGTCGATGTCGGTGTGCGGCATGGTGACGAAGGGCCCCGCCCAGCCGATGCCCGCCCCGGCGACCAGGACGTCGATCCGGCCGGTGGCGCGCAGCGCGGACTCGGCCAGCAGGCGTGGGCCGTCCGGGGCGGCGAGGTCGGCGGGCAGCAGGACGGCCGACGTGCCGGCGGCGGTCTCCTCCAGGCGGCGCCGGTCCCGGCCGCTGAGCAGGAGCTGCCAGCCGTCCTCGGCGAAGCGCCGCGCCGTGGCGGCACCGATGCCGGAGGACGCCCCGGTGACGAGGACCACGCGCCGGTCCGTCCGCCGGGCCGGGCCGTACTCCCGCGCCGGGGAGGGGGCGGCGTCCACGAGACGCCGTGCGGCGCCCGCCGGGGGGTCGTAGGTGGAGCCGGGGCCGGTGTGTGTCACGAGTCGGTCTCCCTGCGCTGTCGGTCCGCCGTGGTCTCTTTTCGGGGTCTCTTTGGGGTCTCTTCGGGGGTCTCTTCGGGGGTGGGATCTCTTTGGGGGTGGGATCCGCGGTGTCGTCCGCCGCGGTGCGGATCCTGCGGGTGCGGGTCTTCGTGGGTGCGGATCGTGAATGCGATGCGGGTCGTGATTGCCGATGCGGGTCGTGAATGCGGATCGTCGGTTGTGTGCGGATCCTCCTCATGCGGATCCTCGTCTTCCAGGACACCGCGCCCCCGCTCCCCCGCGCCAGTCCTGCGGCCGTTCGCCGGAACCGGGCTCACCCGAACCGACGCGCGCCGTTCCCGCGCCGGACTGCGGGGCAGCCGCCGTGCCGGTCCGGTGGCGGACGCGGCAGGACCACTCCTGCGTGCCGCGCGGTGCCGCCAGGCGGCGGTATGGGCGGGCGCGGCCGGGGGTGCCGGGATACGAAGGGATCACCCCTCCGTATCCGGTTCCGTCCGGCTCCCCGTGGCGAGGTGACCATGCGCGTGCTGCTCGTCCACCCCAGCGCCCTGATGTACTCCGAGATCTTCCTGCGGCTCGAGCCGCTGGGCCTCGAGCGGGTCGCCGGTGCCGCCCGCGAGGCCGGTCACGAGGTCCGGGTCGTGGACCTGCAGGTGCTCGGCCGTGACCGGCTGCGGAGCGAGGTGCGGACCTTCCGGCCGGAAGCCCTCGGTGTCTCCCTGAACTACCTGGCGAACATCCCGGAGGCGATCGAGCTGGCCGCGCGGGTGAAGCAGGCGGTGCCGGGCTGCTTCGTGTTCTTCGGCGGGCACAGCGTGTCCTTCGTCGCCGAGGAGGTGCTGGAGCAGGCGCAGGGGGCGGTGGACGCGGTGGTGCGCGGCGAGGGCGAACCCGCGGTCGGGCCCCTGCTGGAAGCGGTCCGCGACGGAGGGGTCGAGGACGTGCCCGGGGTCGTGACGGCCGCCGGGCGGGGCCCCGCGCCGCTGATGCTGCACGGCATCGACAGCCCGCTGCCCGCCCGTGACCTGATGCGCAGCCGACGCCGCTACTTCATCGGCGAGCTGGACCCGTGCGCCTCCATCGAGTTCACCCGCGGGTGTCCGTGGGACTGCTCGTTCTGCTCCGCGTGGACGTTCTACGGCCGCAGCTACCGCAAGGCGTCGCCCGAGGCGGCCGCCGAGGACCTGGCGAACATCCGCGAGCCGAACGTGTTCATCGTCGACGACGTGGCCTTCATCCGGCCGGAGCACGGGGACGCCATCGCCGCTGAGGTGGAGCGCCGCCGCATCCGCAAGCACTACTACCTGGAGACCCGCAGCGACGTCCTGCTGCGCCATCCGGAGGTCTTCGAACGGTGGGCGCGGCTGGGGCTGCGCTACATGTTCCTCGGCATGGAGGCCATCGACGCGGAGGGCCTCGACCTGTACCGCAAGCGGGTCAGTCCCGACGAGAACTTCCAGGCGCTTCAGACGGCCCGCAAGCTCGGCATCGAGGTCGCCATCAATCTCATCGTCGACCCGGCCTGGGACGAGGAACAGTTCCGTGTGGTGCGGGAGTTCGCACTGGCGGTGCCGGAGATCGTGCACTTCACCGTGATGACGCCGTACCCGGGGACGGAGATCTGGCACACCGAGTCGCGGCGCCTGACCACCCGCGACTACCGCCTCTTCGACATCCAGCACGCGGTCGTCCCCACGACCCTTCCGCTGGAGCGCTTCTACGAGGAACTGGTGCGCACCCAGGCCGTCATCAACCGCAAGCACCTGGGTCTGCGCACGGCCTTCGGCGCGGCGCGCGTCCTGGCCCGCAACCTGCTGCGCGGCCAGACGAACTTCGCCCGCATGCTGTGGAAGTTCAACCAGGTCTACAACCCGCGTCGGCAACTCGCCGACCACGCCCGGCCCGTCCGCTACGAACTGCCCCTGCCGCGGCACCTCGACGTCGGCGACCGGCGTCAGCTGTACGTGCACACGCGGGGCGCGACACAGGGCGCGCCGAACCGTCGGACGGCCGACTGACGCGCCGTACCCGGCATGGCGATCGCCGTCCTCGCCTCGCTGGCCGCCGGTGTCTGCTTCGCCGTCGCCGGGCTGTTGCAGCAGTGGGCCGCGAGCACGCGCCCGGACACGGAGGCGCTGTCGCCGCGCCTGCTGCGCCACCTGGTGCGGGACCCGCTGTGGCGGTACGGCATCGGGCTGGCCGTGCTGGCGTACGGGTTCCAGTCGCTGGCCCTCGCGTTCGGCCCGCTGAGCCTCGTACAGCCGCTGATCGTCGCCGAACTGGTCTTCGCCGTCCCGCTGTCGGCGCGGCTGCACCGCATGCGACTGGGCCGCCGCGAGTGGTTCGGCACCCTCGCGGTGGCCGCCGGCCTGGCCCTCGCGCTGGCCTCCGCCCGCCCGCACGGCGGCCGCCCCGAGGCGGTCGGCATGCTGTCCTGGCTCCTGGTCCTGGGCGCGACCGCCGTCCTGGTCTGCTGCACGCTGGCCGCGGCCCGCCATCTGTCCGGACCCTGGCGGGCGTCGACGACGGCCCTGGCGGCCGGGGCGGTCATGGGCACCCAGTCCGTCCTGCTGGCCGCGACGGTGGACCGACTCCGGCACGGGCCGCTCGCGGCGTTCACCGCCTGGCAGACGTACGCCCTGGTCGTCGCGAGCGTGGGCGGCCTGCTGCTCATCCAGAGCGCCTTCCAGCGGGGGCCGCTGGCCGCGAGCATGACGGTGCTCGACGCGATGGAGCCGGTGGTGGCGGTCACCGTGGGCACGGCCGTCTTCGGCGAGGTGATCCACACGGGCTGGCTGGTCACGGGCATCACGGTCACCGGGCTGGTGCTGGTGGTGGCCGGGATCGTGAGCCTGGACTCGTCGCCGGTGATCGGTGCGATGTATGGGCGGAGCAGGGGTGGGGGGCGGTTGGCCGGGGAGGCACGGTGAGCCGGGGGTGGTGGGGCGTCCAGGGTCGCCCCTGTCTCAGGCCGCGCCCGCGCTGTCGCGCCGCCGTGTGGGGGCATGTGCCGTCCATACGGGCAGCAGGTCCTCGGCCAGGACCCGGTCCCAGGAGGGGTGAATGTCCCTGGCAGTCAGCGCCGCCCGCCGCCGGACGGCCTCCCGCAGGCCCGGCCGGTCGAGCAGCGTGCCCAGGGCGTCCGCCCAGGCCCGGGGATCGTCCTGGGGTACGACGACACCGTCGTGGCCGGGCGCGGTGAGCCACCGTGTGGTGCGGGCGCCTTCGGGCAGTACGACCGCGAGGCCGCTCGCCATGGCCTCGGCGACGACGTTGCCGCAGGTCTCCGTGCGGGACGGGAAGGCGAAGAGGTCACAGCCGGCGTACACCTGGGCCAGCCGGTGCTGCGGGAGCTGACCGAGCAGGGTGACGTCCGGGCCGAGGGTCCGGCGTACGGAGGCCGCCTCCGCGCCCGAGCCCGCCATGACGGCGTGCACGGCCCGGCCGCCGTCACGCAGCAGCCGCAGGCTCTCGGTCAGCAGAGGCACGCCTTTGGTGGCGTCCAGCCGTCCGGCGAACAGCACCAGTGGGCGGTCCGCAGGAAGGCCGTACTCCCGGGTGAGCCGGGCGCGGGCGGTGGCGTCGGGGCGGAAGAGGTCGTGGTCGATGCCGCGGCGCAGGAGGCGGACGCGGTGCGGGCCGAGCGTGCGGGCGAGTTCGACGCGGCCCTCCGGGGTCGGCACCAGCACCCGTTCGCAGCTGTCCAGCAGCCGGTCCCGGCGTCGGCGCAGCCAGGTCTCGGCCCGGTCCGCGAGGAACGCGCCCGCCGCCGGGTGGGAGCCGGGCAGCCACCGGTCGGCCAGGTAGCGGGCGTAGACGGAGGCCAGGAGCGGGACGTCGGTGTGGACCGAGCCCACCAGGCGCGGCACGGGAGCGGCGGCCCGGCGGGCTCTGCCGCGGGCGAGGCGGACGGCGGTGGTGGCGTAGGCGAAACCGTGCGTGAGGTGCCAGACGTCGTGGCGGGGCAGCAGTGCGGCGAGGCGTGGGTGGTAGGGGGCGAGGTCGGAGACGTCCTCGGCGCCGTGGGCGGATATGAAGGCGGCCGTGCTGAGGACCGGGCGGAGCATGACGAACCGTACGTGGGGCGCAAGGGTCTCGACGTGTTCCCGTTCCCCGAGGAAGTAGACGGTGAGGTCGAGGGCCGGCGGCCGTCCGGTGAGGCGGGCCGCGCTCTGCGCGAAGCGCTCCCAGCACGTGACATGGCCGCCTGACGTGCCGTTTCGCAGCAGCTCGACCAGGACCGCGACCGAGGACATGATCACCGGGTACCACCCGGGACGGTGATCCAATCGCGACACACCCCCGATAATGTTGAACATTGAACGGAATAGGTCTACGGTAAATCGTGTTGATGTAGTTGAATCTTCAACGTACCCGCTACAGGAGGCACACCATGACCACGAACGCCAACCTGGCCGCACTGACCGGCGACTACACGATCGACCCCGCGCACACCACGATCGGCTTCACCGCCCGCCACGCCATGGTCACCAACGTCAAGGGCAAGTTCCTCGACTTCTCCGGCGCGCTGCACCTCGACGGCACCGACCCGTCCCGGTCCACGGCGTCCATCGACGTCAAGATGGACAGCATCGACACGGGCAACGCCGACCGCGACGGTCACCTCAAGAGCGCCGACTTCTTCAAGACCGACGAGTTCCCGGCGATGACCTTCCGCTCGACCAAGGCGGAGGCCCTCGGCGGCGACGACTACCGCATCACCGGCGACCTCTCGATCCTCGGCGTCACCAAGCCGATCACCATCGACCTCGAGTTCAACGGCGCCGCGAAGGACCCCTTCGGCAACGAGCGGGTCGGTTTCGAGGGCAAGGCGACGATCCTGCGCTCCGAGTGGGGCCTGACCTGGAACGCGGCACTGGAGACGGGCGGCTTCCTGGTGTCCGACAAGATCAAGCTCAACTTCGACATCTCGGCGATCAAGAACGCCTGACGGCGCCGGCCCGCCGACGCCGCACCGTGAGCGCGCCCGTCTTCCACTCCCCCGTACCGGAAGGCGGGCGCTCGGCGTGCCCGCCGCACTGGATGCTCACCGGTCCTCCGGCCCCGCCCGCACCCCCGCCTCCAGCCGTGCGATCGCGGCCTTCACTTGGGCCGCCCGGCGCTCCGGGGTCCGGGCGCGGAGCATCCCCAGCATGACGAGGTACCGGTCCGTCCGGCCGAGCGCGTCGAACCGGGCCCTGGCCCGCGGGTTGCCCTCCAGCGCGGCCGCGAAGTCCTGAGGGACCGCGGCCTCCTTCTGCGACGCGTACGCCGCCTCCCACCGCCCGTCCGCCTTGGCGGCCTCGACCTCGGCGAGGCCCGCCGGCCGCATCCGCCCCGCGGCGGCCAGCTCCGCCACCCGGCGCACGTTGACCATCGACCAGAGGCTGCCCGGCCGGCGCGGGGTGATCCGCTGCAGGTAGGACGAGTCGTCGAGCGCCTTGCGCTGCCCGGTGATCCACCCGTGGCACAGCGCCACGTCATTGACGTCGGCGGCGCTGACGGAGGGGATGCCCGACCCCTTCTTGGCGACCCTGACCCACAGGCCGGGATGCGGGGCGGGGTGCCGGGACAGCCACGCGTCCAGGTCGGCCGCGGTCTCGAAGGCGAGGGGGCCCGTGCCGTCGGAGGTGTTCATGGGGACACCGTAGGGCTGCTTCAGGTCAGATCACGACCTATGTGCCGCGCCGGTTTCCGCACCGGAGGTATTCGGAATTCCCTGTTTCACTTTTCCGTGACGGCACAACCGTCTGGAAGCGCTTCCCGTCTAAGGTTGCGGAATCGACGAAGCAATTCCCCGGGGGCGTTCCACAATGGCTCTTTCACCCTTGTTCACGTTCTGTTCACCAAGCATTTCTCCAGTATTCCCCGGAAATCACAGGGCGCACGGAAACCCGCGGTGCCGCCCGGACAGGAACAGGGTGTGAAACCGATACCTCGTCCCGGGCCGAAGGCCACAGCCGCGCTGCTCGCCGCGTTTCTCACCGTCACGGCGTTCTGCGCCGCCGACGCCATGGCCCGCAGCCACCCCTTCGGCCCGCGCACCCGGAGCGTCAACGACCTGGGCAACCAGTACGTGCCGTTCCACGCGCACCTGTGGGACCTGTTGCACGGCAGGGCCGACGGCGGGCTCCTGGTCAACTGGCAGTCCGGGTTCGGCTCCAGTTTCCTGCCCGACGTCGGTACGTATCTCAGCAGCCCGTTCGCCCTGCTCGTGGCGGTGTTCCCACGGGACGAGATCGACCTCGCGGTGTATGTGATCACCGTGCTGAAGACGGCGTCGGCCGGTGCCGCCATGGCCTGGCTGCTGCTCACCCTGCGCCCGGGCCGCTCGTGGGCGGCGGGACTGCTGGGCGCCGCGTACGCGCTGTGCGGCTGGAGCGTGGCGGACGCCTCGTACAACCCGATGTGGGTCGACGGCCTCGTCGCCCTGCCCCTGCTGTGCCTGGTCGGTGAGTGGGTGACGGGCGGCCGGCGCCGGGTGCTCGGCGTCCTGGTCGTGGCGCTCGTCTGGATCGCCAACTTCTACACGGCGTACATGGCCACGCTCGGCGCCGCTCTGGTGCTGCTGCTCCGGCTGTTCCTCGCCGGCCCGCCGCGCCGGCAGGGGCTCGCGGCGGCGGGCCGTGCCGCGCTGACCGTGGCCCTCGGCGTGGGCCTGGCCGCACCCCTGGTGACGGTGGTGTACTTCGGCACCCGGCACGCCTACCCGGGCCGGGTCCGGCAGTTCGACCCGGTGGCGGCGGAGGATCTGCTGGCCCGGCTGCTGCCGACCACCTACAGCTTCGGTACGCCGGCCATGTACGTGGGCACCACCGCCCTGCTGCTCGCCCTCGCCCTGCCGTTCCACCGGGCGGTTCCGCGCCGGGTGCGCACGGGCTGGACGCTGCTGGTGGCCGGGGTGGCGCTGTCGCTGCAGTGGGGCCCGACCCACCTGGTGTGGCACGCCTTCGCCACCCCGCAGGGCAGTGCCTACCGCCAGACCTTCGTGCTGTGCGGGCTGCTGGTGATCGCCGCGTGGCACTCACTCTCGTACGGCCCGCCCGGCCTGCGCGCCCTGGGCGCGGCGGGCGCGCTGCTCGCGCTGATCACCGCGGTCGCGAGCGGTAGCGAACTGGTGCACCATCCCTTCACCCTGCCGCTTCTGCTGCTTTCCGCCGTGGGCGCGCTGGGCGGGCTGGCCGTGCTCGCCCTGCTCGGCCGCACGGACGACAGGTGTTCTGCCGCCGACGGTCCCGTCGTGGGCCCTTCTCTCGTTGGCCGTTCTCTCGTTGGCCGTTCTCTCGTTGGCCGTTCTGTCGTGGAACGTTCTGTCGTCGGCCGTTCTCTCGTTGGTCGTTCTCTCGTTGGTCGTTCTGTCGTCGGCCGTCCTCTCCGCCGTCCTGCCGTCGGCCGCCGCCGTACCGCGTCGGCCGCCCTGGCCGTGGCGCTGCTGCTCGGCACGCAGCTCGGCGAGGCCGCCGCCACCTCCGCGGCGGCGACCCGGATGCGGCTGACCCGGCTGGACGACTACGCGCCCTGGGGGGAACGACAGGAGCGGCAGGCGGAGGCGGTCGCGCGGGCCGACGGCTGGCCCCGCCACCGCACCGACCCGGGCCGGGAGCAGACCGTCGCCAACGACCCCCTGCTGGTGGGCGGGCAGGGCGCCCAGTACTACAGCAGCCTCACCTCCGACGTGCTCAGCCGGACGCTCACCGCCCTCGGGGGCGGCTGGACCTCGCGGGGCCGGAACGTGCAGAGCCTCGACAACGCCGTCACGGACGTGATCTTCTCCGTCGGTGCGCGGGTGCACTCCCCGCCGGACCCGCACCAGACCTGGAACCCGCGGGGCGGCGGCCCGGTGACCGTGTCCCGGCAGGACGTGCCGCCCCTGGTGACTGTGCGGCCGTCCGCCCCGGACCGCGCACGCGTCTCCGGCTTCGGGGTGTCGCCGTACCGCAATCAGGAACTGCTGCTGGGCTCCCGCGTCTACACCGTGCCCCGCATCACCGTGCGCACCGGCGCCGGGCAGCCCCCGGACCGCGTCGACGGCGCGCCGCCGGGCCTGCGCCTGCGTGCGGTGCCGTCCGGGTCCGCCGCCGGGCGCCCGGCGATCACGGCCCGCTGCCCGGCCGGCAGCGAGGTCTACCTGTGGGCGCCGCACTTCTCGGGCACCGCGCGGCTGGCCGGTGCCGCCTCCCGTGGCCCGACCGGCCGGTTCCGGTCCGACCCCGGGACCAAGATCGCCGCGATGCAGCGGCTCGGCGGGGTCCCGGCCTCCGGCCGCGTGCGCATCGAGCTGTCTCCCGACCGGACGAGCCGCGTCGCGGCGGAGGGCGCGGTCGGCTGTCTGGACACCGCCCGGCTGCGCGCCGCCGCCGGCCGGCTGACGTCCACCGGCGCGACCGAGGTCACCGTCTCCGACGGCACCCTCCGGGCCCAACTCCCGCCCGGCAGCACGGGAACGGCCGTGGTCGCCGCGCCCCGGATCGCCGGGTGGCGCTGTGCCATGGGCGACGGTGCCGCCGTACGCGCCGGGGAGCACTACGGGCTGATCGCCGTACCCCTCGACGGCTCCTCGACCAGCCTGACCTGCACGTTCCACCCGCCCGGTCTGCGCCTGGGCACCGCGGTGGGCGCCGCCTCACTGCTGGCCCTGATCGTGCTCGGCGTCCTCGGCGCCGTCCGCGGGCGGCGCGTCATGCCCCGCCCGGCACCGCCTACGACCACGACTCGACCGCCCGAGCGCACCACCAGCGCTCTGTGACCGCACCCAGGGGGAGAGAACCATGCTCATCTCGATCGCCGTGCCCTGCTACAACGAGGAAGACGTCCTCGAGCGCTTCCACGACCATGTCCGCAAGGTCGCCGAGGACCTGCTGCCGCAGGGCCACGACATGGAGTTCGTGTACGTCGACGACGGCAGCCGCGACCGGACCCTCGCCGTCCTGCAGCGGCTGGCCGACGTCGACCCGCGCGTGCGGTACGTCTCCTTCAGCCGCAACTTCGGCAAGGAGGCGGCGCTGCTGGCCGGCCTGCGCCACGCCTCGGGGGACTGCGTGGTCGTCATGGACGCGGACCTGCAGCATCCGCCGGAACTGGTCACACGCATGGTGGAGCTGCGCGGGCAGGGCTACGACCAGGTCATAGCCCGGCGCACCCGGACCGGCGACCGGATCACCCGCACCCTCACCGCCCGCCTCTACTACAAGATCGTCAACCGGCTCGTCGACGTCGAACTCGTCGACGGCGCCGGCGACTTCCGGCTGCTGTCCCGCCGCGCGGTGGACGCGGTCCTCGGCCTCACCGAGTACAACCGCTTCTCCAAGGGCCTGTTCGCCTGGGTCGGCTTCCCCAGCACCACCTTCGAGTACGAGAACGCCGTACGGGAACACGGCCGCAGTTCCTGGAGCCTGCGCGCCCTGCTCGACTACGGGCTCGACGGACTGCTCTCCTTCAACAACCGGCCGCTGCGGGCCGCCCTCCACCTCGGCCTGGGCCTGCTGCTGTGCGCGGGGCTCTACACGGCGTGGATCGTGGGCGCCGCGCTCGTCAACGGCGTGCAGACCCCCGGCTATGTCACGACCATCACCGTCGTGACCGCGCTCATCGGCGTGCAGATGGTCATGCTCGGAGTCATCGGGGAGTACACCGGCCGCATCTACTACGAGGTGAAAGGGCGCCCGCACTTCCTGGTGAAGGAGACCAACGTGAAACCGGCGGTGGCGGACGAGTGCGCACCGCGCGGCACGACGCAGGACCTCATTCCCTGATGGCCACGGCACAGGCGCGCCCGATACGCGGCCAGGTCCTTTCCTTCGCCCTGATCGGCGTCGTCAACACGATGACGCACTACGCTTTTTACCTGCTGTTCCTTTACCGTCTGCCGTATCTCGCCGCGCACATTCTGGCGGCCGTCCTCAGCATGATCGGGTCCTTTTTCCTGAACGCCAGGTTCACCTACCGGACGCGGCCGACGTGGCGGAAATTCCTGCTCTTTCCGCTGACGAACGCGTCCAATTTCCTGGTCACGACGGCAGGCGTGTACGTGCTCGTCGACGTGCTGGGCTTCGGGGACCGGTACGCCCCGCTGCTCGCCTCCATGGCGGCGATTCCGGTGACCTTCGTCCTGGCCCGCACGATCATGACGCCGAGGGGTGAGCGCGGCTGAGGAGTTCGCCGGCCTGCTCGCGGGCGTGTGCGAGGGGGTCCGGGAAGACGTGCAGGCCGTGGGCGACGAGCGCCCCCTCGTGCAGCAGCATGAGGGTGCGCCCGAGACGGTCGCCGCCGCCCGGCACGAGGTCCTCGGCGAGGCGTGTGAACAGGGCGAGCATCCACGCCTTCTGGCCGGTGATGATCGGGTGGGCCGGGTGGGCGGGGTCGCTGATCTCGGCGTGGGCGTTGACCATGCTGCACCCCTTGGAACTGTGCTCCGCGGCCCACGCGCGTGAGGCGTCGAAGACGGCCAGGATGCGCGCCCGCGGCGCCGGTGGCGCGGCGTCCAGGTACTGGTCGAGGAACTGCCGCCAGCGCTCGTCGCGATCGGCGAGGTACTCCACGACGATCTGCTCCTTGGCGCCGAACCGGTCGTAGAGGGTCTTCTTCGTCACCCCCGCCTCGGCGGCGATGAGATCCACGCCGACGGCGTGGATGCCGCGCTCGTAGAACAGCCGCGCGGCGGCCGCCAGGACGCGGCGTGCTGCGGGCGTCATCGTGACCCGCCGTGGCTTCTCCGCGGGAACCGCGCCGGCCATCGCCTCCATGCCAACCATCGCATCCATACCCAGAAGTATACCGATCTGTATAGTGGGCACCAGACCCAGGTAGACAGACCTGTTTAGTGGGTGTGGTGACCTGACGTGAACGTTCTTCTCTCGATCGCCTTCGTGGTGTGCTGGAGCTCCGGCTTCATCGGCGCCAAGCTCGGCACGGGGAGCGCCTGCGCGCTCACGGTCCTGATGTGGCGGTTCGTGCCGCTGGCCGTGGTCCTGATCGCGGCTGCCGCCGTCACCCGGGCGTCCTGGCGGGGCCTCACGGCGCAGGATGTCGCACGGCAGGCCGTGATCGGCGTGCTGTCGCAGAGCGGCTACCTGCTCAGCGTCTACTACGCGATCCAGCTCGGCGTCTCCAGCGGCACCACGGCCCTGATCGACGGTGTCCAGCCCCTGGTCGCCGGAGCGCTCGCCGGACCACTGCTGCGGCAGTACGTCTCCCGCCGTCAGTGGCTCGGCCTGTGCCTGGGGGTGTGCGGGGTGGCCGTGGCCACCCTGGCCGACGCCGCGGGCACCGGGGTGACCGCGTGGGTCTACGTCATCCCGTTCCTCGGCATGTTCTCGCTGGTGGCGGCGACGTTCCTGGAGAGCCGCTCCGGCTCCCCCGTCGCGCCCGGCGTGTCGCTGACCGTCCACTGCGCCACCAGCGCCGTCCTCTTCACCGCCCTCGCGGTGAGCACCGGAGCCGCGCGACCGCCCGCCGAGATCTCGTTCTGGGCCGCGATCGCCTGGCTGGTCGCCCTGTCCACGTTCGGCGGCTACGGGCTGTACTGGCTCATCCTGCGGCGCTCGGGCGTCACGAAGGTCAACACCCTCATGTTCCTCATGGCGCCCGTCACGGCGGTCTGGGGCGCCCTCATGTTCGGTGAGCCGTTCGGCCCGCAGACGGCCCTCGGCCTGGCGATCGGCCTCGCGGCCGTCGTCATCGTCCACCGCGGCGGCACGCGCGCACCCCGGACTCGCGCCTCCGCCACCACCTGACCCGGCTTGCCCGACGCCATGGTGCGCCGGGAAATTAGGTGGACCCGCCCTACCGGGTCCGCCTAACCTGCACCTCGTGAACAGCCCCGAGGCATCCAGACTCCGGCCACCGGCTCTCCGGTGGCTGCTCGTGATGCCGGGCTGACCAGCCCTCTCGCTCCGCTGCCGGAAAGCCGTCCGACGTGTCGTGTTCGACGTCGACTTCCGGATGCGGAGTTTTCTTCATGCCGTTCGCTCTTTTCCTGCTGGGCCTTGCCGTGTTCGCGCAGGGAACGTCCGAGTTCATGCTGTCCGGGCTGGTGCCGGACATCGCGCGGGATCTGGGGGTGTCCGTACCGGCGGCGGGGGCGCTCACCTCCGCCTTCGCCGCGGGGATGGTGGCAGGTGCGCCGCTCATGGCCGGGCTCGCCCGGCGGTGGTCGCGGCGGGGAGCCCTGCTGGGGTTCCTCACCGTGTTTCTCGTCGTCCATGTCGTGGGGGGCGTCACCGACAGCTTCGGGGTGCTGCTCGCCACGCGGGTCGTCGGGGCACTCGCCAACGCCGGGTTCCTGGCCGTCGCCCTGGTGGCCGCGGTCGGGATGGTCGAGCCGGGGGCCAAGGGACGGGCGACGTCCATGCTGCTGGGCGGAGTGACGCTGGCGTGCGTGGTCGGGGTGCCCGCCGGAGCCGCGCTCGGGCAACTCTGGGGCTGGCGTGCGGCGTTCTGGGCCGTGGCCCTGGTGTCGATGCCCGCCCTGGTGGCGGTGGCCCGGTCCGTGCCGGGCGGCGCGGCCGACGGCGCACCGCCCGCGCTGCGCGGTGAACTCCGGTCGCTGCGCAGCCCCCGGCTGCTCGTCACCCTGCTGCTGGGCGCTCTCGTGAACGGGGCCACCTTCTGCACGTTCACCTATCTCGCGCCGCTCGCCACCGACGTCACGGGGCTGGAGAGCGCGTGGGTCCCCGGCGTGCTCGCGCTGTTCGGCGCCGGATCGTTCGTGGGCGTCGGTGTCGCCGGGCCGTTCGCCGATCGGCGGCCCGTGCCCGTCCTGGCCGGGGGTGGCGCCGGTCTGTGCGCCGGGTGGTGCCTGCTCGCGCTCGGCGCCGGGAACACCGCCGTCGCCCTGGTGCTCGTCTTCGTACAGGGCGCCTTGTCCTTCGGCGTCGGGTCCACGCTGATCTCCCAGGTGCTCTACGCGGCACCCGGCGCTCCCACGCTGGCCGGCGGCTTCGCGACGGCCGCGTTCAACGTGGGGGCCGCGCTGGGCCCTTGGGCCGGGGGTACGGCGATCGGGGCGGGCCTCGGATACCGGTCGCCGGTGTGGGTCAGCGCGGGGCTGGTCGCCCTGGCGTTCGCCGTGGCGGCGGTGGCGGCGGTGGGTTCCCGGCCGGGCCGGAAGGCAGCCGGGCAGGCGCGCCGACGCCGTACCCCGGCGTCATGGTCGGCATGAACCGTCAGAATCCGCCGCCGAAGTCGCCGCCTCCGCCCCAGTCACCGCCGCCGCCGAAGTCCCCACCGCCGAAGCCGCCCGAGAAGTCGTCGGTGTTGAAGTCGGCGCCGGAGACGTCGCCGCCCTCGTAGCCGCCGAAGTCGCCGTAACCGGCGCCGTAGTCGGCCGCGTAGGACGGGGTGGCCATCATGCTGCCGAGCATGGTGCCGATGAGGAGGCCGGGCAGGAGGCCGCCGCCGAAGTACCCGCCGGCCCAGGGGCCGTAGGCCGGGCCCGCCTCCCAGTAGGGGCGGCGGCCGTACTCGGTGTCGACCTCGCGGATCACCGGGTCGCGGCCGTCGGCCAGGCGGGTGGCGTCGGCCGCGCAGACCGGGACCTCGCGCGTGGCGCCGCCCGGCGGGGTCCAGGTGGCGTCGGCGACCGAGGGGCCGTGGCGCGGGTCGAAGAAGCAGGGCGGGCGGCGTTCGGGCAGCGGACGTCCCTCGCGGCGGGCGGCGAGGGCGGCGAGGGCGAAGCGGCCGTCCTCGATGGCCTGGGTGACGGCCTTGACGTCCTCGGGTTTCACCGCTGCCGCCATCAGCGACTTCGCCTGCTCGTAGGCGTCCAGGGCGTGCTCGTAGTCCGCGCGCATCGCGTCGTCGGCGCCGGGCTCGCCGGGGTGGAAGTCGAGGCGGTCCAGTTCCTCGCCGAAGGCGGTGATGTCCTCGTCGACCACCACCCGCAGCTTCTCCAGGGCCGCGCGCTGCTCCTCCTCGTGGCGGCGCCGGTTGCGCCGCGCCACCGCGTACGCTCCCGCGCCGCCGGCTGCCAGCAGCGCGCCGACGGTGATCAGCCCGCCGACCGGCACGTCACCGCGGGAGCCGTCGGTCCAGGAGCTCGGGGCCGAGCCGCCCACGTTGCGCAGCGCGTCGTCGACGAAGTCGTTCAGCTGGGCCTTGGCGTCACCCGCGTCCTGCACGGCCGTGACCAGGTTGGCCACCGCCTGGCGGCTCAGCACGCTGCTGTCGGCGCGTGCGTCGAACTCGTCGCCGAGGCGGACGCCGTACAGGCCGGTGACGCCGGTCTCGGTGCGCAGGTTCCGGAAGAGGTTCTCCGTGGGGTAGTCGGACGGCAGAACCGCCACGAAGACGGGCCTGTCCGCGTCCTTGATCTTGTCGGCGAGCGCGTCGGCGTCGGCCTCCGACAGCACGTCGGTCGCGGCCGGGTCCACGTAGACGGGGCTCTCGCGCAGCGCATCGGCGACTTTCGAGAGGTCGGTGGCCGCGTGCGCCCCCGGCGCACCGACCATCAGCGCCGCCAGTACGGCGGCGACCGGCACGATCAGCAGGCGTACGAGGGTACGCACCAGCGCGGCCTTCATAGGTTCGAAGCTACCTGAATCGGCAAAGAAACGGCATAGGAAGGCATAGGAAGAGACATCGGTCCTGGTGGGGACTTTCCCACCAGGACCGACACAAGGGACGTCCGCCTCAGGCGGCCTCGTACGCCGCCGTCAGTTTCTCCACCGCCTTCCCGCACCCGCCCGGCCGGTCTCGTCCGCGCCCGAGCGCCCTGAGGGTCGCCGCGCCGCCTTCCGGGACCTCGGTCAGGATGGTCCGGACCCAGCCGTACGGGAACTGCGGGTCGTACGAGGCGTCCCCGACGTTGATCGGCACTTGTGCACCACGGCCCGGTGCGCGGCGGACCCGATCCGCGAGGCGCCGGAGGTGTCCGCGCACGGCCTCTCGAACAGGCCGAGCCGGAACGGCGTCCCGCGACCCGTCAAGGCTTCACCCGCGGACCGGTGCATGCCCGACCCGCGTCCGGCTCAGGCACATCGCCCGTTCAACTGTGGACGCGCCCTGCTCGCAGCCCGTTCACTCCGCCGGAGCGACCCCCGCCCGCAGCAGCCCGTACGTGTAGGCGTCCTCCAGCGCCTGCCAGGACGCGGCGATGACGTTCTCGGCCACGCCGACCGTGGACCATTCGCCGGTGCCGTCGGAGGTGGAGATGAGGACCCTGGTCGTGGACTGGGTGCCGTGCACGCCCTCCAGGATGCGGACCTTGTAGTCGACGAGGTCCAGCTTGGCGAGCTGCGGGTAGATCTTCTCCAGGCCCACGCGCAGGGCACGGTCCAGGGCGTTGACCGGGCCGTTGCCCTCGGCGGTGGCGACGATGCGCTCGCCCTTGGCCCAGAGCTTGACGGTGGCCTCGTTGGCGTGGGTGCCGTCGGGGCGGTCCTCGACGATGGCGCGCCAGGACTCGACCTCGAAGTAGCGCAGCGGTTGGCCGTGGACCTCAGCGCGCAGCAGGAGCTCGAAGGAGGCGTCGGCGGCCTCGTAGGTGTAGCCCTTCAGCTCGCGTTCCTTCACGCGCTCCACGACGCGGCCGACCAGCTCCCGGTCGCCACCGAGGTCGATGCCGAGTTCCTTGCCCTTGAGCTCGACGGAGGCACGGCCCGCCATGTCGGAGACCAGCATCCGCATGGTGTTGCCGACCAGCTCGGGGTCGATGTGCTGGTACAGGTCCGGGTCGACCTTGATCGCGGAGGCGTGCAGGCCGGCCTTGTGCGCGAAGGCGGAGACGCCGACGTAGGGCTGGTGCGTGGAGGGGGTGAGGTTGACGACCTCGGCGATGGCGTGCGAGATGCGGGTCATCTCGCGCAGGTGGCCCTCGGGGAGGACCTTCTTGCCGTACTTCAGCTCCAGGGCCGCCACGACGGGGAACAGGTTGGCGTTGCCGACGCGCTCGCCGTAGCCGTTGGCCGTGCACTGCACGTGGGTGGCGCCCGCGTCCACGGCCGCGAGGGTGTTGGCGACCGCGCAGCCGGTGTCGTCCTGGGCGTGGATGCCGAGGCGGGCGCCGGTGTCGGCCAGGACGGTGGAGACCACGGCGTGGACCTGCGCCGGGAGCATGCCGCCGTTGGTGTCGCACAGGATCACCACGTCGGCGCCGGCCTCGGCGGCCGTACGGACCACGGACTTCGCGTACTCCGGGTTGGCGCGGTAACCGTCGAAGAAGTGCTCGCAGTCGACGAAGACGCGGCGGCCCTGGGAGCGCAGGTAGGAGACGGTGTCGCGGACCATCTCCAGGTTCTCGTCGAGGGTGGTGCGCAGGGCCAGTTCCACATGGCGGTCGTGGGACTTGGCGACCAGGGTGATGACCGGGGCGCCCGAGTCCAGCAGTGCCTTGACCTGCGGGTCCTCCGCCGCCTTCGCCCCCGCCCGGCGCGTGGCGCCGAAGGCCACCAGCTGGGCGTGCCGGAACTCGATCTCCTTCTGGGCCCGGGCGAAGAACTCGGTGTCCCGGGGGTTGGCGCCCGGCCAGCCGCCCTCGATGAAGCCCACACCGAAGTCGTCCAGGTGCCGCGCGATGGCCAGCTTGTCGGCGACGGTGAGGTTGATGCCCTCCCGCTGGGCGCCGTCGCGCAGGGTCGTGTCGAAGACGTGGAACGAGTCGTCGAGCTCGCTGGTTTCCGTCATGGTCGTGAAGGCTCCTGTGTTGGATCTCGGTCTACCGGAATGACCGGCTCCACCGTCCACTCATGGTCCCTCGCGCTCTCGCCTCCGGCTGTGGGTGGGCCAGAAATACGAAAAACCTCTCGCGGGTGCGAGAGGTCTGCGCGCGGGTCGAGGACGACGGTGTCCGCCCGTACCTGGTCGTACGTGACGGTCACTGCGGACCGGCGCGCCTGCTGCCAATAATCGTGGCGAACGAGAGCACGGAGGCAGTCTGGCACAACCTGCCCCCGTGCTCACCGTCCGTCTCAGGATGCGAGCAGCTGCGTGATCATCGCAGGTGGCGGACGATGCCGTCGCGGCTTGCGTCGGTGTCGCCCGGGGCGAGCCGGGCGGAGTCGCCGCCGAGGCCGACGTGCCTGCCTCCAGCGCTCACCGAGGAGACCGCCACGGCGGCGTTGGTCACGGACCCTCCGGCGACGGACGCGCTGACCAGACGGGTGGTGCCGGTGCGCAGGTCGCGGAGGTGGACGTCGACCGGCCCGAGCCACCCGTCCGCCGGCCGCGGCTCCGGTTCCGGCTCCGGTAGGTGACGTGCGCTCAGGTGTCCGCGAGGAGGCTGTCCGTCAGGAAGTCCCGTACGTGGCCGAGGACTTGTGCCCGGTCCGTGCCGCGCAGGCCGATCGCCACGTGGATGGAGAAGCCGTCCAGGAGCGCCCGCAGGCGGGCGGCGAAGCGGTCCGGGTCGACGGCCCGGAACTCGCCGCGGGAGATGCCCTCGGCGAGCAGGGCGACCAGGTCTCGGTGCCAGGCGCCCTCGATGGCGGCCTGCCGGTCGCGGGCGTCGTCGTCGGCGTTCTTCGAGCGGTTCCAGACCTCCAGCCACAGGGTCCAGTGCGGGTCGCCGTGGCCGTCGGGGACGTACAGGTCGACGTAGGCGTCGAGGCGTTCGCGGGCCGTGGCGGGGCGGGTGAGCAGGCGGCCGCGTTCGGCGCCGAGGCGGCCCTCGCTCCACTCCAGGGTCTGCAGCAGCAGTTCGTCCTTGGAGTGGAAGTAATAGAGGAGATGGCCGCTGCTCATGCCGACCTCGCGGCCCAGCGCCGCCATGGTGAGCTGCTCCAGACCGCGCTCGGCGATCATCTCCATGGCGGTGGCGAGGACGTCCTCGCGGGGCGGGGCGGTGTTGCGCCTGCGGGTCACGCGCCGGCCTCCCCGGGCATCGCGTCGAGGACCCGGACGGGCTCGGTCAGGCGGCGACCGCAGGCCGCGCGGAGCAGTACGTTCACCCGTACGTTCTACCTGACGCCGGCCTTCGGCTGCTGCTGCGTGATGCAGTGGATGCCGCCCCCGCCGGCGAAGATCGTCCGGGCGTCCACCAGGGTCACCGTCCGCTCGGGGAAGAGACGGCGGAAGATGCCGGCCGCGAGTTCGTCGCGCGGGTCGTCGAAGCCGCACAGCACGACGCCGCCGTTGCAGACGTAGTGGTTGATGTACGAGTAGTCGGCCCAGTGGCCGTCGGCCTCCAGGACGGTCGGGGCGGGGACCTCGACGACCTCCAGGCGGCGGCCCCGCGCGTCCGTCTGCGCCTTCAGCAGGCCGATGACCTCCTTGGTCACCTCGTGGTCGGGGTGGGCCGGGTCCGGCTGCGCGTGCGCGACCACCACTCCGGGGCGGGCGAAGGCGGCGACGATGTCGACGTGGCCGAGGGTGCCGTAGCCGTACGGGGGGTAGTCGCCGGTCAGGCCGCGCGGCAGCCAGATCGCCTTGCGGGTGCCCAGATGGGCGTGGATCTCCGCCTCGACCTGCTCCTTCGTCCAGCCGGGGTTGCGCTCGGGGCCGAGCTGCACGGTCTCGGTCAGCAGGACGGTCCCCTCGCCGTCGACGTGGATCCCGCCGCCCTCGTTCACGAGCCGCGAGGTGTACGTCCGCGCCCCCGCGAGGTCCGAGACGTGCGCGGCGATCTTGGCGTCGTGCTCCCAGCGGGCCCAGTCCTGGGCGCCCCAGCCGTTGAACGTCCAGTCGACGGCGGCCAGTTCATGCCCGTTCGTCAGGAACGTGGGCCCGATGTCGCGCATCCAGGCGTCGTCGAGGTCGCGTTCCACGGTCTCGACGCCCTCGCCCAGCAGGCCCCGCGCCTCGGCCGACTGTCCGGGGCCGCACACCACCGTCACCGGCTCGAAGCGGCGGACCGCCCGGGCCACCGCGGCCCAGGCGATACGGGCGGCGGCCAGGTCCTCGGCGTCGTCGAAGGTGGGGTTGGGGCCCGGCCACGCCATCCAGGTGCGCTCGTGCGGGGCCCACTCGGCGGGCATGCGGAAGCCGTCGGCGGCAGGCGTGTTCATGGCGGGGTCCTTAGAGGAAGTACAGGCGGTTGAGGGAGACGGACTCGGCGGGCTCGGAGCGCAGCGGTTCGCCGTCGAGGGTGACCAGGCCGGTGCGCTGGTCGACGTCGACGCTTCCGGTACGGGAGTTGAGGCGCAGGTCGGCCGGGCCGATGCCGCGGGTGCCGCGCACGGCGACCCTGCGGCGGCGGGTCGGCATCGTGTCGTTGCCCTGGTCGAGCGCGGCCTGCGCGACGAAGGCGACGGAGATGTCGGCCGGGGTGGCGCCGTGCGCGCCGAACTGCGGCCCCAGCACCAGGGGTTCGCACGTGTCCGTCGCCGCGTTGGGGTCGCCGACCACGCCGTACGCCGGGAAGCCGGCCTTGAGGACGAGCTGCGGCTTGGCGCCGAAGTACTCCGGCCGCCACAGCACGATGTCGGCGAGCTTGCCGACCTCGATGGAGCCGACCTCGTGCGCGAGGCCGTGCGCGAGGGCGGGGTTGATGGTCAGCTTGGCGATGTAGCGCAGGACCCGTTCGTTGTCGTGGTCGTCGGGGGCGCCGAACTCGGCCTTCATCTTCCCGGCCATGGCGAAGGTGCGGCGGACCGTCTCCCCGGCCCGCCCCATGCCCTGCGCGTCCGACGAGGTGATGCCGATCGCGCCCAGGTCGTGCAGCACGTCCTCGGCGCCCATGGTCCCGGCGCGGATGCGGTCGCGGGCCATGGCGGCGTCGCCCGGCAGGTCGGTCTTCAGGTCGTGGACGGAGACGATCATGCCGTAGTGCTCGGCGACGGCGTCCCGGCCGAAGGGCAGGGTGGGGTTGGTGGAGGAGCCGATGACGTTCGGCACGCCCGCCATCTTCAGGACGTTCGGCACATGTCCGCCGCCGCAGCCCTCGATGTGGAAGGCGTGAATGGTGCGGCCCTCGAGGACGCGCAGGGTGTCCTCGACGGACAGGCACTCGTTCAACCCGTCGCTGTGCAGGGCGACTTGGACATCGTGCTCCTCGGCGACGCGCAGCGCGGTGTCCAGCGCACGCGTGTGCGCGCCCATGTCCTCGTGCACCTTGAAGCCGGACGCGCCGCCCTCGGCCAGCGCCTCGATCAGCGGGGCCGCGTGCGACGACGAACCCCGCCCGAGGAAGCCGATGTTGACGGGCCACGCGTCGAAGGCGTTGAACGCGTGCCGCAGCGCCCACGGCGAGTTGACGCCGACGCCCCACACCGGCCCGAACTCCTGCCCGATGATCGTGGTCACCCCGGACGCCAGCGAGGCCTCCATGATCCGTGGCGACAGCAGGTGGACGTGGGTGTCGACGGCCCCGGCGGTGGCGATCAGGCCCTCGCCGGACACGATCGACGTGCCGGTGCCGACCACGACGTCCACGCCGTCGAGGGTGTCGGGGTTCCCGGCCCGCCCGATCGAGCAGATCCGGCCCTCCCTGATCCCGATGGACACCTTCCGGACGCCCTGCACGGCGTCGATCACGACGACGTTGCTGATGACGACGTCACAGGTCTCCCGGACGGCCGCCGCCTTCAGGTGCAGCCCGTCGCGGGCGGTCTTGCCGAACCCGGCGAGGAACTCGTCGCCGTACCGCTGGGCATCGGACTCGACACGGATCACCAGACCCGAGTCACCGAGCCGGACACGGTCGCCGGCCCGAGGGCCGTGCACCGAGGCGTACTCATGAGGATCCATCTCACGCTCCCAGATATCCGCAGGCCACAGCCCTGCGCAGGGCCTCTTCCCGCGCGCCCGGCGCGTCCAGCGGCCCGTCGACGAGCCCCGCGAACCCGATCGCGACCCGCTCGCCCCCGATCGGCACCAGCCCGACCTCGACGCGCTCGCCGGGCCCGAAACGGACGGAGGATCCGGCGGGGACGGCGAGCCGCATCCCGTAGGCCCGGCCGCGGTCGAAGTCGAGCCGCGGGTTGGCCTCGAAGAAGTGGAAGTGGGAGGTGACCGAGACAGGGACGGTCGCGGTGTTCGTGACCGTCAGCCGCACCGCCGCCTCGGGCTCGGCGTGCTCCGGCCCCGGCAGCAGCGCACCCGGGCCCCGCTCCCCCAGCCCGCCGCCGGTGATCGGGTCGGAGACGACCGCGAGCCGCGAACCGTCGTCGAAGACGGCCTCGACGTGCACCTCGGTGACCACGTCCGCGACACCCGGCAGGACGTCGTCCGGTCCGAGCACCGACCGGGCGCGCTCGATCGCCTCGGCCAGCCGGGCGCCGTCGCGGGCGGCCTCGCACACGGTGTCCGCGATGAGCGCGGTCGCCTCGGGGACGTTCAGCCTGAGCCCTCTGGCCCGGCGGGCGCGGGCCAGTTCGGCGGCTCCGAAGAGCAGCAGCCGGTCACGTTCCGTGGGGGTCAGTCTCATGACGCGGGCACCTCCTTGCCTCCCACACATTAGAGCATCACTCTAACCTCGGATTCTTTCGGCGGAACCATTGACGAGCGAGCGCGGGCAACACCAGATTGAACGGCGCTCTAATTTCCGAGGCGAAGGAGACCGGCCATGCCGATAGAACAGCGCGGAGTCGACACCATCCCCGAGGAGGAGCGCACGAGCGGGCCACGCGATCTCGTGTCGATCCTGCTGGGCTCCAACCTCTGCCTGGGCGTGATCGTCTTCGGCTGGCTGCCGCCGTCCTTCGGACTGGACTGGTGGGCGTCGGTCAGCGCGGTCGTCGTCGGCACGGTGGCGGGCACGGCCCTGACGGCCCCGCTGGCGCTGATCTCGCTGCGCACGGCGACCAACCTGTCCACGTCCTCCGGCGCCCAGTTCGGCGTGCGCGGCCGGCTCGTCGGCTCGGTGGTCGGGCTGCTGCTGGCACTCGGTTACACCGCGCTGACCGTGTGGATCGGCGGCGACGTGATGGTGAGCGTGCTGGGCCGGCTGGTCGGGCTGCCGGCGAGCGGAGTGTCGTACGGCCTCGTCTACGGGCTGCTCGCGGCGGCGACGGTCGCGGGCGCGGTGTACGGCTACCGGGTGCTGCTCGCGATGTCCCGCGTCCTGGCGTTCGGGATGACGGCCCTGCTGGTGCTGGGGCTGATCGCGTACGCCCCGGACTTCACGACCGGTGCGCTGCCGGAGGCGGGCGGCTATCTGCTGGGCGGGTTCTGGCCGACCTGGTTCCTGGCGATGGTGGCCGCCGGGCTGTCCGGCCCGGTCGCCTTCATCACCCTCCTCGGCGACTACACCCGCTACATCTCCCCGGCCCGCCACTCCTCCCGCCGCGTCCTGCACGCGACCTGGCTGGGCCTGATGCTGGGGCTGCTGGTGCCGCAGCTGTTCGGCACGTTCACGTCGTACGCGGCCCGTGCGGCCCTCGACTACGCGGACCCGCTGGTCGACGCGGCCCCCGCCTGGTACCTGGTCCCGCTGCTGCTCGCGGCCTCCGCGGGCTCGGTCGGCAACGCGGGGCTGATGCTGTACTCGATGGGCCTCGACCTGGACGCCATCGTGCCGCGCGTCTCCCGCGCCACGGCCACGTACACGGTCGCCGTGGTGGCCACGGCCTGCGTCTTCGCCGGCCACTACGCGTCCAGCGCCCAGGAGGCGATGACGTCGTTCGTACTGCTGCTGACGGCGATCGGCACCCCGTGGGCGGTCATCACCCTCATCGGCTTCGCCCGCTGCCGCGGGGTGTACGACGCCGACGCGCTCCAGGTCTTCAACCGCCGTTCGCGGGGCGGGATCTACTGGTACACGGCCGGCTGGAACATCCCCGCCACGGTGTCCTGGGCGCTCGGCGCACTGGTCGGCCTGCTCGCGGTGGCCCTGCCGTCGTACGAGGGTCCGCTGCTGGCGTGGACCGGCGGGGTGGACTGCAGCTTCCTGCTGTCGGGGGCCGTCGGCGGGGTGGTCTACCTGCTGCTGACGCCCGCCCGGGAACGCGCCGGGGCCGCCGCGGACACCGAGTCCGGGGCGGCCCTGAGCGTCAGCGGCGGCGAAGGCTAACCCAGCTTGTGCATCCAGCCGTGCTTGTCCTCGGCCGTGCCGCGCTGGATGTCGAGGAGGGCCTGGCGCAGGCGCAGGGTGACCTCGCCGGGCTCGCCGCCCGACTGCTGCCACTCGGCGCCGGCCCGCTTGACCGTGCCGACCGGGGTGATGACGGCGGCCGTGCCGCAGGCGAAGACCTCGGTGAGGGTGCCGTTCTCCGAGTCGCGCTGCCACTGGTCGACGGAGACACGGCCCTCCTCGGCCTCGTAGCCGAGGTCGCGGGCGACGGTGAGGAGGGAGTCGCGGGTGACGCCCTCCAGGATGGAGCCGGTCAGCGACGGCGTGACGATCTTGTCGCCGTAGACGAAGTACAGGTTCATGCCGCCGAGCTCCTCGACCCACCGGTGCTCCACGGCGTCGAGGTAGCAGACCTGGTCGCAGCCCTTGGTGGCGGCCTCGGCCTGGGCGAGCAGGGAGGCCGCGTAGTTGCCGCCGGTCTTGGCGTCGCCCATGCCGCCGGGGACGGCGCGGACGCGGTCCTCGGAGACCCAGATGGAGACCGGCTTGACGCCGCCCGGGAAGTAGGCGCCGGCCGGGGAGGCGATGACCAGGAACAGGTACTCGTTGGCGGGCTTCACACCCAGCCCGACCTCGGTGGCGATCATGAACGGGCGCAGGTAGAGGGACTGCTCGCCGCCGTGCGCCGGCACCCACGCCTTGTCCTGCTTCACCAGGGCGTCGCACGCCTCGATGAACGTCTCGACCGGCAGCTCGGGCATCGCCAGGCGGCGCGCGGAGCGCTGGAAGCGCTCGGCGTTCTTCTCCGGGCGGAAGGTCGCGACCGAGCCGTCGGGCTGGCGGTAGGCCTTCAGGCCCTCGAAGATCTCCTGCGCGTAGTGCAGGACCGTGGTGGCCGGGTCGAGGGAGATCGGCGCGTACGGGACGAGCTGTCCGTCGTGCCAGCCCCGGCCTTCCGTCCACTTGATCGTCACCATGTGGTCGGTGAAGTGGCGGCCGAACCCGGGGTTGGCCAGAATCGCCTCGCGCTCTGCGTCGGAGAGCGGGCTGGCGGAGGGCTTGAGCTCGATCGTGGGCGTCGTCATGGGTTGATGTCCTTCACCGGTTGTAGTGACGGGCCGCGCTCACGCCCGTACTGCCAGTGGCCAGTGCTAGGACGTCCGAGCATTCCCTCATTCGGCGGCTCCGCGTTCGATTATCGCAAGCGGAGTCCGCGGAAGAAATCGGCGTGAACGCGGTCCGGATGGTTGATGGTGACACCCGGCGGACACATGGGGAAGCCGCCGGATGCCTGATGACCCGGCGGCTTCGAGTACTTCGAGGAGCCTGGGGGTCCGTCCCCCCAGGCTCGTAAGGCTCTGGGAGGGTCAGCCGGCTACTCGTACGGCGAGCGCGTCGCCGATCTCCGAGGTGCTGCGGGCGGGCTTGCCGCCGCGCTCCGCGAGGTCGGCGGAGACCGCGTCCTCGATGCGGGCGGCCTCGGCCTCGTGGCCGAGGTGGCGCAGCAGCAGGGCGACGGACAGGACCGTGGCGGTGGGGTCGGCCTTGCCCTGGCCGGCGATGTCCGGGGCCGAGCCGTGCACCGGCTCGAACATGGACGGGAACTCGCCGCTCGGGTTGATGTTCCCGGAGGCCGCGACACCGATGCCGCCGGAGACGGCCGCGGCGAGGTCGGTGATGATGTCGCCGAAGAGGTTGTCGGTGACGATCACGTCGAACCGCTCGGGCTGCGTGACGAGGTAGATCGTCGCCGCGTCGACGTGCATGTACTCGGTGGTGACCTCGGGGTACTCCTCGGCCACCTTGTTGAAGATGTTCGTCCACAGGTGACCCGCGAAGGTCAGCACGTTGTTCTTGTGGATCAGCGCCAGCTTCTTGCGCGGGCGGGCCTGGGCGCGGGCGAAGGCGTCGCGCACCACGCGCTCGACACCGAAGGCCGTGTTGACGGAGACCTCGGTGGCGACCTCGTGCGGGGTGCCCTTGCGGATGGTGCCGCCGTTGCCGGTGTACGGGCCCTCGGTACCCTCGCGGACGACGATGAAGTCGATCTCCGGCTGGCCGGCGAGCGGGGTGGCCACACCCGGCAGCAGCTTGCTCGGCCGCAGGTTGACGTGGTGGTCGAAGGCGAAGCGGAGCTTGAGCAGGAAGCCGCGCTCCAGGACGCCGGAGGGGACCGACGGGTCGCCGATGGCACCGAGCAGGATGGCGTCGTGCTTCTTCAGGGCGTCGAGATCGGCGTCGGTGAGGGTCTCACCGGTGGCGTGGTAGCGCTGCGCGCCGAAGTCGTACTCCTTGGTCTCCAGCTTCACATCCTGCGGAAGGACGGCGGAGAGGACTTTGAGACCTTCGGCCACGACCTCCTGGCCGATGCCGTCACCGGGGATCACTGCGAGATTGATGCTGCGAGACATGCCGGGCACCCTACTCCTCGTCCCATGGGATGACACGCATTGTCCGCGATGCGGACAGGCCACGCCAGGGTGTCGGCTGCCGTTCACCCATGCGTGGGGCGGGTGTTGGCGTTCGCTGGGAAGTTCCCTTCCATGGAGATCCCCGACTTCGGCATCCCGCCCCGGCTCGCGCGCCGGATGAGCATGGCGGAGCAGCACGAGTACCTGCGCGCCCGCCTGTCCCGGCGCCGCACGCTGGTGACGGCGGGCATGGTGGCGGGCGGGCTGCTGACCGGCTGTTCCGGTTCGGGACCGGGTGCGAGCGGTACGGCGACCAGGAGTCCGTCACCGGCCACGTCCAAGGCCCCCGGCTCCTTCGTCACCCCCTTCGGCCGGCACCTCGCCTTCGGCGCCGACCCCAGGACGCAGATGCGGATCTCCTGGCAGGTGCCGCTCGCGGTGCGGAAGCCGTACGTCCGCATCGGTCTGCGCCCCGACGACCTGGGCCGCACAGTGGAGGCGGAGCTGCGCGACCTGCACACCCCGGAGCTGAAGGGCGTACGTCCGGCGGTCGAGCAGTACTACCTGCACGCGGCCCTGGACGGCCTGCGGCCCGGCACGACGTACTACTACGGCGTCGGCCACGAGGGCTACGACCCCGCGTCCCCGCAGCACCGGTCGGCCATCCACTCCTTCCGCACGGCACCGGCGAGTCCGCCGGAGCGCTTCGTGTTCACCGCGTTCGGCGACCAGGGGGTCGGCAGGGAGGCGGCGGCCAACAATCCCGTGCTGCTGCGCCAGAACCCGGCCTTCCACCTGCACGCCGGCGACATCTGCTACGCGAACCCCACCGGCAAGGGCAAGGAGTCGGACGCGTTCGACGCCACGCGGTGGGACCTGTTCCTCAAGCAGACCGAGCCGGTGGCGCGTTCGGTGCCCTGGATGGTGACGACCGGCAACCACGACATGGAGGCCTGGTACTCCCCCGACGGCTACGGCGGCCAACTCGCCCGGTTCTCCCTGCCGGACAGCGGCTTCGACCCGCGCACGGCGCCGGGCGTGTACGCGTTCACGTACGGCAACGTCGGCGTGGTCGCGCTGGACGCCAACGACGTGTCGTACGAGATCCCCGCCAACTTCGGCTACACGGAGGGCAGGCAGACCAGGTGGCTGGACCGGACGCTCGGTGAACTGCGGGCGTCGCGGGACGTCGACTTCGTGGTCGTCTTCTTCCACCACTGCGCGTACTCGACGTCGTCGCACGCCTCCGACGGCGGGGTGCGCGCCGCGTGGCTGCCGCTGTTCACGAAGCACCGGGTGGACCTGGTGATCAACGGGCACAACCACGTGTACGAGCGCACCGACGCGATCAAGAACGGCGAGGTCGGCAGGCCGGTGCCCATCGGCGGGTCGACGGATCCCGGGCGGGACGGGATCGTGTACGTCACCGCGGGCGGCGGCGGGAAGGACCTGTACGGCTTTCCGGCGGGCGTGAAGGAGAGCTACGAGGGGAACGTCGCCGACCGCGAGGCGGTGGACACCTTCCGGTGGACGAGGTCACGGCTCGCCAGGGCGGAGTCCGTGGAGTGGTCCCGGGTGCGCTACCGGGGCTTCTCCTTCCTCGCGGTGGAGGCGGTCGGCGGCAGCGCTCCGCGGCTGAAGGTGTCGGCGCTGGCGCAGAGCGGCGAGCGGATCGACCACTTCGAGGTGCGGCGCGGGGCATAGCGCCCCGCACCGCGCCCCGCGGGTGCGGCTCCCGGCAGGTGGGTTTCCGGCAGGTGGGTTTCCGGCAGGTGCGTTTTCCGGCGCTCAGTGGCCGGTCGCGCCGCCGTTGTCCCGGCGGTCGAGAGCGCGCTGGAGGGCGGCGGCGGCCTGCTTGCGGTCGGACTCGCTCGTACGGGAGACGTGACGGACTCGGCGGCGGACGGTCGTCTCGGCCATGGGAAATCGACTCCTTCGAGAACCTGGAGTGCGGAAAAGGGCTGTGAGACGCCGGATGGGGCGGGGAGCGGTGCCGCAGGGGTTGCCTGCACGGGGCCCGGCTCACGACCGCCATTCGCTTGATCGAGCGAGACGTTCGGCTCCTACAAACGTAAGGCAGGCCGGGGCGTCTGTCTCCACAATTACTCGGACTTCCTACTATCTGAGACAGTGCAGTGGCTCACACAGCGCTGAGCTGCGCAGATACTTACAGGACGTCGCCGTCGCGCCAGTCGAAGAGCAGTTCGCGGGCGGGGTCGAGCGGACCGGCGAGGGCGGGGCGGACGTACGTACTGCCCTCCTCCTCCGGCAGGCGGACGATGCCGTCCTCGGGGCTGAGGGCGTGCACCTGGCCGCTCCACAGCTGCCAGCCACGGCCGGTGTAGAGCCGGGCGCCGTCGTCGCTGGCGGAGAGGGCGCCGAGGTCGTAGGCGCGGTCGACGACGCGTTCCAGCTCGGCCATCACCCGGCCGCCGAGTCCGGTGCGGCGCACGTCGGCCCGTACGGCGACGTTCTCGACGTAGCCGAGCCGCAGCCACCGCCCGCGGTGCCGCACCCGGCGCATGACGACCGCCCCGTGCGCGGCGAGCCCGGCGTGGTCCTCGACCAGGGCATGCATGCCGCCGAGGCCGTGGTCCCAGTCCTCGTCGCCGAAGTCGCCGTCGAAGGCGGCGTCCAGGAGGGCACGGACGGCGCGGAGTTCGGCGGGGCTGAGGTCGGCGGTGTGGGCGGTGCGCAGTCGGGTGGTCATCGCCTCAGTATGCGAGCAGGATGGAAGGGTCCGGCTTCGGGAGGGAGACCCGATGACGACGGAACACCCCCGCACCCAGGTGATCACCCAGCACCGCTTCGGCGAACCGGAGGTCCTGGAGCTCGCGGAACGGCCATGTCCGGAGCCCGCCCCCGGTGAGATCCTGCT
The DNA here is from genome assembly GCF_054782695.1 of Streptomyces deserti. Taxonomy (NCBI): domain Bacteria; kingdom Bacillati; phylum Actinomycetota; class Actinomycetes; order Kitasatosporales; family Streptomycetaceae; genus Streptomyces; species Streptomyces deserti. Next base: position 75,474 of record NZ_BAAGRZ010000016.1, read on the forward strand.
CCACGTCCACGCGGCCGGCGTCAACCCGGCGGACTGGCTGGCGCGTTCGGGGGCCGCCCCGCTGTACGGCGAGCCGCCGTTCACGCTCGGGCAGGACGTGTCCGGGGTGGTGCAGGCGGTCGGGGCGGGCGTCACGCGGTTCCGGCCCGGCGACGAGGTGTTCGGCCGGGTCGAGGGCGGCGGCCACGCCACGCACGTCACCGCGCCCGCCGGGCACTTCGCCGCCAAGCCGCCCTCACTGGACCACGTCCACGCGGCCGCCGCCCCGACGCCGGCCCTCCTCGCCTGGCAGGCCCTGATCGACATCGCCCGGGTCGGCCCGGGCAGCCGGGTGCTGATCCACGCGGCGGCCTCCGGCAGCGGACACGCGGCGGCCCAGCTGGCCAAGGCGCAGGGCGCGTACGTCATCGGCACCGCACGCGCCGAGGACCACGACTTCCTGCGCGAGCTGGGCGCCGACGAACTCGTCGACGACACGACCACCGACTTCGCCGAAGCCGTGCACGACGTCGACGCCGCCCTGGACCTGATCGGCGGCGACCACGGCCCGCGCACCCTGAACACCCTGCACCCGAACGGCATCCTGCTCTCAGCCGTGCCCGCCGACCTGGGCCTGTCCCCCGAGGACGCGGAGGCCCGCGGCCTGCGCTTCGCCGTCGTCGAGGCGAACCCCTCGGGGGAGCGCCTGACCAAGATCGCCTCCCTGCTCGCCGACCGGCGCATCCGGCTCCACGTGGCGGTGATGCTGCCGTTCGCGGAGGCGGCGAAGGCACATGAGCTGGGGGAGGCGGGGCGCACGAGGGGCGGGATCGTGCTGGTGGCACCCCACCTGACCGCCTAACCGCCTAACCGCCTAACCGCCTAAAGCAGCTTGACCGGTTGCAGGCATCCGTGATGCACTCACCACCGCAACCACCAAAGTGCGATTCACGGGTTAGAAGGGACGCCGGTCATGCCCACCCACCACCGCACCACCACGGTCCGCGGCCACGAGGTGTACTACCGCGAGGCGGGCCCGGCCGACGCCCCGGTCCTGCTGCTCCTGCACGGCTTCCCGACCAGTTCGCACATGTTCCGCGACCTGATCCCGCTCCTCGCCCATCGGTACCGGCTGATCGCCCCCGACCACATCGGCTTCGGCCGCTCGGCGACCCCCGCCCCGGCGGAGTTCCCGTACACCTTCGACGAACTGGCCGCCGTCACCGGGGAGTTCACCGAGCAGCTGGGCCTGACGGAGTTCGCCCTGTACATCCAGGACTACGGCGCCCCCATCGGCCTGCGCCTCGCCCTCGCCCACCCGGAGCGCGTGAGCGCGATCGTCACGCAGAACGGCAACGCCTACGAGGAGGGGCTGGGGCAGGAGGCCTGGGCGCCGGTGCTCGCGCTGCTCGCCGGGCGGACGCCCCAGACCGAGGCGCCGGTACGCGAGATCTACACCCTCGACGGCATCAAGTGGCAGTACCTGCACGGCGTTCCGGACCCGACCCTGGTCAGCCCGGACGCGTACGAACACGACGCGGCGCTGCTCGCCCGCCCCGGCCAGACGGAGATCCAGCTGGCCCTGATCTCCGACTACGGCGCCAACTTCGCCCTCTACCCGGCCTTCCAGGACTACTTCCGCACCAGCCAGGTCCCGCTCCTGGCCACCTGGGGCGCCCACGACGAGATCTTCGTCCCGGCCGGCGCGCTCGCCTTCCAGCGGGACCTGCCGAATGCGGAGGTGCACCTGCTGCCCACGGGGCACTTCGCGCTGGAGACGCACGCGGACCGGATCGCGTCGCTGATCGGCGACTTCCTCGGCCGGCACGTCAGCCCGTGAGGGCCCCTGCCACCGCCCCTCCCGGAAGCCCTCGGGGTGCTCGACCCGCGGCAGGTGCCCGGCCTCCTGGAACACCACCCGGGTCACGCGCGGCAGGGCCCGCTCCAGCGAGTCCACCGCGGAACGCGGCCGGATGTCCCGTGCGCCGTCGACGACGAGCACCGGCACGTCGTCCCGGACTTCGAACTCGGTCTTCGCCCCGGTCATGACGGCAGTCCGTCCGGCGGACACGCGGACGGGCCAGGTCGCACGACCTGGCCCGTCATCGCCCGGGGGTCTCAGCCCATGTGCGGGTAGGTGTAGTCGGTCGGCGGGACCAGCGTCTCCTTGATGGCGCGGGTCAGGGTCCAGCGCTGCAGGTTCTGCGGGGCGCCGGCCTTGTCGTTGGTGCCGGAGCCGCGGCCGCCGCCGAAGGGCTGCTGGCCGACGACGGCGCCGGTCGACTTGTCGTTGATGTAGAAGTTGCCGGCCGCGTAGCGCAGCTTCTCGGCCGTGTAGGCCGCCGCCGCACGGTCGTTCGCGATCACCGAGCCGGTCAGCGCGTAGTCCGCCACCGACTCCATCTGCGTCAGCATCTCCTCGTACTTGTCGTCCTCGTAGACGTGCACGGCGAGGACCGGGCCGAAGTACTCGGTGCGGAAGACCTCGTTGTCCGGGTCGGTGCACTCGATGACGGTCGGGCGGACGAAGTAGCCGACCGAGTCGTCGTAGGAGCCGCCCGCGACGATCGTGCAGGCCGGGTCCTCCTTGGCGCGGTCGATGGCGGCCTTGTTCTTGGCGAAGGCACGCTCGTCGATGACGGCGCCGATGAAGTTGGACAGGTCGGTGACGTCGCCCATCTTGATGCCGTCGACCTCGGCGGCGAACTCCTCCTTGAAGCCGGAGTTCCAGATCGACGCCGGGATGTACGCCCGGGAGGTGGCCGAGCACTTCTGGCCCTGGTACTCGAAGGCACCGCGGGTCAGGGCCGTCTTCAGCACGGCGGGGTCGGCGCTCGGGTGGGCGACGAGGAAGTCCTTGCCGCCGGTCTCGCCGACGATGCGCGGGTACGAGCGGTACTTCTCGATGTTGGCGCCGACCGTCTTCCACAGGTACTGGAAGGTCTTGGTCGAGCCTGTGAAGTGGATGCCGGCGAGGTCGCGGTGCTCCAGGGCGACCTCGGAGACCTCGATGCCGTCACCGGTGAGAAGGTTGATGACGCCCTTGGGCAGGCCCGCCTCCTCCAGCAGCCGCATGAGGAGGACGGCCGCGTGGGTCTGGGTCGGCGACGGCTTCCAGACGACCACGTTGCCCATCAGGGCCGGGGCCGTCGGCAGGTTGCCCGCGATGGCGCTGAAGTTGAACGGCGTGATCGCGTAGACGAAGCCCTCCAGCGGCCGGTGGTCGAGGCGGTTCCAGACGCCCGGGGAGTTGGCCGGGGGCTGCTCGGCCAGGATCTGGCGGGCGTAGTGGACGTTGAAGCGCCAGAAGTCGACCAGCTCGCAGGGGGTGTCGATCTCGGCCTGCTGGGCGGTCTTGGACTGGCCGAGCATGGTGGAGGCGGCCAGCGTCTCGCGCCACGGGCCCGCCAGCAGCTCGGCGGCGCGCAGGATGATCGCCGCGCGGTCGTCGAAGGACATGGCGCGCCAGGCGGGCGCGGCGGCCAGGGCCGCGTCGATGGCGTCCTGGGCGTCCTGCCGGGTGGCGTTGCGGTACGTGCCGAGCACGGCCTTGTGGTTGTGCGGCTGGACGACCTCGAAGGCCTCGCCGCCGCCCATCCGCTTCTCCCCGCCGATGGTGCAGGGCAGGTCGATCGGGTTCTCGGCCAGCTCCTTCAGCTTGGCCTCCAGCCGGGCGCGCTCGGGCGAGCCGGGGGCGTAGCCGTGCACCGGCTCGTTGACGGGGGTGGGGACCTGGGTCACAGCGTCCATGGGTTCCGTAACTCCTTAGTGAGCGGTGAGCGGTGTGTCGGGCTCAGCCCTTGGTGAGGATCGAGCGTGCGAAGAAGCGGAGGTTCGCCGGCTTCTCCGCGAGGCGGCGCATGAAGTAGCCGTACCAGTCGGTGCCGTACGCCGTGTACACGCGCACGCGGTGGCCCTCGGCGGCGAGCCGCAGCTGCTCGTCGGTGCGGATGCCGTACAGCATCTGGAACTCGTACTCGTCCAGTTTGCGCCCGGCGCGGTGGGCGAGCTCCTGGCCGATGGAGATCAGCCGCGGGTCGTGGGACCCGATCATCGGGTACCCCTCGCCGTCCATCAGCGTCCGCAGGATGCGCACGTACGCCTTGTCGGTCTCGTGCTTGTCCTGGTACGCGACGGACGCGGGCTCCTTGTACGCACCCTTGACCAGCCGCACCCGGCTGCCGTCGGCCGCGAGGCGGCGGGCGTCGGCCTCGGTGCGGAACAGGTAGGCCTGGATGACGCAGCCGGTCTGTGGGAAGTCCTTCCGCAGCTCCTCGTGGATGGCGAACATCGAGTCGAGGGTGGTGTGGTCCTCCGCGTCCAGGGTGACCGTGGTGCCGATCTCGGCGGCGGCCTCGACGACCGGGCGGACGTTCTTCAGCGCCAGCTCGTGGCCGTCGGGGAGGGCCTGCCCGAACATCGACAGCTTCACCGACAGCTCGGCGCGGGGGCCGAGCTCCAGCGGCTTGAGCCGGTCGATCAGCTCCAGGTACGCGTCGCGGGCGGCGGCGGCCTGCCCGGGGGTGGTGATGTCCTCGCCGACGACGTCCATCGTCAGCTCCAGGCCCCGGCCGGTCAGCTCCTGGATGACCGGCAGGATCTCGTCGACCGTCTCGCCGGGGATGAAGCGGTCGACGACCTGCCTGGTTCCCGGGGCCGCCGAGATCAGGCGTCGCATCCGGTCGCTGCGCGACGCGGCGAGAATCACGGGACCCAGCACGGGGCACCTCCACAGACAAGCAGCAGATGGCCGAACCCCGAAGGTGATGTTCCGGGTACGGCACGGAGAACCACCGTGAAACCTAAGGATCCCTCCGATCGTCGGCCATCGACAGCTGTCACGCATCCGTGCCGCAGATCTCAGACAGATGTATGAAGGCCGCGCGGTCATGGGGGAGAATGCCCGGGTGACGTCGGATGGTGCACCTTTTAACTACGCGGGCGACTATCAGGAGCTGGTCGACGAGATCTCGGAGCTGCTCGGCGCACCGGCCACGCTGGAGAACCGCGACTTCGAGCTGATCGCCTTCGGCGCGTACGACAGTGAGGGCGACCTCGATCCGTCGGCGCTGGACCCGGTGCGCACCCGCTCGATCCTGACCCGCCGCTCGACGGCCGCGGTCCGCGCCTGGTTCGAGGGCTTCGGCATCACGCGGGCCATCGGCCCGGTCCGTATCCCGCCGTCGCAGGAGGCCGGGGTGTACCGGGGCCGTATCTGCCTCCCGGTACGCCATCGCGGTGTCGTCCACGGCTACGTCTGGCTGCTGGACGGCGACCCGGGGCCGAGCGAGCGGCAACTGGAGGCCGCCATGCGGGTCACGGCCCGGATCGGCGCGCTGCTCGCCGACGAGGCGCAGCACGGCGCGGATCTCAGCAGGGAGCTGCGGGCGGTTCTCACCGCCGAGCGCGACTGGCAGCGGGACATGGCGATCGCCGAGCTGCGCACCGCCCTCGGGGCGCGTGCCGACGGGCTTCACACGGTGGTGTGCGTGGCGCCCTGGCCCTCGGCCGACCCGGACGACGCCCCGTCGGTCCGTACGGTGCCGGGGGCGACGGCACTGTGCACGGTGCCGTGGGCTACGACGGGCCAGTGCCTGGCACTGCTGATGCGGCTGCGATCGACGGACGTACTGACCCCGGCGATCTCGGCGGCTTCGCGGCTGCTGGAGCGGGCACGCCCCGGCATCCCGGCCGGACCGGCCGGCCGGTCAGCCAACAGCACCGACCCCACAGCTGCCGGAAGCACCGCCGCAGCCGCCGGAATCGCCGCCCCCCGCACCGGCCTCGCCGACCTGGGCGCGGCCTGGCGCGAGGCGTCCGCGGCGGCGCGCGCGGCCCTGGCCGAGCCCCGGTTCGGCCCGGTCGCCGAGTGGACGTCGATCGGCCCGTTCCGCCTCCTCACGGCCCTGCCCCCGCAGGCCGCCCACGACCCCGCCGTCCGCGCCCTCCTCTCCCCCGCGCACCGCGAACTCGCCCGCACCGCCGAGGTGTACCTCGACTGCGCCGGCCAGGCCGGCCGCACCGCCGCCGAACTGGGCATCCACCGCCAAACCCTGTACTACCGCCTCTCCCGCGTCGAGAAGCTCACGGGCCTGGACCTGGACGACGGGGAGGACCGGCTGCTGCTGCACATGGCGCTCAAGGGGGCGCGGCTGTGACCGGACCGGTGTGATCCAGTCGGCCCGGTCGGCGCTTCTGAAAACGATTGTCATCATGCTACGGTCGTGGCGCGTTCAACCTTTAACCACCCTTTACGGAGTGTCCCGTGCGCGTCCCCGCCCGTCTCCTTCCGCTCTCCGCGGTCACCGCGGCCTCCGCCCTGCTGACCGGCTGCTTCTCCTCGGCCGGCACCGAAGGGGCCGCCTCCGGCGACGGCAAGCGCATCCGCGTGGCGATGCTGCAGCCCCCGCGCTCGGGCCTGTCCCCGCTCTCCGACGACGCGTTCAAGCTTTCCCGCTGGTCCACCGCCGAGACGCTGGTGAAGCTGGACGCCGAGGGCGATGCCCGGCCCGCGCTCGCCACCAAGTGGACGCAGTCCGGCAGGACCTGGACCTTCACCCTCCGCGACGGCGTCACCTTCCACGACGGCACCGAGCTCACCGCCGAGGCCGTCGTCAACTCCCTCACCAAGGCCGCCACCGCCTCCCCCAAGCCCCGCATCCTCGACGGCGTGGACCTGACCGCGAAGGCCGGCGGAAACGGCGGAAACGGTGGAAACACAGTCACCGTCACCACCGCCACCGAGGACCCCCTGGTCCCGCAGCGGCTGAGCTCCCCTCAGCTGTCGATCCTGGCGCCCAAGGCGTACAAGGGGAAGACGGTCGACCCGGTCGGTGCCGGCACCGGCCCCTTCGAGCTGACGAAGGTCAACGGCACCTCCTCCGCCGGCCTCGACCGCTACGACGACTACTGGGGCAAGAAGGCCAAGGCCCCCGGCATCGACGTGAAGTTCGTGCCGGACGGCACCGCCCGCGCCGCCGCCCTGCGCAGCGGCGAGGCCGACATCGTCGAGGCGATACCGGTCTCGCAGGCCGCCGTCCTCGACCAGGACCTGATCACCGAGGTCCCGATGCCGCGCACCAACACGCTCTACCTGAACACCGAGAAGGGTGCCTTCACGGAGCCCGCGCTGCGGGCGGCGGCCCGCGAGGCGATCGACGCGGAGGCGATCGTCAAGGGCGTGTACGAGGGACGCGCCGATGTCGCCAAGGGCCTGCTGGGACCGGCGCTTCCGTGGGCGGCCGAGCTGCGGAGGCCCGTCACACGGGCCGCCAAGGCCGGCGACCCCGCCGGGAAGACCATCACCGTCGGCACGTACACCGACCGCTCCGAGATGCCCGAGGTCGCCGCCGCGCTGCAGCAGCAGCTCCAGAAGGCCGGGTTCAAGGTGAAGCTCGACGTCCGTGAGTACGCGAACATCGAGTCCGACGTGCTCGCGGGCAAGTTCGACGCGTTCATCCTCTCCCGGGCCACCGTCCTGGACTCGGGAGACCCGGCCGCCTACCTCTACAGCGACTTCGCCTCCGACGGCACCTTCAACCTCTCGCAGTTCTCCGACAAGGAGGTCGACGCGGCGCTGAAGAAGGCCGCCGCGACCCCCGTCGGGGACGACCGCCGCAAGGCGATCATCGAGGCCGAGGCCGCCGTGCTCGCCGAGGACGCGGCCGTCCCGATGCTGCATGAGCGCGTCATCCAGGGCGACGCCGCCGGTGTCGTGAACGCCGCGCACGACCCGCGCGAGCGTGAGCTCGTCACCGCGGACACGTACGTCAAGTGAAGGCCGTAGCGAGGAAGGTGGTCAGTTGGGCCGGGCTGACCCGCCTGGTCTGTCTCGTCGCCGTCCTGGCCACCGTCGGCCTGCTGCCCTGGCTCTCCCACAAGGACCCGGCGCTCACCGTGCTGCGTGCCCGGTCGGCGGAGCAGGAGGCGACCGACGAGGCCCTGTCCGCGATCCGCGAGGACCTCGGCCTGGACGCCGGTCCCCTTTCCCTGCTGGGCAAGTGGGCGGCCGGCCTGCTGCGCGGCGACCTCGGCACCTCCTGGGTGTCGGGCACCGATGTCCTGCCGTCCGTCGTCTCCGGCCTGCAGGTCTCGCTGGGCCTGATGGGCGCGGCGCTCGGCGTGGCGTTGCTGCTGGCCGCCGCGCTGGTGGCGCCCGTACTGGTCCGGGGACGCGGCTCGGCCGGGGCGTTCGCCGCCATGCTGGCCGCCGTGCCCGAGTTCCTGCTGGCCGTCATCGCGCTGCTGGTGTGCGGCGTGTGGCTGGGATGGCTGCCGACGTCCGGCTGGGCGGGCCCCGAGAACCTGGTCCTGCCCGCGATCGCCCTGGGCGTCCCGGCGGGCGGTCTGCTCGGCCGGCTGGTCGCGGACGCGCTGCCCGCCGTGCTCGACGAACGGTGGGTGGAGCTGTGGCGGGGCGCCGGGGTGAGCCGGCCCCGGATCGCGGGGGCCGCGCTGCGGCGCGTGCTGCCGCCGCTGGTACCGCAGTTCGGCATGGTCGCCGTCGGCCTGACCGGCGGCGCGGTCGCGGTGGAGGTGGTGTTCGCGGTGCCCGGCATCGGGCGCAGCGCCCTCGGCGCGGCCAAGTCGCAGGATCTGCCGCTGCTCCAGGGTTCGGTCCTCGCCCTGCTGCTGCTCGGCCTGGTCGCGGGCGCGCTGGCCGCGCTGCTGCGGCGCCGGCTGCTGGGCCCCGCCCTGCGCGACGCCGGACTGACGCTGCCCCCGGCCCGCCCGGTCCGCGCGCACCCCGCGATCCCGCTGGTGCTCGCCGCCGTCCTGCTGCTCTCCATCGGCTGGGGCCTGCTGCGCGATCCGTACACGGTGGAGACGACCGCCCGCCTCGCCGCCCCCTCCTGGGCGCACCCGCTCGGCACGGACGCCCTCGGCCGCGACGTCCTCGCCCGGCTCGGCCACGGCGCCGCCTCGACGGTCGGCACGTCCGCCGTCATCTGCCTGTTCGCCCTGGTGACCGCGCTGGCGCTGGGCTTCGTCCCCCGTATCGCGGCGGGCGCGGCGGACATCGCCAACGCCCTGCCCCCGGTGATCGTCGGCATCCTGGTCGCGGCGGCCGTCGGACCCGGCACCGGCGGCGCGGCCCTCGCGGTCGCCCTGATCTCCTGGCCGGCGCTGTCCGCGCACGCGGCGGCGCTGGTTCAGGAGGTGCGGGCATCGGCGTTCCTGACCGCCCAACGGGCCATCGGGGCCGGCCCGTTGTGGATCCTCACCCGGCACGTCCTGCCGTCCGTCGCCGCGCCGGTGGCCCGCCACGCCTTGCTGCGCCTGCCCGGCATCGCCCTGGCCCTGGCGTCCCTGGGCTTCCTGGGCCTGGGCGCCCAGCCGCCCGCCCCCGAGTGGGGCCTGCTGCTGGAGGAGTCCCGCGCCTACGTGGAACGCGCTCCGTGGGCCGCCCTCGCCCCGGCGGTGGCGCTGGCCCTGCTGGCGGGGCTGGCGGTGTCGGGGGCGGCGGTCGCCCAGGGCCGGAAGGCCACGCGCGCCACGAACACGCGCGTCACGAAGAAGGAGACTCCCGTCGGTGTCTGACGTCCTGCTCTCGGTACGCGAACTGCGCATCGCCTTCGACGGCGTCGAGGCCGTACGCGGCCTCTCCTTCGACGTCCGTCCGCGCGAAGTGCTCGCGATCGTCGGCGAGTCGGGCGCGGGCAAGTCCCTCACGGCCCGGGCCCTGCTCGGCATGCTGCCGCGCGGCGCCACAACGAGCGGGACGATATCGCCGGACCTCTCCGCCCACCGTGGGCGCCGCATCTCCCTCGTCCCCCAGGACGCCCTGTCCGCCCTCTCCCCCGTTCACCCCGTGGGCGATCAACTCGCCGCCGCCGTACGGTCGGTGGCGCGCGTCTCCCGCAAGGAGGCCCGGGCCCGCGCGGTCGCGGCCCTGGACCGCGTCGGCATCCCGGACGCCGCCCGCACGGCACGGGCGTACCCGCACGAGTACTCCGGCGGCATGCGGCAGCGGGCGGTGATCGCCATGGTGACGATCAACGAGCCCGAGCTCGTCGTCGCCGACGAACCCACCACCGCGCTGGACGAGGACCGCCGCGACCAGGTGCTGCGGGTGCTGGCCGAGCAGCGTGCAGCGGTCGGCGCGGCGCTCGTCCTGGTCACGCACGACATGGACGTCGTACGCGAGCACGCGGACCGCGTCCTGGTCATGTACGCCGGACGTCTCACCGAACTCGGCCCGGCGGACGAGGTGCTGGGCCGCCCCCGGGCCCCCTACACGGCGGGCCTGCTCGCCTCCCTCCCGCGGCACGCACCGCCCGGCCACCGCCTGCCCGCCCTGCGCGGCACCCCGCCCGCCCCGGGCGCTCTGCCGCCGGGCTGCGCGTTCGCCCCGCGCTGCCCGCTCGCGGCGGACGCCTGCCACGAGACGGAACCGGGACCGCGGCAGGCGGCCGGACGCCTGGTGGCATGCCACCGCTGGGAAGAACTCCCCCACCCGGCCACCGAGTTGTTCCTCCAGGAGCGGCAGCCCGCATGAGTGATCCCCTACACCCCCTGCTCGACGTACGCGACCTCGTCGTCCGCTACGGCTCCGTCACCGCCGTGCACGGCATCTCCTTCTCCCTGGCCGCAGGTGAGACCCTCGCCCTGAACGGCCCCTCCGGCTGCGGCAAGTCCTCCACGGCGCTGGCGGTCCTCCAGCTGCGTCGCCCTCAGGCAGGCGAAGTGCGCTTCGAGGGACGGGAGTTGACGAAGCTCACCGAGCGCGAGCTGCGCCCGTTGCGCCCCCGCATGCAGCCGGTCTTCCAGGACCCGTACGGGTCGTTGAGCCCCCGCCACCGCATCCGGGACGCGATCGCGGAACCGCTGAGGGTGCAGGGCCGCTGGCACCCCACCGACGGCCCGGCCCGGGTCGCCGAACTCCTCGACCGGGTCGGCCTGGACCCATCGTACGGCGAGCGCCGGCCGCACGAGCTCTCCGGCGGGCAGTGCCAACGCGCCGGAATCGCACGCGCGTTGGCGTCCGACCCACGCCTGCTGATCCTCGACGAGCCGGTCTCCTCCCTCGACCCCTCGGTCCGGGCCGGCGTGCTCAACCTGCTCGCCGACCTCCAGGACGACCTCGGTCTCGGCTACCTGTTCATCTGCCACGACCGGGCACTCGTACGGCACTTCGCGGACCGGGTGGTCGAGATGGCCGACGGGCGCGTCACCTCCGAGTGGCGGCCTCGATCACCTGACGCAGCCCTGCGGTGAGTTCCTCCGCGCTGGGCGCGGTCTTCGGATCGAAGATCCACTGGGCGATGAGCCCGGTCATCACGGTCATGTAGAACTTGCCGAGGGTGTCCGCGACCTCGTCGGACACATCCTCCTCCCGTCCGCCCATGAGCAGCGGGATGAACCCGCGCCCGGCCTCCCGCTGGGCGCGCGCCAGATGGTCGCGGACCTCGGGCATCTGGTCGCCCATGGTCACGATCTCCATGCTGAGGTGCCACATCGAACCGGGCTCCCGCATGGTGCCGATGACGTTCGCCCACACCTCCTGGAACCGTTCCAGGGAGCCGGGCTCGGTGGTGCTCTCGACGCCGCCGTCGCCCTCGAAGGCGCCGCCCATCCCCTCGACCAGCGACACGTACGCCTGCGCGAGCAAGGCGTCCTTCGAGCCGTAGTGGTAGCCGATCGACGCCAGGTTGGTCCCCGACTCCTTGACGATGTCGCGCGCCGTCGTGCGCGCGAAGCCCTTGGCCAGCAGGCAGCGCTTGGCGCCCTCCAGCAGATCCTCACGGTGTCCCATGAGCCCACCCTACTCCGATGCATACAGACGTCCCATACGACCGTTTTATACGATCGTACTAGACAAGCGTTTAAGACGTGCGTACATTCACCGGCATGACGACGAACCCGACGAGCACCACCCCGCCCGTCCGCGCCGGCCGCCGCGAATGGACCGCGCTCGGCGTGCTGATGCTCCCGCTGCTGCTGGTCTCCATGGACGTCTCCGTCCTCTACTTCGCGATCCCCGAGATCAGCGCGGACCTGGAGCCGAGCGGCACCCAGCAGCTGTGGATCTTCGACATCTACGGCTTCGTCCTGGCCGGCCTGCTGATGACGATGGGTTCGCTCGGCGACCGCATCGGCCGCCGCCGGCTGCTGCTGATCGGCGCGGCCGCCTTCGGCGCCGCCTCCCTGACGGCGGCGTACGCGAACAGCGCCGAGGCCCTCACCGCGGCCCGCGCGGTCCTCGGCATCGGCGGCGCGACCCTGATGCCGTCGACGATGGCGCTGGTCCGCACGATGTTCACGGATCCCGGCCAGCGCGCGCAGGCGATCGGCCTGTGGTCCGGCGTGATGACGGCCGGCATCGCGCTCGGCTCGGTGATGAGCGGAGTCCTCGTCGAGCACTTCTGGTGGGGTTCGGTCTTCCTGGTCAACCTGCCCGCGATGGTGCTGCTGCTGATCCTCGGCCCGGTCCTGCTCCCGGAGTCGAAGAACCCCCGGCCCGGCCGCTTCGACCTGCTGGGGGTGCCGCTGTCGATGGCCGCCGTGCTGCCCGTGATCTACGGTCTGAAGGAGATCGCGTCGCAGGGCTGGAACGTGCGATACGTCGTGTCCGTGACGGTCGGTCTGCTCTTCGCCGCCCTGTTCGTCCACCGGCAGCGCACGGCGGCCTCCCCGCTGATCTCCCCGGCGCTGTTCCGGGGCCACGGCTTCACCCCGGCGGTCGTCCTCAACCTCGTCGCCGCGTTCGGCATGATGGGCTCGGCCTACTTCACGACGCAGTACATCCAGTCCGTGCTGGGCAAGAGCCCCCTGGAGGCCGCGCTGTGGAGCCTGCTGCCGTCGGTGCTCATCGGCTTCACGGGCCCCGTCACGGCCCAGCTCGTCCAGCGGGGCGTGCCCCGTGCGTACGTCGTCGGCGGAGGCTTCGCGGTCACCGCGTGCGGCTACGCGATGCTGGCCCTGACCGGCACGGACTCCCTCTGGCTGCTGCTGGCCGCCTGCGGTGTCCTGGCCTCCGGGGTCGTCGCCGTCATGTCCCAGCTGGCCGACCTGGTCATGAGCGCCGCCCCGGTGGAGAGGGCGGGCGCGGCCTCGTCCCTGCTGGAGACAGGCACGGAGTTCGGCGGCGCACTGAGCATGGCGTTCCTCGGCTCCATCGGTATGGCGGTCTACCGCCACGAGATGCCGTCCTCGGCGCCCGCCGCGGCCCGGGAGACGCTGGGCGGCGCCCTGGCCGTCGCCGACCGGCTGCCGGACCGCGCGGGCGACGCCCTGGCGACTGCGGCGCGGGAGGCGTTCACCAGCGGAATGCACGGAGCGGCGATCACGGGTGTGGTGCTGCTGGTGGGCGCGGCGGGGCTGGCGGTGGTGACGCTGCGGCGGGTGCCGGAGCCCGCGGCGCCGGAGCCGGAGAAGGTGGCCGTCTGACACGGACGGCATACGGCGGACGCCGGGCGGGCTGAGGTTCCTCAGCCCGCCCGGCGTCCGCGTCGATCAGATCAGTTCAGATCAGTTCAGATCGGATCAGATCAGATCAGATCAGATCAGATCAGACCAGGTTCACCGACCGGGCCGAGGTCGCCCCGATCTCCGCGGCGACCTCGGTCAGCACAGCCTGCGGCACCGTGTCGTCGACGGTGAGCACCGCGAGCGCCTCGCCACCGGCCGCCGCCCGCGACACCTGCATCCCGGCGATGTTGATGCCCGACTCGCCGAGGATGCGGCCGACGGTGCCGACGACACCCGGCCGGTCCTCGTACTTCAGCACGACCATGTGGTCGGCGAGCGCGAGGTCGACGTCGTAGTCGCCGACCGCGACGATCTTCTGCAGGTGCTTCGGGCCGGCCAGCGTGCCGGAGACCGAGACCTCCTCGCCGTCGGCGAGGGTGCCGCGCACGGTGACGACGTTGCGGTGGTCGGGCGACTCGGAGCTGGTGGTCAGCCGCACCTCGACACCGCGCTCCTGGGCGAACAGCGGGGCGTTGACGTACGACACCGTCTCGTCGACGACGTCCTCGAAGACACCCTTGAGGGCGGACAGCTCCAGCACCTTCACGTCGTGCTGGGTGATCTCGCCGTACACCTCGACGTCCAGGCGGACCGCGACCTCACCGGCGAGCGCGGTGAAGATCCGGCCGAGCCGCTCGGCGAGCGGCAGGCCCGGCTTGACGTCCTCGGCGATGACACCGCCCTGCACGTTCACCGCGTCCGGGACCAGCTCACCGGCGAGGGCGAGCCGCACCGACCTGGCGACGGCGATACCGGCCTTCTCCTGCGCCTCGTCCGTCGACGCGCCGAGGTGCGGGGTGCACACCACCTGGTCGAACTCGAACAGCGGCGAGTCCGTGCACGGCTCCTTCGCGTACACGTCGAGGCCGGCACCGGCGACCCTGCCCTCCTTGAGGGCGGAGTACAGCGCCTCCTCGTCGACGATCCCGCCGCGCGCCGCGTTGATGATGCGCACGCTCGGCCTGACCTTGCGCAGCGCCTCCTCGCCGATCAGGCCCAGCGTCTCGGGGGTCTTCGGCAGGTGCACGGTGATGAAGTCGGAGACCTCGAGCAGCTCGTCCAGCGACAGCACCTTCACGCCCATCTGCGCGGCCCGGGCGGGCTGCACGTAGGGGTCGTAGGCGACGACCTTCATGCCGAAGGCCGACATGCGCTGTGCGACGAGGGCGCCGATCCGGCCCAGACCCACGACACCCAGGGTCTTCTCCGCCAGCTCGACGCCCGTGTACTTGCTGCGCTTCCACTCGCCGTTCTTCAGCGCGGCATTCGCCTGCGGGATGTTGCGGGCGGTGGCGAGGATCAGACCGCAGGCGAGCTCGGCGGCGGTCACGATGTTCGAGGTGGGGGCGTTGACGACCATCACGCCGGCCTTGGTGGCGGCGGCGACGTCCACGTTGTCCAGGCCGACGCCGGCTCGTGCGACGACCTTGAGTTTGTTCGCGGCGGCGATCGCCTCGGCGTCGACCTTGGTGGCCGAACGGATCAGGATCGCGTCCACGTCGGCGATGGCCGGGAGCAGCTCGGCTCGGTCCGCTCCGTTGCAGTGGCGGATCTCGAAGTCCGGCCCGAGTGCGTCGACGGTGGCGGGCGACAGCTCTTCAGCGATGAGTACGACGGGTTTCGAGCTCACGTGAGTCCTCACAAGTCCAGTGCTGCGGACGGCCGTCCCGACGGCCGCAGGCGGTGGAGGGGTGGTGGCCGCGTGGAAGACGCACGACGCTGTGGGCCTGACGCGTATTAGTGCAGCAGTGTAGTGGCGCCGAGGGCATCGTCCTGCGCCGCTTCGGAAGGATCACCCGTCTGTGGCTGGACGGGGTGGACAACGCCATACCTCCGACGTTACCCGGGGTTCGCCGAAGGGGCCGGAGCATGCTGCTCCGGCCCCTTCGGGCGGTCGGCTTACGCCTCCTCGTTGACCCAGCTCATGAGCTTGCGCAGCTCCTTGCCGGTGGTCTCCAGCAGGTGCTCGGAGTCCTGCTGCTTGTACTCGTTGTACTTCTTCAGACCGCCGTGGTACTCGTCCATCCACTTCTGGGCGAACGAGCCGTCCTGGATCTCGGCGAGGACCTTCTTCATCTCGGCCTTGGTGGCGTCGGTGATGATGCGCGGGCCGGTGACGTAGTCGCCCCACTCGGCGGTCTCGGAGATCGACCAGCGCATCTTCTCCAGGCCGCCCTCGTACATGAGGTCGACGATCAGCTTCAGCTCGTGCAGGCACTCGAAGTAGGCGATCTCCGGCTGGTAGCCGGCCTCGGTCAGCGTCTCGAAGCCCGCCTTGACCAGCGCGGCCGTGCCACCGCAGAGGACGGCCTGCTCACCGAACAGGTCGGTCTCGGTCTCCTCGGTGAAGGTCGTCTTGATGACGCCGGCGCGGGTGCCGCCGATGCCCTTGGCGTACGACAGGGCCAGCGCGAAGGCGTTGCCCGTGGCGTCCTGCTCGACGGCCGCGATACAGGGAACGCCGCGGCCCTCCTCGTACTGGCGGCGCACCAGGTGGCCCGGGCCCTTCGGGGCGACCATGCAGACGTCGACGCCGGCCGGGGGCTTGATGAAGCCGAAGCGGATGTTGAAGCCGTGGCCGAAGAACAGGGCGTCGCCGTCGTTCAGGTTCGGGGCGATGTGCTCCTCGTAGACCTGGGCCTGGATCGGGTCCGGGACGAGGATCATGATGACGTCGGCCTCGGCGGCGGCCTCGGAGGGGGTCACCACGCGCAGGCCCTGCTCCTCGGCCTTGGCCTTGGACCTGGAGCCCTCGTGCAGACCGACGCGCACGTCGACGCCGGAGTCGCGCAGCGACAGGGCGTGGGCGTGGCCCTGGCTGCCGTAACCGATGACCGCGACCTTGCGGCCCTGGATGATGGACAGGTCGGCGTCGGCGTCGTAGAACAGCTCGGCCACTTTGGGTTCTCTCCTTGGGAGTGCAGGTGTTGCGTCCCACCGTATGACGGTGGGGTGACGGGAGGTTTCGGGGTCTCGGAATACGGGCGGCCGGAATCCCCCGGCCGCCCGAACGCGTCCTTACGCCGACCGGTCCAGGGCGCGCAGCGACCGGTCCGTGATCGAACGGGCGCCGCGGCCGATCGCGATCGTGCCGGACTGGACGAGCTCCTTGATGCCGTACGGCTCCAGCATCTTGAGCATCGCGGACAGCTTGTCGCTGCTGCCGGTGGCCTCGATGGTGACGGCCTCCGGGGAGACGTCGACGGTCTTGGCGCGGAACAGCTGGACGATCTCGACGATCTGGGAGCGCGTCTCGTTGTCGGCGCGCACCTTCACCAGGACGAGTTCGCGCTGCACGGCCTGCGCCGGGTCCAGCTCGACGATCTTGAGCACGTTGACGAGCTTGTTGAGCTGCTTCGTCACCTGCTCCAGGGGCAGGTCCTCGACGTTCACCACGATGGTGATGCGGGAGATGTCGGGGTGCTCGGTGACGCCGACGGCGAGCGAGTCGATGTTGAAGCCGCGGCGGGAGAACAGTGCGGCGATCCGGGCGAGGATGCCCGGCGTGTTCTCCACCAGGACGGAGAGCGTGTGCTTGGACATGTCTGGTTGCTCTTCCTTGCCTGTTGAAGTCAGTCGTCTTCGTTGTCGCCGAAGTCGGGGCGGACGTCCCGGGCGGCCATGATCTCGTCGTTGGAGGTGCCGGCGGCGACCATCGGCCAGACCATCGCGTCCTCGTGGACGATGAAGTCGACCACGACCGGGCGGTCGTTGATGGAGTTCGCCTCTTCGATGACCTTGTCGAGGTCGGCGGGGTCCTCGCAGCGAATGGCGTAGCAGCCCATGGCCTCCGACAGCTTCACGAAGTCGGGGACGCGGGTGCCCTGGCTCGGCTGCTTGCCGTCCGCCTCGGGACCGCTGTGCAGCACGGTGTTGGAGTACCGCTGGTTGTAGAAGAGGGTCTGCCACTGGCGGACCATCCCGAGGGCGCCGTTGTTGATGATGGCGACCTTGATCGGGATGTTGTTCAGGGCGCAGGTGGTGAGCTCCTGATTGGTCATCTGGAAGCAGCCGTCGCCGTCGATCGCCCAGACCGTGCGGTCCGGTGCGCCGGCCTTGGCGCCCATGGCGGCCGGGACGGCGTAGCCCATGGTTCCGGCGCCGCCGGAGTTCAGCCAGGTGCCCGGCTTGTCGTACTCGATGAAGTGGGCGGCCCACATCTGGTGCTGGCCGACGCCCGCCGCGAAGATCGTGCCCTCGGGGGCGAGCCGGCCGATGCGCTCGATGACCTGCTGCGGGGAGAGCGAGCCGTCGTCGGGCTGGTCGTAGCCGAGCGGGTAGGTCTCGCGCCAGCGGTTGAGGTCGCTCCACCAGGCGGTGTAGTCGCCCTGGTGGCCCTCGCTGTGCTCCTTCTGCACGGCCTGGATCAGGTCGGCGATGACCTCGCGGGCGTCCCCGACGATCGGCACGTCGGCGGCGCGGTTCTTGCCGATCTCGGCCGGGTCGATGTCCGCGTGGACGATCTTGGCGAACGGGGCGAAGCTGTCCAGCTTGCCGGTGACACGGTCGTCGAAGCGGGCGCCGAGAGCGACGATCAGGTCGGCCTTCTGGAGGGCGGTGACGGCGGCCACCGAGCCGTGCATGCCGGGCATGCCCAGGTGCTGCGGGTGGTTGTCGGGGAACGCGCCGAGTGCCATCAGCGTGGTGGTGACGGGCGCGCCGGTCAGCTCGGCGAGGACCTTCAGCTCGGCGGTGGCCCGGGCCTTGAGCACGCCGCCGCCGACGTACAGCACGGGCCGGCGGGCCTGGGTGATCAGCTTGGCGGCCTCGCGGATCTGCTTGGCGTGCGGCTTGGTCACCGGGCGGTAGCCGGGCAGGTCCATGGTGGGCGGCCAGGAGAAGGTGGTCTTCGCCTGGAGGGCGTCCTTGGCGATGTCGACGAGGACCGGGCCCGGGCGGCCGCTGGAGGCGATGTGGAACGCCTGCGCGATCACGCGCGGGATGTCCTCCGCCTTGGTCACCAGGAAGTTGTGCTTGGTGATCGGCATGGTGATGCCGACGATGTCCGCCTCCTGGAAGGCGTCCGTGCCGATCGCCTTGGACGCGACCTGGCCGGTGATCGCGACCAGCGGCACCGAGTCCATGTGGGCGTCCGCGATCGGGGTGACCAGGTTGGTGGCACCGGGGCCGGACGTCGCCATGCAGACACCGACCTTGCCGGTGGCCTGCGCGTAGCCGGTGGCCGCGTGACCGGCGCCCTGCTCGTGGCGGACCAGGACGTGGCGCACCCTGGTGGAGTCCATCAGCGGGTCGTAGGCCGGAAGGATCGCACCGCCGGGAATGCCGAATACCGTGTCGGCGCCGACCTCCTCGAGAGAGCGGATGAGGGACTGCGCGCCCGTGACGTGCTCGGGGGCGGAGTGCTGTCCTGAGGATCGGGGCCGCGGCTGCGGGTGAGGGGCCCCGGTGGCCTGCTCGGTCATCGGCATTCTCTTCTCGATGCTGAGGGTTTTTGCGAAGTTTGGGAGAAGTGCGGCTGCTGCCTGTGCAACAAAAAACCCCTCGTGCCATAAGGCAAGCGAGGGGAGCGCGCCGGGTGGGGTCGCTGAGCGATCGAGGGCTCAGCGTCAGCCGACGCGCTGTCCAAGTACGAGAATTCGGGTGCGCATGGCACAGACCCTCCCCCCGGCACGCACTCACTGTCAAGTGGGTGGGACGGGAGTCTCATTATGTGAACGCAGGGCGGTCCCGCCTCCGATGACGGCGGACACACCCCCGGTGTTCACGCCCCCGGTGTACACCCGCGGGGCGCCGCCCGCGAACGCGGGCTCCGCCGGTCCGTGCGGCACCGGATAGCGGCCGTTACCGAGCGCCCGGCGCAGCCGGTACTCGTCCAGCGGCCCGGAGAACGCCATGCCCTGCCCGTGCGTGCACCCCATCGCGCGCAGGGCGACGACCTGCTCCGGCTGGTCGACCCCGTCGGCCACGGACTGCAGTCCGAGGTCGGTGGCGATGCGCAGCAGCCCACTGGTGATCTTGTGCAGCCGCGCGGACTCGACGACGCCCTCGACCAGGCTGCGGTCGAGTTTCAGCACGTCGACGGGGAGCCGCCTGAGAGCCGTGATCGCCGCGCAGCCGCTGCCGAACCCGTCCAGCGCGATCCGGACGCCGACCCGCCTGAGGGCGTTCAGGCGGCGCTCCAACTCGTCGAGACAGACCCGGGGATCGGTGTCGGACAGCTCGATGACCAGCGACCCGGGCGGCAGTCCGTGCCGGGTCAGCAGCGCCTCGATCGAGCCGAGCGGCATCGACCGGTCCAGCAGTCGGAGGGGGCTCGTACGGACGACCACGGGCACGGACTGGCCCGCCGCGTGCCGCTCGGCGGCCTGCTCGACGGCCTCCTCCAGCATCCACCGGCCCAGCTCGGCCGTCTTGTCGCTGTCCTCGGCCACGCGCAGGAACTCCGCGGGCGTGAAGAGCACCCCTTGCGAGGAGCGCCAGCGCGCCTGCGCGTACACCGACGTGATCCGGCCGTCCGCCAGGCACACCACCGGCTGGTGCAGCAGCGCGAACTCGCCGTCGTGCAGTGCCGCACGCAGACGCGTGGCCAGCTCCGCCTTGCGTACGACGTCCTGCTGCATCTGCGGCTTGTACAGCTCGACGCGGCCCTTGCCGCCGGCCTTGGCGCGGTACATGGCGAGGTCGGCGTTGCGCAGCAGCTCACCCGTGCCGAGGCCCGGCTCGGCGAAGGCGACGCCGATGGAGGCGTTGACGCGGACATCGTTGCCGTCGATGACGTACGGCTGCGACAGCGTCACCCTCAGGCGGTCGGCGAGCTCCAGGATGTCCCGTTCGCGGGCGGCGCGGTCGCGTGTGTTGTCCCCGACGATGAGGGCCGCGAACTCGTCACCGCCCAGCCGGGAGGCCGTGTCGCCCTGCCGGACCGCGTCCTGGAGTCTGCGGGCGGCCTGGACGAGCAGTTCGTCCCCGGCCTGGTGCCCGATCGTGTCGTTGACGGCCTTGAAGCCGTCGAGGTCGATGAAGAGCACGGCCGTGTTGCGCAGGGCGAGGCCCCGGTCGGAGGCGCGGCGGCCGGACAGCGCCTGCTGGACGCGCTTGGTGAACAGGGCGCGGTTGGGCAGGTCGGTGAGCGGGTCGTGCTCGGCGTTGTGCTGCAACTGCGCCTGCAGCCGCACTCTTTCGGTCACGTCCCGGCTGTTGAAGATGAGGCCGCCGTGGTGGCGGTTGATGGTCGATTCGACGTTCAGCCAGCCGCCGTCGCCGGACCGGAAGCGGCACTCGATGCGCGTAGTGGGTTCCTCGACGGGGTCTGCGGCGAGGAAGCGGCGCACCTCGTGCACGACGCAGCCCAGGTCCTCCGGGTGGATGAGGTTGGCCAGTTCCGTCCCCACCAGCTCCTCCGCGGAGCGGCCGTAGACACCGGCGGCGGCCGGGGAGACGTACCGGAGGATGCCGTTGGGCGCGGCGATCATGATGACGTCGCTGGAGCCCTGCACCAGGGAACGGAAGTGGTTCTCCTTCTGCGCCAGCTCCTGGGTGAGGGTGATGTTGTCGAGCAGCATGATCCCCTGCCGCACGACCAGCGCGAGCACCACCGTGCCGCCGGTGATCAGCACCACGCGGTCGACGCTGCGGCCGTTGAGGACGTTGTAGAGGATCCCCAGCGTGCACACGGCGGCCGCGAGGTACGGCGTGAGGGCGGCGAGGGAGCCGGCGATGGGCCGGGCGGCCGGATACCGGCCCTGCTCGCCTCCCGGCGCGGGCAGGTGGTGGTTCGGTCCCCTGCGCTGCCCGGGCACGTGCTCGTGCACCACGCGCGCGTGCCCCTCGTCCTCCGGCTGTCCGCCCGGGCGCCCCGCCCACGGTGCGTACGCGAGGAGCAGCGAACCGGCGAACCAGCCCGCGTCGAGGAGCTGGCCGGAGCGGTAGCTGTCGTGCATCAGCGGCGAGATGAACAGGGCATCGCACATCACGGTCAACGCGAGCCCGCCGACCGCCGTGTTGACCGCGGTGCGGTTCACCGCCGAGCGACGGAAGTGCAGCGCGAGCACCATGCTGACCAGGGCGATGTCGAGCAGCGGGTACGCCAGCGACAGCGCGGTGTGCGCCACCTCCGGCCCCTCCGACTTCGCGGCCTGGGCGAGCGCCAGGCTCCACGCCAGGGTGAGCAGCGAGCCGCCGATCAGCCAGGCGTCCAGCGCGAGGCAGACCCAGCCGGCCTTCGTCACCGGCCGCTTGGCGAGCACCAGCAGCCCCACGATGGCAGGCGGCGCGAAGCACAGGAAGAACAGGTCGGCGTAGGAGGGGGTGGGCACGGGCTGCCCCAGGACGACCTCGTACCACCCCCAGACCAGGTTGCCCAGGGCCGCCATCGTCGAGGAGAGGCCGAACAGCAGCCAGGCGGGGCGGAAGCGGGTGTGGCGGCTGCGGGCGTACAGGACGCAGGACACGGCGGCGGTGCCCGCCGCGGCGCTCAGCCCGAAGTCGCCCATGATCAGCGCGAGGCGGTCCGAGCCCCAGCCGAGCGCGGCACCGACGGCGTAGGTCGCGCAGACCAGGGCCAGGACGAGTTGGGGGACCGTGCCCGGCCGGCGAACAGAGGCCGACGACGGACGGGGCGGCAGCGCCCCCGGCGAAGGCTGTGCCCGCAGCGCTCCGTCGAGGGTGGGGGTGGGAGACGGCGCGCTCACCGTGACCTCCCGGTCCGCGCCGCTCCCGGGTCCCGCGGGTCCCGGTGCGCTGGGTGGGCATGCCTCCTGCGGAGGCCCTGCCTGCGGTGGTCAGAGCTCTGACTGCTGCTGTGGTGGCCGCTGTGAGGGGTGTGGTGGCCTCCGTGGTCGCCGTGGTGACCGCCTCTGCGCGCGGCAGCGCGCCAGGGTCGCAGCCGACTGCCCCGCCGCGTCGGATCGCTCGTCCATAGGCCGTGCATCGCCCGTCGCCCCCCTCACAGTCTGAAGTGCTCCATCCCCGGCGCCGAACGGTGCGCGGCGCAGCCCCTGTCGGGACGATACACCAGTCTCGTCACTCAGCGACATAGGTTCTCTACTCTCCGTGACGATCAGTCCGAATACGAGTACCCACCGCGTCCAGACGATTGCGGACGGTACCCGAAGTGGATTACGCGCCTGTTGCGCCCGTCGTCAGGATCACGTTCCGCAGCGGCTCCCGGTTCATGAAACGCCTCAACTGGTCCACCAACAGCCGCCCGGCGCGCGGCAGGAAGGCGGAGGTGGGCCCGCCGACGTGCGGGCTGATGAGCACGCCCGGCGCACGCCACAAGGGGTGTTCGGCGGGCAGCGGCTCCGGATCCGTGACGTCGAGAGCCGCGGTGATGCGGCCGGTCTCCAGCTCGGCGAGCAGGGCCTTGGTGTCGACGACGGGCCCTCGGGCGACGTTCACGAGGAGCGCGCCGTCCTTCATCCGCGCCAGGAAATCCGCGCCGGCCAGGCCGCGGGTGGCCTCGGTGAGCGGCGTGGAGAGGATGACGACGTCCGCTTCCGGGAGGAGGGAAGGCAGTTCGGTGAGCGGGTGCACCGGCCCGCGCGCCGTGGTGCGCTCGGAGCGCGCGACGCGCGCCACCCGCGCCACCTCGAACGGAACGAGCCGGTCCTCGATCGCCGCGCCGATCGAGCCGTATCCCACGATGAGCACGTTCTTGTCCGCCAGCGCGGGCCGGAACCCGCCCAGCCACTCCCCTGTGTCCTGCGCCCGGACGAAGTCGGGGATGCCGCGCAGCGAGGCCAGGATCAGCGCGAGCGTGAGTTCCGCGGTGCTGGCCTCGTGCACCCCGCGCGCATTGCACAGCAGCACGCCCGGCCGCAGATGCTTCAGCCCCGGCTCCACGTGGTCGATGCCGGCCGACAGCGTCTGCACGACCTGGACGGAGCTCATGTGCGGCAGGGGGCGGACGCACAGCGGGCTGGGCTTCATGTAGGGGACGACGTAGAAGGCACAGTCGGCCGGGTCCGCGGGGAAGTCCTCGGCACCGTCCCAGAAGCGGTAGTCGGGCCCCTCGGGGAGCCCCTCGATCTCGTCCGGCGGGATGGGCAGCCACACGTCAGCAGTCATGCTTCGGAGGCTATGTCAGGAGCGTCGGGCGGCAGAGGTTAGGTTGGGGTGGCCGTACGAGGGAGGGTCACGACCAGGTGGAGCGCAGGACGATCGGGGCGGCGGCACTCGCGGTGGGGGCCGTCGGACTCGGGTGCATGCCGATGAGCTGGGCGTACAGCGCGTCGCGGCAGCGCGGCGAGGAGTCGCTCAGGGCGGTGCACCGGGCGCTCGACCTGGGCTCGACCCTGCTGGACACGGCCGACATGTACGGCCCGTTCACCAACGAGCTGTTGCTGGGGCGGGTGTTGAAGGAGCGGCGGGCCGACGCGTTCGTGTCGACGAAGGTCGGTCTGCTGGTGGGCGACCAGCACATCGTGGCCAACGGCCGCCCCGGGTACGTCAAGCGGGCCTGCGACGCGTCCCTGCGCCGCCTGCAGACGGACGTCATCGACCTCTACCAGCTGCACCGGGCGGACCCGGAGGTTCCGGTGGAGGAGACCTGGGGCGCGATGGCGGAGCTCGTCCAGGCCGGAAAGGTACGGGCGTTGGGACTGTGCGCGGTGGGCGCCCGGTCGGCCCGGCGGCCCGGGGCGCGGCTGCATGACGCGACGATCCGGCAGCTGGAGCGGGTGCAGCAGGTCTTCCCCGTGAGCGCGGTGGAGGCGGAGCTGTCGGTGTGGTCGTCGGAGGCGCTGGAGGCGCTGCTGCCGTGGTGCGAGGCGCGCGGCGTCGGCTTCCTCGCCGCGATGCCGCTCGGCAACGGCTTCCTGACCGGCACGCTGACGCCCGGCGAGGGCTTCGAGGCGGACGACGTCCGGGCCCGGCACCCCCGCTTCACGGCCGAGATGATGGCCGCGAACCAGCCGATCGTGGTGGGCCTGCGCCGGATCGCGTCCCGCCACGGCGAGCACGTCACCCCGGCCCAGGTGGCACTGGCGTGGGTGCTGGCCCAGGGCCGGCACGTGGTGCCGGTGCCGGGCACCAAGCAGGAGCGGTGGGTCACGCAGAACGCGGCCGCGGCGGACCTGCGCCTGACGCCGGAGGACCTGACGGAGGTGGCGGAGCTGCCGGCGGCGCAGGGGTCGTGGGACTGAAGCCCCGCATGTGGCGGGGAGGCCCCGCACGTGGTGCGTGGAAACCGCGTGTGAGGGGCGGAAACCCCGTGTGCAGTGCACGTGTGAGGGGCGGAAACCCCGTGTGTGGTGGGTGTGCCGCTGGTTCGGGTTTCGGTGATCGGGAACCTGTGAGGCGCGAGCGGTGTAAGACAGGTAGAACCCGCCGCGTCGAAGGGACCATGATCGTGCAACGTCGAGCCGTGACGGCCGTGTTGGCCGCGGCCACGCTCCTGCTGACGGCCGGCTGCTCCTCCGACGACGGAGGATCGTCGGGCGGCGTCGGGAACGCGCCCCCGAGCAGTACGGCCGGGCAGGCGAAACCCTCGGAACAAGCCACCGAACAGGCACCTCCCGCGAAGGGCTCGGTGAAGGTGGTCCGCACGGTCGCCACGGGCCTGCGGAGCCCCTGGGGCCTGGCCCCGCTGCCGGACGGCGACCTGCTCGTCTCCTCCCGGGACGACGGGACGATCATCCGCGTCGACGGCAGGACGGGCCGGAAGACGGAGCTGGGCGAGGTGCCGGGCGTCTCCCCGGCCGGCGAGGGCGGCCTGCTCGGCATCGCGCTCTCCCCCGACTACGCCTCGGACCACATGGTCTACGCGTACTTCACCTCGGCCTCGGACAACCGCATCGTCCGCATGCTGTACGACGACAAGAAGCCCTCCGGCGAGCAGCTGGGCGCGCCCGACACGGTCTTCAAGGGCATCCCCAAGGGCGTGGTCCACAACGGCGGCCGGATCGAGTTCGGCCCGGACAAGCTGCTGTACGTGGGCACGGGCGAGAGCGGTGACACGGGCCTGTCCCAGGACAGGGACTCCGTGGGCGGCAAGATCCTGCGCCTGACCCCGGAGGGCGAGCCGGCCCCCGGGAACCCGTTCCCGGACTCCCCCGTCTACTCGTACGGCCATCGCAATGTGCAGGGTCTGGCCTGGGACACCAAGCAGCGCCTGTTCGCCTCGGAGTTCGGGCAGGACACCTGGGACGAGCTGAACGCGATCAAGCCGGGTGACAACTACGGCTGGCCCCAGGCCGAGGGCCGGTCCGACGACACGGACTTCCACGACCCGATAGCCCAGTGGACCACGGCGGAGGCCTCCCCCAGCGGCATCGCCTACGCCGAGGGCTCGATCTGGATGGCGGGCCTGCGCGGACAGCGCCTGTGGCGCATCCCCCTGAAGGGCACGGAGGCCTCGGCGGACCCGCAGGCCTTCCTCGAGGAGGAGTACGGCCGGCTGCGCACGGTGGTCCCGGCGGGCGGCGACAAGCTGTGGCTGACGACCAGCAACACGGACGGCCGGGGCAACCCGAAGGACGACGACGACCGGATCCTGGAGGTGCGGGTGAGGTAGCACCGGGCCCTGGGCAGGCGGGGGCGGCAGCAGTCACGCGGCCCCGGCGCTCAGTCCTCCAAGGACTCCGCTTCGGATCCGGGCTGTGCGGGTGGCCGTACGACGACCTTCCCGGACGTGAGGTCTATCGGCCCGCGTCCGGGGTCGCCGTCCCCGACGTCCTCACGGGTCAGCTCCAGCCGGTTCTGCTCGTCGCGGGTGTGCTTGCGGCCGGGTGCGAACAGTTCCTCGAAGACGTTGAACACGAAGGCCTCCCTCGGCCGCGGCATCCCTGACAGCGTAAGCCTCAGCCCGCGCTCCGGGACGTGAGTGTTTCGGCCGGGAACAGTCCCACCCGGTGGGCCACCGCCGCCGCCTCGCCCCGGCCCGAGACGCCGAGCTTGGCGAGGATGTTGGAGACGTGGACGCTGGCCGTCTTCGGGGAGATGAAGAGTTCCTCGGCGATCTGGCGGTTGGTGCGGCCGGCGGCGACCAGGCGCAGGACGTCGCGTTCCCGGCTGGTGAGGCGGAGCGCCTCGACGGGGTCGGCGGGGGCGAGGGCCGCCTCCGGGGCGTGGCTGATCGGGAGGCGGGCGCGCTGGGCGAGCAGCTCGGCGGCCTCGGCGAGCGGCCGGGCGCCGAGGTGGCCGGCGACGGCGTGGACGAGGCGGAGGAGTTCCGTGGCGCGGGCCCGCTCGTCCTCGCCCGGGCCGGAGGCCAGGAGCGCCTCGGCGAGACGGAAGCGGACGCGCGCGAGATCGTACGGCCGCTCCAGCGGCTCCATGGCGGCGACGGTTTCGAACCACTCCTCCGGTGCCGTCCGGCCCTCGGCGCGCAGCAGTTCGGCGCGCAGCCACTGGTCGTGCGCCCGCCAGACGGGGACGCCGGTGGCCAGGGTCTTCGCGGCCTTGCGGATGCGTTCGAGGATGTCCGGGCGATCGGGTTCGGCGGCAGGGAGCCCGTAGGCGTCGGCCTCGGCGGTGGCGGCGGTGAGCAGCAGCGGCCAGCCGTAGCGCTGGGTGCCGGGCGGGAAGCCGACCGCGAGGACGGTGAGCAGTTCCGCTCGGGCATCCGCGAGGCGGCCCTGGGCCGCGGCCACCCCGATGGCTATGGAGCTCATCGGCAGCGTGTACTGCGGCATGGGGTCGTGGGTGCCGAAGCAGGAGCGGGCGGCGCTCAGATGGCGGGCGGCCTCGGTCAGGTCGCCCCGGTCGAGGGCGAGGTGGGCCAGCCGCATCAAACCTCCGGAGCGCGGCTTGGCGCTCTGCTCGACGCGCTGGGCGTTGGTCGCGGCCTCGGCGGCCTCCTCCCAGCGGCCGAGCGAGTGCAGCGACTCGGCGAGGTTGCCCCACACCCAGCCGTCGGAGTCCAGCCGGCCGAGCCTGCGGGTGAGCCGGACGCCCTCCTGAAGGATGCCGACCGCCTCCTTGGAGCGGCCGACGCCCTCCAGCACCGAGGGCAGGTTGATGTAGCTGCGGCTGAGCACGCCGGTCGCGCCCAGCTCCGCCGCCCGGTCCTT
Source organism: Streptomyces deserti (assembly GCF_054782695.1). Taxonomy (NCBI): domain Bacteria; kingdom Bacillati; phylum Actinomycetota; class Actinomycetes; order Kitasatosporales; family Streptomycetaceae; genus Streptomyces; species Streptomyces deserti. The sequence continues at coordinate 102,896 of NZ_BAAGRZ010000016.1, forward strand.
GACCTCGTACATCTCGGCGAGCCCGCGGTCGATGTCGCCCGCGTCGGTCATGAGGCCCCCGAGGGTGAGCCGGGCGTTGAGCTCGATGTCGTGGGCGCCGACCATACGGGCGTACTCGACGGCACGCTCGGCGGCGGCCATGGCCTCGGGGCCCGGCTCGTGCAGCATCGACCAGCCCGCGACCATGGCGAGCACCTCGGCGTGCACCTCGGAGGGGGGCAGTCCGCGCACCAGGTCCTGGGCGGTGGCGAGCTCCGCCCAGCCGTCGCCGCGGGCCAGGCCCTGGGTGAGCCGGGAGCGCTGCACCCAGAACCAGGCGGCCCGCACCGGGTCCGGTTCCTCCTCCAGGAGCCGCAGGGCGCGCTTGGTGATCTTCAGGGCGCGTTCCCGTTCCCCGCACAGCCGTCCGGCGACGGCGGCCTCGGCCATCAGGTCGAGGTAGCGCAGCGGGGTGGTGGCCGGGTCGCAGCCGCAGGGAGGGTAGACCTCGGTGTAGTCGGCCGGGCGCAGGGTCTGCCGTACCTCGGCGGGGACGGCGTCCCACAGCTCCATCGCCCGTTCCAGGAGCCGTAGTTGCTCGGAGTAGGCGTGGCGGCGGCGGGCCTCGACGGAGGCGTCGAGGACGGCGGGCAGGGCCTTGGCGGCGTCGTGGGCGTGGTACCAGTAGCTGGCCAGGCGCATGACCCGTTCGTCGGCGGGGACGAGCGTCGGGTCGGCCTGAAGGGCTTCGGCGTAGCGGCGGTTGAGGCGGGAGCGTTCGCCGGGCAGGAGGTCGTCGCTGACGGCCTCGCGGACCAGGGAGTGGCGGAAGCGGTAGCCGTCGCCGCCGGGTGCGGCGCTGAGGATGTTGGCGTTGACGGCGGCCCGCAGCGCCTCGATGAGGTCGTCCTCGGCGAGCCGGGCGACGGCGGCCAGCAGCCGGTACTCGACGGTGGAGCCGCCCTCGGCGACGATCCGGGCGACCCGCTGGGCGCTCTCCGGCAGGCCCTCGACGCGTACCAGGAGCAGGTCGCGCAGGGTGTCGGTGAGGCCGGTGCGGCAGCCCTCGTGGGCGGCGACGGCGAGTTCCTCGACGAAGAAGGCGTTGCCGTCGGAGCGTTCGAAGATCTCGTCGACCTGGGCCGGCTCGGGTTCGTGGGCGAGGATGCCGGCGATCTGGCGGCCCACCTCGTCACGGGTGAAGCGGCTCAGCTCGATACGGCGGACCGTGCGCAGCCGGTCGAGTTCGGCGAGCAGGGGCCGCAGCGGGTGGCGGCGGTGGATGTCGTCGGAGCGGTAGGTGGCGAGGACGACGAGGCGGCCGGTGCGCAGGGTGCGGAAGAGGTAGGCGAGCAGGTGGCGGGTGGAGGCGTCCGCCCAGTGCAGGTCCTCAAGGACGAGGGCGACGGTGTGGTCGGCGGCGACCCGCTCCAGCAGGCGGGCGGTGAGTTCGAAGAGGCGGGCCATGCCCTCCTCGTCGTGCCGGGCGGCGTCCCGGCCGGCGGCCGTGCCGAGTTCGGGCAGCAGCCGGCCGAGTTCCTCCTCCTGGCCGGCGGCCGCGGCGGCGAACGGGGCGGGCATTTCGCGGCGCAGGGCGCGCAGCGCGGTGGAGAAGGGGGCGAAGGGCAGCCCGTCGGCGCCGATCTCGACGCAGCCGCCGAGCGCGACGAGCGCGCCCCCGCGGCGGGCGGCGCCGGCGAACTCCTCGACGAGGCGGGTCTTGCCGACGCCGGCCTCGCCGCCGATCAGCACCGCCTGCGGCTCGCCCGCGGCGGCACGGGCGAGCGCGTCGTTCAGCGTGTCCAACTCGCCGGTGCGGCCGACGAACACGGGACTGACGGACCTGGTCTCCACGGTCCCGAGCATCGCACGCGGGGCGGGCGGAGCGGCACCGAGTTTCGGGAGGACGGCCGCCGGTCCCGCGGGGAGGGCAGGTGTCGTACCGGCGTGCCCGGGTGGGCGCGTACCGGTGCCTCCGGCAGGGCGCGTACCGGTGCCCTGGGGAGGACGGCCGTCCCCCGCGCGGCCGTCCTCCCCCGCCCCGGCGGTCACGCGGCCCGGGCGAACCAGTGCCGGCGGGAGCGGCGGGTATGGCTGTCGGCCTCGGAGGTGCGTCGTGCCGCTTCCCGGCGGGCGGCGCGGCGGGCCCGGACGGCCTCGCGGACCAGCCGCTGGTGCTCGGCCCGGCGGATGAGGTCGGCGGAACGGGACTGCTGGAACTCGTACGCGTACACGGCGTCTCCCTGGTGAGAGGTAGGTTTCCGGCTTCGCTCGCTGCGATGCCTCCACCTTCGTCTCCCAGGTGGGGCGGCCACATCGGGAGAGTTCCGCATCTTCGGCGGCGGTCGGGGGCCTTAGACGCGCATGAGGGGTCTCAGGGCCTCCGTAAGGTGCGTACGGAGGGCCTAAGACCCCTCAGGGCCTGCGGTGACTCAGCTCGTGGAGGGCAGTCCGAGCAGGACGTCGGTGTACTTGAGGACGGCCAGGAACAGGCCGATGACGCCGATCGAGACGCCCGCCCAGGCGACCGACTTGATCCACGGGGCCTGCGTCCGGCCGGGCGCCCCGAAGGCGGGCCGGGCGAGCACCACGACGCCGACGATCAGCGCGGTGAGCGCGAACAGGCCGCCCCACAGCGCGCTGGTCTGCCAGGCGTCGCCGTACACCTCCTTGACCTGCTTGGCGACGCCCGCGGAGGACGCGGTCTGAAGCTGGCCGATGAGGGTCTCGCGCGCGGCGGCCACGGTGCCGACCCAGCTGCCGGTCAGCGAGACGATGCCGAGGGCGACGGAGACGACGGCACCCGCCCCCTGTCCGACGCCGGAGGGGCCTTCCTCCCGGCTCTCGGGCTGCTCGGCGCCGCCCTCGGACCCGGTCACGTCGTCGGACGTGTTCACGTCGTCGGACCCGGCGTCGTCGGACTTGGTGGTGTCCACCGCCTCCTCGTCGGTCCTGGCCTCGGCGGCCTCGGTCTCGTCCACTGCTTTCGTTGCCATGCCTCGCACCGTACGGTCGCTGTCTGAGAGGTTGCTTAATGATCGTTGTGAGCGGCACGCGCGCGTGCCGCGCGCCACTCGGGCGCCAGCACGGACCACACCTCGAGGTCGTGCCGCACGCCACGATACGGGTGGGCTTCGCGCCGTACCCCGTCGCGGGTCATGCCCAGGCGCCGGGCGACGTTGATGCTCGGCTGGTTGCCGGAGGCGGCGACCCACTCGACGCGGTGGATGCCGCGTTCGTCGACGGCCCAGTCGATGAGGACGCGCATCGCGCGCGTGACGAGGCCGCGTCCGGTGCCGGCGGGTTCCAGCCAGCAGCCGACCTCGCAGTTCCCGTTCGCCGCGTCGAAGTTGAGGAACAGGACACCGCCGACGAGCTTGCCCTCCAGCCACAGGCCGTGCAGGGACCCGGTGTCGGCGGCGCGCATGTCGGCGTACCGCTGGAGCACCTCCCGGGCGCCGGCCACGTCCGTGGCCTGGGAGCCGAAGGGGATGTACTGGTTGATGAACTCCCTGCCCCGCTCCAGGTGTGCCAGGAACTCCTCGGCGCGCCAGGGCTCCAGCGGCCGCAGTTCGGCGTCGTCACCCAGTGGTATCGCGTACATCCCGCTTCCGCTCCTCCTGAGCCAGGACGTCCGCCACCTCGGCGTCCGTCGCGGCGGCCAGCCTCTCATGGGCGGCACGGGACTCGGGCGGCTCGATGCTGATGCGGGGCAGCCACTTGCCGAGCCGGCGGGGCAGCCACCAGTTGGCGCCGCCGAGCAGGTGCATCAGCGCGGGGACGAGGAGCGTACGCAGCACGAAGGCGTCGAGGGCGACGGCGGCGGCCAGGGCGATGCCGAACATGGCGATCACGCGGTCGCCGCTGAGCACGAAGGCGAGGAAGACCGAGATCATGATCACGGCGGCGGAGTTGATCACGCGGCTGGTCTCGGCGAGGCCGACCCGGACGGCACGCCGGTTGTCGCCGGTCTCCAGCCACTCCTCGTACATCCGGCTGACCAGGAAGACCTGGTAGTCCATGGAGAGCCCGAAGAGGACGGAGACCATGATCACGGGCAGGAAGGGCTCTATGGGGCCCGCACTGCCGAGGCCGAGCAGTTCGCTGCCCCAGCCCCACTGGAAGATCGCGACGACGACGCCGAAGGCGGCGGCGACGGCGGCGACGTTCATCGCGGCGGCCTTCAGCGGGATGCCGACGGACCGGAAGGCGAGCAGGAGCAGCAGGCAGCCCAGGCCGATGACGACGCCGACGAAGACGGGCAGCTTGTCCACGATGACGGCGGCGAAGTCGTCGTAGCCGGCCGTCACGCCGCCGACGTGTACATCGAGCGAGGTGCCCGCCTCGGCGCGCGGCAGCACCTCGGAGCGCAGCCGGTCGACGAGGTCGCTGGTGTCCTTCGACTGTGGCGAGGACTCCGGTACGACGGTGAGGTACGCGGTGTCGCCGCCGGAGTCGTACGTCACCGGCGTCACCGACGCGACGCCCTCGGTGGAGCGGAGGCTGGTGTCGAGGTTGTCCAGGGCGAGCCGGTCCTCGGCGCCGTGCACCTTCGTCACGAGGGTGAGGGGGCCGTTCACACCGGGTCCGAAGCCGTCGGCGAGGAGGTCGTAGGCCTGGCGGGTGGTGGCCGTCTTCGGGTCGTTGCCCTGGTCGGAGGTGCCCAGGTGCAGGGAGAGCGTGGGCAGCGCGAGGACGGCCATCACGACGAGGGCGACGGCGCCGAGCACCTTGGGGTGGCGCTCCACGAACGCCGACCAGCGGGCGGCGAACCCGGTCGGCAGTTCGGGCTCGGGCCCGTGCTCCGCCAGGCGGCGCCGCTCGCGGCGGCTCAGGGCGCGCACGCCGATGAAGGACAGCAGGGCGGGCAGCAGGGTCACGGAGGCCGCGACCGACAGGATCACGGTGAGCGAGGCGGCGATGGCGACGCCGTTGAGGAAGCCGAGCCGCAGGATCAGCATGCCCAGCAGGGCGATGCAAACGGTCGCGCCCGCGAAGACGACCGCCCGTCCGGTGGTGGCGACGGCGTTCGTGGCGGCCTCGGTGACGGACAGGCCGCGTTTCAGGCCGCGCCGATGTCTGGTGACGATGAACAGCGCGTAGTCGATGCCGACGCCGAGCCCGATGAGCATGCCCAGCATGGGCGCGAAGTCGGCGACCGTCATGACGTGCCCGAGCAGCACGATCCCGGCGTAGGCGGTGCCGACGCCGACCAGCGCGGTGGCGATGGGCAGCAGCGAGGCCGCGAGCGAGCCGAAGGCGAGGAAGAGCACGACCACGGCGACGAGCACACCGACGACCTCGGCGAGGTGTCCGTCGGAGGACTCGGTGAGCCCTATGGCGCTGCCGCCCAGCTCGACCTGGAGTCCGTCGGTCTCGGCGGACTTGGCGATGTCCACCACGGCCTGCGCCTCGGATGTGTCGATGTCCTGGGCCTGGTCGTCGAAGGTGACCGTGGCGTACGCCGTACGGCCGTCCTCGCTGATCCGGGCCGTGCCGTGACCGTCGTAGGGGCTGGTCACGGCGGCCACGCCGGGCAGGTGCTCGATCCGGTCCAGGGTGCGGGTCATCGTCTGCTCGACGTCGGCGGCGCGGACGGTGCCGGACGTGGTGTGCCAGACGACGGTGTCGCTGTCGCCGCCGAGGCCGGGGAAGCCGTCGTGCAGCAGCTGGGTGGCGCGGCCGGACTCGGTGCCGGGGACCTTGTAGTCGTTCGAGTAGGCGGAGCCGGCGACGGAGGCGGCGGCGGTGATCCCGCCGAAGGCGAGGAGCCACAGCAGGACGGCGACCAGGCGGCGTCGGACACACCAGCGTGCAAGGGCTGCCACGAACGAGCTCCCAGAGTGACTGTTTGTGGATCTTTGGCCGGGAACAGTGGTCCATGAACTGAACGGCCCGCAAAGAACGCATGAGCAATGCCTAGCCACTCTTGCAGGGCGTCGTGATCATTTGTCGCGTTCGTGGGCTTACTCACAGGAGTGCGAGGCAATTCACTGGACAACCCAGTGCACTCTGTCGCCCGGCACGGCGACTCCCACGTCCCTACGGCCCTGCACCGGGAACGTCTCGGTGTCCCTCAGTCGAACTGGTCCCCCAACGCCATCACCATCACCCCGGCGATCAACAGCCACAGCGCCCGCCGGGTGCGTCCCCGGGCACCCAGGACGGCGGCGAGGGCGCACACGGCGGCCCCGCAGGCGTACGCGACCGGGACGAGCGCGGGGGCGGAGCCGGTGATGCGGAGCAGTGCCGCGGCCAGGCCCGCCAGCGCCAGCACGGCCCCGGTCCCGGCCGCCGTCCAGCGGGCCCGCCGCGCCTCCCCTGCCGGCTCTTCGGCGTCCTCCTGCGCTATGTCCTCCCCGGCGTCCTTCCCCCCGGTCCCTGCGACGTCCTTCCCCCCAGTCCCTGCGGCGTCCTCCCGCGCCGTGCCTTCGGCGTCCTCCTGCACCTCGGCCATCTCTGAGTGCGTGTCGGAATCAGCGCGTCCACTCATGGCGCGGGAGCGTAGCGCGTCGGGCTGGGAAACCAGGTGCGAGGCCGCCCCGTCGGTTGTTACCGTCCGCCCGTCCGACCTCCGCGGCGCCCCCCGCCGCCCGACCGAAGCAGGTGCATTGTTTGACGGCCCGACCGAGCTCCGACGCATCTCTGTTCCCTTGCCCGGACTCAAGGAGCCCGTTCACCCATGTCGGACAGCACAGACACGAACCACCTCGCTAGCCGCCTGAACCACCCCCGCTACCCCCGCAGCAGCGCCTACGACGCGCGCTGGACCATCGACAACCAGATGGGCCCGCACGCGCTGTGGCTGCTGGAGTGGCTGGCCCCCGCCCTCGGCCTCGACACCCTGCGCCCCGGCGCGCGCGTGCTCGACCTGGGCTGCGGACGCGCCATGACGTCCGTCTTCCTCGCCAGGGAGTACGACGTCCAGGTCACCGCGGCCGACCTGTGGGTCAAGCCCGACGAGAACGCCGCGCGCATCGCCGAGGCCGGCGTCGCCGACCGCGTGCTGCCGGTGTCCGCCGAGGCGCACGACCTGCCGTTCGGCGAGGGCGGCTTCGACGCGATCGTCTCCATCGACGCGTACCAGTACTTCGGCACCGACGACCTGTACCTGCCCACGCTGACCAGGCTGCTGAAGCCGGGCGGGCGGATCGGGGTCGTCGTACCGGCGCTGCGGGAGGAGATCGACGACCTGGAGCCGCCGGAGCACCTGACGCCGTTCTGGGAGCCGGACTTCTGGTGCTTCCACTCGGCCGCCTGGTGGCGGCGCCACTGGACCCGCAGCGGTGCCGTGCAGGTCGAGGCCGCCGACTGGCTGACCGACGGCTGGCGCGACTGGCTGCTGTGGTGCGAGGTCGTCGCCGAGGAGAGCACGGACGACTTCCACGTGCGGATGTCCCGCCGGTGCGCCGAGATGCTGCGCGTGGACGAGGGGCGCACGCTGGGCTTCGTACGTGTGGTCGGGCGCCGTCCCTGATCACGTGCCGAGGTCTCTGATCAGCTGCCGAGGTCTCTGATCACATGCCGAGTCAAGGTCTGACCGCATGCCGAGGTCTCTGACCACATGCCGAGGGGGATGCACCGGGGCCGGTGCATCCCCCTCGGGGCGCCTGCGAGGATCAGCCCTCGCCGACCCCCAGCTTCTCCAGGATCAGCTCCTTGACGCGGGCCGCGTCGGCCTGCCCGCGCGTGGCCTTCATGACCGCGCCCACCAGGGCACCGGCCGCGGCGACCTTGCCGCCGCGGATCTTGTCCGCGATGGCCGGGTTGCCGGCGATGGCCTCGTCGACGGCGGCGGTGAGCGCGCCCTCGTCGGAGACGACCTTCAGACCGCGCTTGTCGACGACCTCGTCCGGGGTGCCTTCGCCCGCGAGGACGCCTTCGATGACCTGGCGGGCCAGCTTGTCGTTCAGGTCGCCGGAGGCCACCAGCTCGGTGACGCGGGCCACCTGCTGCGGCGTGATGGCCAGCTCGTCCAGCGCCTTGCCCGACTCGTTGGCGTTGCGGGCCAGCTCCCCCATCCACCACTTGCGGGCGGAGGCCGCGTCGGCACCGGCGTCGATCGTGGCGACGATCAGGTCCAGCGCACCGGCGTTGAGGATCGCCTGCATGTCGGTCGCGGAGATGCCCCACTCCTCACGGAGCCGGTTGCGGCGCACCAGCGGCAGCTCGGGCAGGGATGCCCGCAGCTCCTCGACCCACTCCCGGGAGGGCGCCACGGGCACCAGGTCGGGCTCCGGGAAGTACCGGTAGTCCTCGGCCTCCTCCTTCGTCCGGCCGGAGGTCGTGCTCCCGGTGTCCTCGTGGAAGTGCCGGGTCTCCTGGATCACCGAGCCGCCGCTGTTCAGCACGGCGGCGTGGCGCTGGATCTCGTAGCGGCAGGCGCGCTCGACGGACCGCAGCGAGTTGACGTTCTTGGTCTCGCTGCGGGTGCCGAACTTCTCGGTGCCCTTCGGCATCAGCGACAGGTTCACGTCGCAGCGCATCTGGCCCATCTCCATACGGGCCTCGGACACGCCGAGCGCCCGGATGAGCTCGCGCAGCTCACGGACGTACGCCTTCGCCACCTCGGGAGCACGCTCACCCGCGCCGACGATCGGCTTGGTGACGATCTCGATGAGCGGGATGCCGGCGCGGTTGTAGTCGAGGAGCGAGTGCGAGGCGCCGTGGATGCGGCCCGTCGCGCCACCGACGTGGGTCGACTTGCCGGTGTCCTCCTCCATGTGGGCGCGCTCGATCTCCACGCGGAAGGTCTCGCCGTCCTCCAGCTGTACGTCGAGGTAGCCGTTGAAGGCGATCGGCTCGTCGTACTGGGAGGTCTGGAAGTTCTTCGGCATGTCCGGATAGAAGTAGTTCTTCCGGGCAAACCGGCACCACTCGGCGATCTCGCAGTTCAGCGCGAGACCGATCTTGATCGCGGACTCGACGCCGGTCGCGTTGACGACCGGGAGCGAGCCGGGCAGGCCGAGGCAGGTGGGGCAGGTCTGCGCGTTCGGCTCGGCGCCGAGCGCCGTCGAACAGCCGCAGAACATCTTCGTCTTGGTGCCGAGTTCGACATGGACCTCAAGGCCCATGACGGGGTCGTACGTCGCGAGTGCGTCCTCGTACGACACCAGGTCGGTCGTGATGGTCACGGTGAAACTTCCCTCTCAGCCCAGCAGAACGTCGTCGTCGCCGAGGCTCTTCAGCTCCCGGTAGAGGATCGCGAGATTGGTCACGACCGCGGCGCCGGTGACGATGGCGTCGACCAGCCGCAGCGTGTCGCTCTCGGTACGGGCCTTCTTGATCTGCTTGACGACACCGATCACACCGAAGGCCGACGTGGCCATCGACACATACAGACCGGACTTGGACTTCTTGAAGCCTTTGGCCTTGGTCAGCGCACTCACAGCGACGGAGCCTCCTCGAGCAGCGGGTGGCCCCACTTTCCCACGAAGGCGGCCTCGACGGCGGCGCCCACCTTGTACAGGCGGTCGTCCTTCATGACCGGGGCGATGATCTGCAGACCGACCGGGAGGTTGTCCTCCGGCGCGAGGCCGCAGGGCAACGACATGGCCGCGTTGCCGGCCAGGTTGGTCGGGATGGTGCACAGGTCGGCGAGGTACATCGCCATGGGGTCGTCGGCGCGCTCGCCGATCGGGAAGGCGGTGGTCGGGGTCGTCGGGGAGACGATCACGTCCACCTGCTCGAACGCCTTGTCGAAGTCCTGCTTGATGAGCGTGCGGACCTTCTGGGCGCTGCCGTAGTACGCGTCGTAGTAGCCGGAGCTGAGCGCGTACGTGCCGAGCATGATGCGGCGCTTGACCTCGGGGCCGAAGCCGGCCTCGCGGGTCAGGGAGGTGACCTCCTCGGCGGAGTGCGTGCCGTCGTCGCCGACGCGCAGGCCGTAGCGCAGGCCGTCGAAGCGGGCGAGGTTCGAGGAGCACTCGCTCGGCGCGATCAGGTAGTACGCCGACAGGGCCAGGTCGAAGGACGGACAGTCCAGCTCGACGATCTCGGCGCCCAGCTCCTTCAGCAGCGCGACGGACTCGTCGAACCGCTGGATGACACCGGCCTGGTAGCCCTCGCCGCGGAACTGCCGGACGACGCCGACGCGCATGCCCTCGACGCTGCCGTTGCGGGCGGCCTCGACGACCGGCGGGACCGGGGCGTCGATGGAGGTCGAGTCCAGCGGGTCGTGTCCGGCGATGACCTCGTGCAGCAGGGCCGCGTCCAGAACCGTACGAGCGCAGGGACCGCCCTGGTCGAGGGAGGAGGAGAACGCCACCATGCCGTACCGCGACACCCCGCCGTACGTCGGCTTCACGCCGACCGTGCCGGTGACGGCGGCCGGCTGGCGGATGGAGCCGCCGGTGTCGGTGCCGATGGCGAGCGGGGCCTGGAAGGAGGCGAGCGCGGCGGAGGAACCGCCGCCGGAACCGCCGGGGATCCTGGTCAGGTCCCACGGGTTGCCGGTCGGCCCGAAGGCGCTGTTCTCCGTCGACGACCCCATGGCGAACTCGTCCATGTTGGTCTTGCCGAGGATGACGACGTCGGCGGCCTTGAGCTTCTTGGTCACCGTCGCGTCGTACGGCGGGATCCAGCCCTCGAGGATCTTCGAACCGACGGTCGTGGGCACGCCCTCGGTGGTGAAGATGTCCTTGAGCGCGAGGGGGACGCCGGCCAGCGGGCCGAGCTTCTCGCCGCGCTCCCGCTTGGCGTCGACGGCGCGGGCCTGGGCGAGGGCGCCCTCGCGGTCGACGTGCAGGAAGGCGTGCACCTTCTCGTCGACGGCCTCGATCCGGGCGAGGTGGGCCTCGGTGACCTCGACGGCCGTGAGCTCGCCGGAAGCGATCTTCGCGGCGGTCTCGGCGGCCGTGAGCTTGATGATGTCCGTCATGACGGGTTACTCCTCCCCCAGGATCTGCGGCACCTTGAAACGCTGCTGCTCCTGGGCGGGGGCGCCGGAGAGCGCCTGCTCGGGGGTGAGCGAGGGACGGACCTCGTCCGCGCGCATGACGTTCGTCAGCGGCAGCGGGTGGGAGGTCGGCGGTACGTCTTGGTCGGCGACCTCACTGACGCGGGCCACCGCGCCGATGATGTCGTCCAGCTGGCCGGCGAAGTGGTCGAGCTCTTCGGGCTTCAGCTCCAGACGCGCCAGCCGGGCGAGGTGGGCGACCTCCTCGCGCGTGATGCCAGGCATGCAGCGATCCTCTGGGGTGAGTGTGTGTGGTTTGGGGCCGGGGCTGGTCGTCGCATTCCCGTCGTCCGCCCGGAGGGCGGGCCGCGCGGCGTCTGGCGCGTGCGATCGCAAGGCGCCGGAGCGCCCTCGTGGCGGAGCCACGTGGGCGGTTCGGCAACGCGGCGAGCGTGCGTGCCAGGCGTCGCGCGGCAGACGGGAATGTGACGACTAGCCCCAATCCTATGGGGCGGGGGGCCGTGCCCGTGAAACGGTTTGCCGCAGGCCGTCCTGGGTCAACGGCGGGCGTCCCACGCCGGGCTGCGCAGGAAGTGGTTGTCGTACAGCTCCTGCACCTCCAGCAGGCTCTCCTGTGTGGCCTCGCCGAGGCGGATGCGCTGGAGGTGGCGGAAGTACTCGAAGCGTTCGACGCCGGGGGTGATGACGATCAGCAGGTCGGCCGTCGCCCCGGGTGCGGCGGCGAAGGCGTGCGGCTTGCCCGGCGGTACGACGACCAGGTCGCCGGGCCCGGCGGTGACGATGTCGTCGCCGCAGAGCACCTCGAGGGCACCGTCGAGCAGGAAGAACATCTCGGCGGAGCCCCGGTGCAGGTGCGGGCGGGCACCGTCGGCTCCCTCGGTCAGGCTGACGCGCACGGTGGACAGGGCCCCGCCGGTCGCACTGCTGTCGGCCAGCAGCTTGACGGCGACGGGAGCGCCGCCGACCACCTCGGCATCGGCGTCACGGATGATCACGGAGTCGTCGAACTTCGGCACGAGCAGCGACATGTCTGATCTCCCTTGAGGCTCGGCTCCCTTGAGGCCCGGCTCCTGTGACGCTCGGCTCCCTCGACGTGCTCCGTGTGCTCGGTGTGCTCGGCGGGCGTGGCGTGCTCGACGTGCTCGACGTGCTCGACGTGCTCGACGTGCTCGGCGTGCTCGGCGTGCTCGGCGTGCTCGGCGTGCTCGGCGTGCGAGAGGTGGCTAGCCGACCCGGCCCGGATCGTCCGCCGCGGCCGCCGGCAGGGCCGCCGCCGGGCGCTGCCAGCCCCGTGAGCCGCGCGCCCGCAGCCACGCCGTGGTCTCCTCGGCGGGCATCGCGGCCGCGACCAGCCAGCCCTGTACGGCGTCGCAGCCGAGGTCGCGCAGGCGCTCCCAGGTCTCGTCGTCCTCGACGCCCTCGGCGACGACGAGCAGGCCGAGGGAGTGGGCGAGGTCGACGGTGCAGCGCACGATCTCGGCGTCCTCGGTGTCGACCGCGAGCCGGGCCACGAAGGAGCGGTCGATCTTCAGCTCGCTCACCGGGAGCCTGCGCAGATGCACGAGCGAGGAGTAGCCGGTGCCGAAGTCGTCGAGGGACATCTTCACGCCGTGGCCGGTGAGCGCGTTGAGGGTGTCGGCGGCGCGCTGCGGGTCCTCCAGGAGGACGTGCTCGGTGATCTCCAGCTGGAGTGAGCCGGCGGGGACGCCGTGGCGGGCCAGGCGGGCGGCGACGGAGCCGGCGAAGCCGGGGGTGTGGACATCGCGCGGGGAGACGTTGACGGCGACCGGCACCCGCAGGCCCTGGGCGCGCCACTGGGCGACCTGCGCGAGGGCGGTCTCCAGCACGTACTCGGTGAGGTGGGGCATCAGCCCGGAGGACTCGGCGATCGCTATGAACTCGTCCGGCGGCACCTTGCCCCGCTCGGGGTGCACCCACCGGACCAGGGCCTCCAGGCCCGCGACCTGCCCGTCGAAGCGGACCTTCGGCTGGTAGTGCAGGGAGACCTCGTGGGCGTCCAGGGCCCGGCGCAGATCGCCGAGCAGGCCCAGGCGGTCCGGGGTGTTGGAGTCGCGCTTGGACTCGTAGACCTCGACGCCCGTACGGTCGCGTTTCGCCTGGTACATCGCCACGTCCGCGCGGCGCAGCAGTCCCTCGGCGTCCAGGGCGTGGTCGGGGAAGACGGCCACTCCGGCGCTGGCCTCCAGGACGAGGGTGAGCCCGTCGAGGTCGAGCGGGGAGCTGAGGGCCGCGACCAGACTGCGGGCGATGCGGGTCGCCGAGGTGGTCGAGTCGGCGACCGGCAGTAAGACGGCGAACTCGTCGCCGCCCAGCCGTGCGGCCTCCGCGCCGCGCGGCAGTGCGAGGCGCAGCCGGTCGGCGATCTGGAGCAGCAGCCGGTCGCCGGCGAGGTGACCGAGGGTGTCGTTGACCGATCGGAACCGGTCGAGGTCGATCAGCATGAGGGCGGCGCGGGCGTCGATGCGCTCGGCGTCGTCCAGAGCGGTCCAGATGCGTTCCAGCAGCCACTGGCGGTTGGGAAGCCCGGTCAGCGGGTCGCGCAGCTGCTCCTCCGCCCGGGCCCGGGCTATCCACAGCGTGGAGTCGAGGGCGATCAGCGGGATGGAGAACAGCGGCAGCAGCACCGGCTGCGCGAAGGCGACCACGCAGACCAGCGGGGCGATGCCGAGCAGGGCGACCGCGACCAGGCCGTGTCTGACCAGGGCGGTGCGGGCGACGGTGGGCAGGCCGGCGCGCGGGGCGTGCAGGTACCACAGCAGGACGCGGGTGACCGCGAGGTAGGCGGCGGCGACCAGCACCACCTCGGGGGCGGTGTAGGCCGTCCAGGTGTCCGGTCCGGAGGGGTTCTCGACGGACGGTATGGAACCGAAGACGCCCAGCACCAGGGCGCCGGCGCCGATGCCGAGCAGGTCGACCGCCCCGTGCAGCACGCCCTGCCGCCAGCGGCCCCGCCGGGCTATGCCGACCAGGACGACGACGGTGAGGCTGACCATGCCGGCCGGCACCCAGCCGTACATCAGCAGCACGGCGAGCGTGAGGGCGGCGCCGGAGCCGGTGCCGCCCCACCAGCGGGCGCGGCCGAGCATGACCAGGTGGCCGACGATGATGCCGGTCAGGACGGCCAGGGACCAGCCGACCGTGCCGGACGGGAAGAGCGCGTGGCCGCCGGTGAACGCCCGGTAGAAGCCGGCGCCCAGGACGAACCCGGCCGCCGCCACGACGGCCGCGGGCAGCGCGGGCCACGACAGGTGCCGTTCGGTGTCCGCGCCGGGCAGGCCGGTGGTGTGCTCGGTGGCCGGCTGGGGCCGCGCGGCGCCGCGGCCGTCCGGTGCGGCGCGCTGTCCGGCGGCGCGCCCGTCCCCGGGATGCCGTCCGGCGGCGCGCCCCTCCGCGCCCGGACGCCCCGGGGGCCGTCCGGCCCCGCGGACCGCGCGCCATGCGACCGCCATGCGGCGCAGGCGCAGCCGTGAGTCCGGAGCGGCGCTCTCGGTCGGTTCCATTCCCGTCCCTCTCACAGCCGGCGGTGCCCACGCCACGCGGCCCACGCCTCGACCACCATCCACGGCTCCGCGTTGGAAAACCCTTGCCCCTGCTCTTCAAGGCCTTTCGAAAGCACCTTCAAGAACCAGGGGGTGCCCCAACCGCAGCTGGGCACGGCAGGCGCACATCTCAACAGTAGGCCGCAGAAGGCTTCCACGGGCAGCGGTCGCCGACGGTTGCCCGAATGCGCCCCGGCCACCCGTATGCATCTGGTATGCGCCGATCGGGTGGCCTTCAACCGCTATTCCTCGGCCGAAAGAGCGAGTTCCGCAGCGGCGTCCGGCCCTTGTTCCAGCAGGACGTTGAAGCCTTCTTCGTTCAGGACGGGCACCTTGAGCTGCATTGCTTTGTCATATTTCGATCCGGGGTTGTCACCCACAACGACGAAAGACGTCTTCTTCGAAACCGAACCAGTGACTTTCGCGCCCCGGCTCTGCAGCGCCTCCTTGGCGCCGTCCCGGGTGAACTGTTCGAGGGTGCCCGTGACGACGACGGTAAGGCCTTCCAGCGGAAGCGGGCCCTCGTCCTCGCCGGAACTGTCGTCCGCCATGCGGACACCGGCGGCCTTCCACTTGCGGATGATCTCGCGGTGCCAGTCCTCGGCGAACCACTCCTTCACGGAGCGCGCCACGATCTCGCCCACGCCGTCGGTGTTCTTCAGCTCCTCCTCGCTCGCCTCGTCGATGCGGTCGATCGAGCGGAAGGCGCGGGCGAGGGCCTCGGCCGCGACCGGGCCGACATGACGGATCGAGAGGCCGGTGAGGATGCGCGCCAGCGGGCGCTCCTTGGCGGACTGGATGTTCTCCAGCATCGCCAGCGCGTTTTTCTTCGGCTTGCCCTCCTGGTTGGCGAAGACCGTGACGACCTTCTCCTCGCCGGTCTTCGGGTCACGCTTGGGCAGGCCGCTGTCCTGGTCGAGAACGTACGCCTTGATGGGCAGCAGCTGCTCGACGGTCAGGTCGAACAGGTCGCCCTCGTCCTTCAACGGCGGGTCCCCGGGCTCCAGCGGCTTGGTGAGGGCGGCCGCGGCGACGTACCCGAAGTGCTCGATGTCCAGGGCCTTGCGCCCCGCGAGATAGAACAGGCGTTCGCGCAACTGGGCGGGGCAGGTACGGGCCTTGGGGCAGCGCAGGTCGACGTCGCCCTCCTTCATGGGCCGGAGCGGCGTGCCGCACTCCGGGCACTCGCTCGGCATCACGAACTCACGCTCGCTGCCGTCGCGCAGGTCGACGACGGGCCCGAGGATCTCCGGGATGACATCACCGGCCTTGCGCAGCACCACCGTGTCGCCGATGAGGACACCCTTGGCCTTGACGACGTCCTGGTTGTGCAGCGTGGCGAACTCGACCTCCGAGCCCGCGACCGTGACCGGCTCGACCTGCGCGTACGGCGTGACCCGGCCCGTACGGCCGACGCCCACGCGGATGTTGACGAGCTTGGTGTTGACCTCCTCGGGCGCGTACTTGTACGCGATCGCCCAGCGCGGTGCGCGGGCCGTGGAGCCGAGGCGGCCCTGCAGGCGGATCTCGTCGAGCTTGACCACGACGCCGTCGATCTCGTGCTCGACGGAGTGGCGGTTCTCGCCGTAGTGCGCGATGAACTGCCGTACGCCGTCGAGGTCGTCGACCACCCTGTTGTGCGGGGAGGTGGGCAGGCCCCAGGTCTTGAGCAGGTCGTACGCCTCGGAGAGGCGGGTGAGTCCCTTGAAGCCCTCCAGGGCGCCGATGCCGTGGACGACCATGTGCAGCGGGCGGGTGGCGGTGACGCGCGGGTCCTTCTGGCGCAGCGAACCGGCCGCCGCGTTGCGCGGGTTGGCGAAGGGCTTGTCGCCGGCCGCGACCAGGCGGGCGTTGAGCTCCTCGAACTTGCTCATCGGGAAGTAGACCTCGCCGCGGATCTCCACGAGGTCCGGGACGCGGTCGCCCTTGAGGCGGTCCGGGATCTCCGCGATGGTGCGGACGTTGGGGGTGATGTCCTCGCCGGTGCGGCCGTCGCCGCGGGTCGCCGCACGCGTGAGACGGCCGTGCTCGTAGGTGAGGTTCACGGCGAGGCCGTCGACCTTCAGCTCGCACAGGAAGTGGTACTCCTGGTCGCCCAGTTCCCTGGCGACGCGGTGGGCCCAGGCGGCGAGTTCGTCGTCGTTGAAGGTGTTGTCGAGCGACAGCATGCGCTGGCGGTGCTCGACCGCGGTGAACTCCGTCTCGTAGGACCCGGCGACCTTCTGGGTGGGCGAGTCCGGGGTGCGCAGCTCCGGGTACTCGTCCTCCAGCGCCTCCAGGGAGCGCAGGAGCTGGTCGAACTCGGCGTCGCTGATGACGGGAGCGTCCTTCACGTAGTACCGGAAGCGGTGCTCCTCGATCTGCTCGGCGAGCTGCGCGTGCTTCTCGCGTGCCTCGGCGGGAATGCTCGTCGTCTCCGCTTGCTTGTCGCCGGCCACCGTGTCGTCCTCCCGTTACTCTGGGTTGTCCGCGAGGGATCTCGCCGCCCGGACGCAGTGGGCGAGCGCCCCTCGCGCGTACTCGGGGGAAGCCCCCGCGAGCCCGCACGCCGGAGTGACCGTGACCGCCTCCGCGAGAAGTCCCGGTGACAGCCCCAGCCTGCGCCACAGCGTCCTGACACCCATGACGCTACCGGCAGGGTCTGACAATGGGCCGTCCGTGCCCGGGACGACACCGGCGAACAGCCGGGTGCCGCCCTCCACCGCCTCACCGATGATGTCGTCGTCACGCTCGGTGAGGAGCGAGAAGTCGAAGGAGACCGCCGCCGCGCCCGCCCGGCGCAGCAGGGCGAACGGGACGTCCGGCGCGCACGAGTGGACCACGACCGGGCCGGTGCCGTGCACCCCGACGACGTCCCGGAGCGTGGCCTCGACGATCTGCCGGTCGACGGCCCGGTGGGTGCGGTAGCCGCTGGCGGTCTTCACCTGGCCGCGCAGCACGGCGGTGAGGGACGGCTCGTCGAGCTGGAGGACGAGCTGCGCGCCGGGGACGCGTCGCTGCGTTTCGGTGAGGTGGAGGCGCAGGCCCTCGGCGAGCGAGGCGGCGAGGTCCCGGCAGGCTCCGGGGTCGGACAGGGCGGCCTCGCCGTTCCTCAGCTCCAGGCCGGCGGCAAGGGTCCACGGGCCGACGGCCTGCACCTTCAACGGCCCCTCGTACCCCTGCGTGAACTCCTCCAGGGCGTCGAGGTCCTGGCGGAGCCAGGAGCGGGCCCGCTGGGTGTCCCGGCCCGGCCGGTCCCCGAGCCGCCATCCGCTGGGCTCCACGCGCGCGTACAGCTCGACGAGCATTCCGGCGGTGCGCCCGATCATGTCCGCGCCGGGCCCCCGGGCGGGCAGCTCGGGCAGGAACGGGAAGTCCTCGAAGGTCCCGGTGACGGTCTTGGCGGCCTCACGGGCATCATCGCCGGGCATCGAGCCGACGCCGGTGGCGGCACCGAACCTGAACTGGCTGTTTTCGCTCACCACAGCAGCCTACGGAACCGCACCGACGAGGTCAGCGCCGGAAGGCCTCCGGCAACGTCAACGCCCCGGCCGCACCGTCAGGTCGTTGACCTCCGCGTCCCTCGGCAGGTCGAGGGCCATGAGGATCGTGGTCGCGACCGACTCGGGGTCGATCCACTTCGACGGGTCGTACTCCTTGCCCTCCTGCTGGTGGACCTTGGCCTGCATGGGGCTCGCCGTGCGGCCCGGGTAGACCGAGGTGACGCGGATGCCGTTCGCGTGCTCCTCGTGGCGCAGGGAGTCGGCCAGGGCCTTCAGGCCGTGCTTGGAGGCGGCGTACGCGGACCATTCGGCGTGGGCGTTCAGGCCCGCGCCCGAGTTGACGAAGATCACGTGGCCCCGGCTCGTGCGGAGCTGGGGCAGGAAGAGGCGGGTCAGCTCGGCGGGGGCGATCAGGTTGACGTTGAGCTGGTGCCGCCAGGTCTTCGGGGTCAGCTCGCCGACCGGGCCGAGGTCGACCACGCCGGCGATGTGCAGGAGGGAGTCCACCCGGTCGGGGAGCGTCTGGTGCGAGAAGGCCCAGGACAGCTTGTCCGGGTCCGCCAGGTCGCCGACCAGGGTGCGCGCGCCGGGGAACTCGGCCGCGAGCTCCTTCGCACGGGCCGCGTCGCGCGCGTGCAGCACGAGGTCGTCCCCGCGCGCGTGCAGCCGGCGGGCCACGGCCGCGCCGATGCCGGAACCCGCTCCGGTGATCACATGTGTAGCCATGCCCGCCATGCTCGCATCACCCCGGCTCACCTCACGCCCCGGCTCTCCCGCGGGCCGGGCTCACGCCGCTCTCACTCCACGCCCTGGCTCTCCTCCAGATACGCCAGTGCCCCCACCGGCTCCTCCGCGAAGAACACCAGGTCGCTCAGCGGCCGGGGCAGGAAGCCCTCGTCCTCCATGCGGCGGAACTGCTCCTTCAGGCCGTCGTAGAAGCCCGCGGTGTTGAGCAGGACCACCGGCTTGTCCGTGTGCCCGTGCTTCTTCAGCTCCAGGATCTCGGTCGCCTCGTCGAGCGTGCCGGTGCCGCCGACCATGATCACCACGGCGTCGGCCTTCTCCAGGAGCAGCTTCTTGCGCTCGGCCAGGTCGCGCGCGATCACCATCTCGTCGACGCCCGGGCGCGCCTTGGCCGCCAGGAACTGCACCGAGACGCCGACCAGCCGGCCGCCCGCCTCCTGCACCCCGTCGGCGACCACCTTCATGAGCCCGACGTCCGAGCCGCCCCACACCAGCGTGTGCCCGCCCTTGCCCAGCAGCTTGGCGAACTCCCGCGCGGGGCGTGTGTAGCGCTCGTCGAGGTCGGCGGCGGAGAGGAAGACGCAGATGTTCATGAGCCCACCGTAGGGGCCGGCTCGGACATCGCGGTCACCCGCATCTTGGACTGGCGGTGCGGAAGTTCCTCCCAGTCGTCCGTGAACCGGGACGACAGGCCGTGTTTCTCGGCGAGTTCGACCAGCGTCTGCGTCCGGTAGTAGAAGTCCTCGCGCAGGACGTGGTGTTCCTCTCCCTCCGTGCGGTCGAACGTGAAGTCCAAGAAGCGGCCGGGCGCGAGGATTCGGCCGACGTGGGCGGGGACGCGCTGCGGGTGGCGCAGGGCGTAGCGGACCTGGTGGGTGTGGCTGCTGCGGTTTCCGGACCGGGCTGCGGCTCCCATGAGGACCTCCTGTGGGCGGGTGCCGGGAAGAACTCGGCGACAGCGTGCGCTGTAACGCCTGGAGAGGGCTACCCCAGGGAGGCACGACCGTGACCGAAGGCCACCGCATCACCATCGAACGGGGCACACAGCGCGTCCGGGTCGTCCACGGCGGCCAGGTGCTCGCCGAGACGGACCGGCCGCTCCTCCTGAGGGAGACCGGCTGCCCCGTGCGGTACTACATCCCGGCCCAGGACGTACGGCTGGACCTGCTCACCCCGTCCGAGACCCACACCTACTGCCCCTTCAAGGGCACCGCCTCCTACTGGTCCCTGCCGGACGCGGCGGATGTGGTCTGGGCGTACCCCGACCCGAAGCCGGACGTGGCGGAGATCAAGGACCACTTGTGCTTCTACGAAGTGGAAGTGGCGTGAGCGGCGGTGTCGTGCCCGATTAATTCCGCGTCGTGCGGCAGTCTGCACAGGCATGGACAAGAAGATCCTTTCGCGTGACGGCACCTCCCTCGCGTACCAGAGCACCGGGCAGGGTCCCGCGGTCGTCCTCATCAGCGGCGCGATGTCGACGGGCGCCACGGTGGCGCCGCTGGCCGGGCCGCTCTCCCAGCGCTTCCAGGTCGTCGTCTACGACCGCCGGGGCCGCGGGGAGAGCGGGGACACCGCGCCGTACGCGGTGGAGCGCGAGGTCGAGGACCTGGCGGCGCTGATCGACGCGGCGGGCGGCCAGGCGTCGCTGTACGGCATCTCGTCGGGCGGCGCGTTGGCCCTGGAAGCGGCGGCGAGCGGGCTGCCGGTGCGGCGCGTGGCGGTGTACGAGACGCCGTTCGCGATGTCCGAGGACGAGGTGGAAGCCCGCGCGGAGTACACCGAGCGCCTTTCCGAGGCGCTCGGGCACGACCGGCGCGGGGACGCGGTCGAGCTCTTCCTGCGGCTGAC
Source organism: Streptomyces deserti (assembly GCF_054782695.1). NCBI lineage: Bacteria > Bacillati > Actinomycetota > Actinomycetes > Kitasatosporales > Streptomycetaceae > Streptomyces > Streptomyces deserti. The sequence goes on from NZ_BAAGRZ010000016.1 coordinate 123,427, forward strand.
CGGACTCGCCGAGGAGGTGATCCAGGGCGCCCGCCAGTCCCCCATGTGGGCCGACATGGAGGCGCTCGCGCCGAGCCTCGCATACGACGACGCGGTCATGGGCGACGGCCGGGTCCCCCGAGCCCGTCTGTCCTCGGTCACCGTCCCCGTCCTGGCCCTGGCGGGCGGCGCGAGCCCCGCCTGGATGCGCGAGGCGGCCCAGGCGGTCGCGGAGGCCGTGCCGGAGGGGACGTACCGCGTGCTGGAGGACCAGACCCACATGGTGGACCCGAACGTGCTGGCGCCGGTGCTGGCGGAGTTCTTCGCGGGGTGACGCGGCGACCGACGACGCGCCTGCGGGGCGCGCGCGTGGGCTCGAGCCCGCGGCGCGCCCTTTGAGGTGCCGTCGGCCCGGGGCAGGCACGAGCGGATCACCGGCACTGGCACCGGCTGCCGGACGCGGGAACCACGGCCGCCGGAGAGCCACGCGCGCGTACTGTGCCTGCGCGCATCAGGCGCGCGTCACGCGGCACCGACGCCGAGCCGACGTCCACGCCGACGCCGACGCCGACGCCGACGCCGACGCCGAGCGATGATCGCGCGACAGCAGCGCCGGGGCACACGCGTGCGTGCCGGGAGCCGAGACGCTCGGGCAGAAGCCGCGCTTCACGCTGAACGGCACACGCGTGCGCGCGGGGAACCGGGCAACGCCCGCGCGTGACGTCAACCCGGCCGCACGACGCACCATCACCCACGCCACGCGCGCGGACATCGGCCGGGCGGCACCACGTCTGCTCAGGCCACGCCCGCCGTCGCCCGTACCGTCGAGGCGATCGTCGCCGAGCCCACCACGCGCGTGCCGTCGTACAGGACGATCGCCTGGCCGGGGGCGACGCCGCGGACCGGCTCGGTGAAGGTGACCCGCAGTTCGCCGTCGACCAGTTCGGCGGTGACCTCCGTCTCGCCGCCGTGGGCGCGGAGCTGGGCCGTGTAGGTGCCGGGGCCGGTGGGGGCCGTGCCGCACCAGCGGGGCTTGATCGCCGTCAGGGCGGTGACGTCCAGGGCGGACGCCGGGCCCACCGTCACCGTGTTGGTCACCGGGGAGATGTCCAGGACGTAGCGCGGCTTGCCGTCGGGGGCGGGGGTGCCGATGCGCAGTCCCTTGCGCTGGCCGATGGTGAAGCCGTACGCGCCCTCGTGCGTGCCCAGCTTGGTGCCGGACTCGTCGACGATGTCGCCCTCGGACCTGCCGAGCCGCTGCGCCAGGAAGCCCTGGGTGTCGCCGTCGGCGATGAAGCAGATGTCGTGGGAGTCCGGCTTCTTGGCCACCGCCAGCCCCCGGCGCTCGGCCTCCGCGCGGATCTCCTCCTTCGTGGTGACCGTGTCGCCGAGGGGGAACATGGCGTGCGCCAGCTGCTTCTCGTCCAGTACACCCAGCACGTACGACTGGTCCTTGGCCATGTCGGAGGCGCGGTGCAGCTCGCGCCTGCCGTCGGGGAGGGTCACGATCTTCGCGTAGTGGCCCGTGCAGACGGCGTCGAAGCCGAGCGCGAGCGCCTTGTCGAGCAGTGCCGCGAACTTGATCTTCTCGTTGCAGCGCAGGCAGGGGTTCGGGGTGCGGCCGGCCTCGTACTCGGCGACGAAGTCCTCGACCACGTCCTCACGGAAACGGTCGGCGAGGTCCCAGACGTAGAACGGGATGCCGATGACATCGGCGGCGCGGCGGGCGTCCCGGGAGTCCTCGATGGTGCAACAGCCCCGCGCGCCCGTGCGGAACGATTGAGGGTTCGCGGAGAGCGCGAGGTGGACGCCGGTCACGTCGTGCCCCGCCTCGGCCGCGCGGGCGGCGGCGACGGCGGAGTCCACGCCGCCGGACATGGCGGCCAGGACGCGGAGGGGGCGGGAGCGCTGCGGGGTGTCAGTCATAGCCCTTCCAGGGTACGGGGGCGCGGGAACCAGAGCCGCCGAGTATCCGTTCACGATCACATGGGGGCGAGACGAGCATCCAGGGGCAAGGACGCGAACACGGACACGGACCGGCGCATCGGGCGGCGGGCCCTGATCGTCGGCGGGACGGCGGCGGCCGTGGGCACGGCGGCGGTGCTGGCGCGCGACGAACTGGCGCAGCTGTGGTGGCGCGCGCCCGGCGTCGAGAAGCCGCGCAAGGACGGCGAGGTCGACTACGCGGGCGCCCGGTGGGTGGCGGCGTCGGAGGCGAACTGGCGCCGCGCGGACCGGCCCGACGACTACGGCATAGACATGGTGGTCATCCATGTCACGCAGGGCAGCTTCAACAGCGCGGTGAAGGTCTTCCAGGACCCGGGGCACGGCGCGGCCTCGCACTACGTCGTCCGCAAGGACGGGCACATCGCGCAGATGATCCGCGAGCTGGACGTGGCGTACCACGCGGGCAACCGCGACTACAACGAGCGCAGCGTCGGCATCGAGCACGAGGGGTTCGTGGACCGGCCGGAGGGCTTCACGACCGAGATGTACGAGGCCTCGGCCCTGCTCACGGCCCGGATCTGCGCGCGCTACGACATCCCCGTCGACCGCGAGCACATCATCGGCCATGTGGAGGTGCCGGGGACGGACCACACCGATCCGGGGCCGCACTGGGACTGGGACCGCTACATGAGACTGGTGCGACGCGCACGTACGGCGCCGGCGTGAGCCCGTCCCGTGCTGTCCGCACGTGACGGGCCCGTGGGGCACGCGGCGCGCCGAGCGGGACGTGCGGGTCGGGCCACCGAGCGGACCGGGCGGCGCGCCCCGCCGAGCAGGCCCTGCCCGTCAGGCACCGAGTGCGCGGTAGTCCACCTTCCTGCGGACCGCTTCGTCGATCTCCTCGACTGTGAGCAGCACGACCGTGCTGGTGCGCACCCCGCCGCTCGCCGACGTGACCAGGCCGAGTGCGGCGGCGGAGACGTTGTCCGGCAGTTCCGCCGTGACGTAGACGTCGTCGTCACCAAAAGCCCAGTAGACCGACTCCAGGCGGCCTCCGAGGCTCTGCACCGTGCGCTCGACCACCTCACGGCGCGCGGTACCGCCCTCCTTGAGCAGGCCCTTCAGCCCGTCCGCGGTCAGTTTGACCTTGAAGAGGTACTTCGCCATCGAGTTCGCCCTTCAGAAGGTCCGGGGTGGCCCGGAGTACGCGATCCCCCTGCCTCCCATCCACCCCTCACCACTCCCGCCCCGCCACCGAGGGAGGTCCATGCGGGTGACATCCCGGGCAACACAGCCCGAGCAAAAAATCCGGTTCTAGGGGTTCCATCCGGAGATGGGCGTTTTATCATGGTTACAGGCCTACGGGACGAGTGAGGGAGCCACGACCGGAGATGCCGACTTGGGCGCGAAGCTTCGGCTTCCGCCGCGGCCGACGTCGACGGTCGGGCTGAGAGGCCGGAAGGTCGAGAGACTGGAAGGCGACCCCCACTACCTGATCCGGACAATACCGGCGAAGGGAACCCGTCTCGTAGGTCCCTTTCGTGTGTCCGGACTGTCTGTACTGTCTGTCCTTGGCCGTCTGTACTGTCTGCCCGGGCTGTCCTTGGCCGTCTGTACTGTCTGCCCGGGCCGCCTGTCCGGGCCGCCTGGCCGGGCGGCGCTAGTGCCGCATCGGACAACGTTTTCGGAGCGGTCAAGACGGTGGCGAGGCGTCTGCCGCCTGTTCCGCCGGGCCATGGCTGCGATCCGGCGCAGCACCCGAACGGTGCGTGGTGCGTCACCTACAGACCGGGCAAACGTCGCCTGTTGCGGCGCTAGGTGAGCCCGGCCGCCCGCGCCCGCTCCACCGCCGGGCCGATCGCCTTCGCCAGCGCCTCCACATCCGCCTCCGTCGAGGTGTGCCCGAGCGAGAAACGCAGGGTGCCGCGGGCCAGGTCCGGGGCGGTTCCGGTGGCGAGGAGGACATGGCTGGGCTGGGCGACGCCGGCGGTGCAGGCGGAGCCGGTGGAGCACTCTATGCCCTGGGCGTCCAGCAGGAGCAGCAGGGAGTCGCCCTCGCAGCCCGGGAACGTGAAGTGGGCGTTGGCCGGGAGGCGGCCCTCCGGTGCCGGGTCGCCGCCGAGGATCGCGTCGGGCACCGCCGTACGGACGGCCTCGATCAGGGCGTCGCGCAGCGCGCCGATCTCCCGCGCGAACCACTCGCGCTGCTGGGCCGCCAGCCGGCCGGCGACGGCGAAGGCGGCGACCGCGGGGACGTCGAGGGTGCCCGAGCGCACGTGCCGCTCCTGGCCGCCGCCGTGCAGCACGGGTACGGGGCTGTGCTCGCGGCCGAGGATCAGCGCGCCGATGCCGTACGGGCCCCCGATCTTGTGGCTGGACACGGTCATCGCGGCGAGACCGGAGGCGGCGAAGTCGACGGGGACCTGCCCGAAGGCCTGGACGGCGTCGGAGTGCAGGGGGACGTCGAACTCCCGTGCCACATCGGCCAGTTCGCGGATCGGCAGGACCGTGCCGATCTCGTTGTTCGCCCACATGACGGTGGCCAGGGCCACGTCGTGGGGGTTGCGGACGATCGCCTCGCGCAGGGCCTCGGGATGGACGCGGCCGTAGGAGTCGACCGGGAGGTACTCGACGGTGGCGCCCTCGTGTTCGCCCAGCCAGTGCACGGCGTCGAGGACCGCGTGGTGCTCGACGGGGCTGGCGAGGACCCGGGTGCGGGCCGGGTCGGCGTCGCGGCGCGACCAGTACAGGCCCTTGACGGCGAGGTTGTCGGCCTCGGTGCCGCCGGAGGTGAACACGACCTCGCTGGGGCGGGCGCCGAGGGCTTCGGCGAGAGTTTCGCGGGCCTCCTCTGCGGTGCGGCGGGCGCGACGGCCGGACGCGTGGAGGGAGGAGGCGTTGCCGGTGACGCTGAGGTGCGCGGTGAGTGCCTCGACTGCCTCGGGAAGCATCGGGGTGGTCGCGGCGTGGTCGAGGTAAGCCATGGTGAGGCCGATTCTACGGGGCTTCGTCGACCGGCCTCAGATGAAGGTCGGCCGGAAATACGCGGGTGCGGCTCACCCCGGCCGCCCGCCGCGGAGTTCTAGAAGCTCCACGAGATCGTGTTGTCCGCCTGCATGAACGCCGCCAGGACCACCAGGTCGGCGATGCCCAGGCAGAGGCCCAGCCAGGCGCGGCCCCGGCGCTGCGTGCCCCGCCACAGGGCGACGCTCGCCAGCACGATGGCGATCGGGCCGAGGAAGACGTTGAGGACGAGCAGGCCCACCAGGCCGAGGACGAAGGACGCGACGGCCATGCCGTCGGTGTCGTGGATACCGGTACGGCGGCTCGCCGGTGCGGTGAGGTGCATGGTGATCAGCTCCCGACGGTCAGGTCAGTTGACGAGGGGTGGTGCGCGGACGGGTGGTCAGTGGGCCTGGTGGTCAGTGGGCCCGCGGGTGGCGCCGGCGGCCGTGGCGCTCGCGGAGCGCGAAGATGCCGAGCCAGACGGCGATGACGACACCCGCGGCGACGGAGAAGCCGAGCGGCGCGTGGGCCACGGTGCCCAGGACGACACCCAGCAGCAGGAGTGCAGCGACGATGAACAGCATGGGTGAGATCCCCCAACTTGTCGGTGAACGACGGTGAACGACGGTGACCTATTTGTAGTTACAGTTGTTCACTGACTTCCCAGTCTAGTGTCCGGTATGACTTTCCAATTCCGGAGAACAGTTGTTAACTGCATGGTATGAGTCACACCCTCGGCATCCGGCAGGCCCAGAAGCAGAAGACCCGGCAGGCGCTCCTGGACGCGGCGCTCGGTCTGCTGGAGGAGCAGAGCCTGAGCAGCCTGGGCCTGCGTGAGGTCACCCGCGCCGTCGGGGTGGCCCCGACCGCCTTCTACCGGCACTTCCGGTCCACGGCCGACCTCGGCGTGGCCCTGGTCGAGGAGGCGCTGGGCAGCCTGCACCCGATGATCCGGACGACGGTGTCCACGGCGGGCGACAGCGAGGAACGCATCGCGCGCGCCATCGAGCTGATCGCCCGTCATGTGGACGCGTACCCCGCACATGTCCGGTTTATCGCCCGCGAGCGACATGGCGGAGTCCAGCCGGTGCGGGCGGCCATACGGGCCCAACTGACCCGGTTCGCCGAGGAGGTCAGGGACGAGCTGGCCAAGGACCCGGTGTCGGCGGGCTGGAGCGACGACGACCTGCTGATGCTCGCGAACCTCTACGTCGACCAGATGCTGATCACGGCCTCCCTCTTCCTGGAGGCACAGCAGGCCCCGGACGTCCCGGCGGAGGAGCGCGAGCGCGTCACGCAGGTCGCGATGCGGCAGTTGCGGCTGATCAGCATCGGCCGCCGTCACTGGCTGGACTGAGCCCCCCGCTGGTACAGCGCCACGACCGAGGCCGCCGCCCGGGCCAGTTCCTCGCGGACCTCGGGCGGGGAGACGACCTCCACCTGGTCGCCGAACATCAGCAGCTGGCGGGCCTCGGGGACCAGGCCGAACGTCAGGTGCGCGGTCACCCACGCACTGGTGCCGTCGTCGTCCGCGGCTGCCGCCAGCCAGGAGGCCAGCAGGCGCTGGAACATGTCGAAGCGCTCGCGCCGCACCCGCACCGTGACGTCGAGTCCGCCGGGGCGTTCCTCCACCTGGCGGCGCAGCACCTCCCAGACGTCGGCGAGTTCGATGCCGGGCCGGCGCCGGACCGGGTCGTCGAGCAGCACGGCCGACCGCACCCGGTCGGCCCGGAAGAGCCGGGGCGCGCCGCGCCGGTCGGCGACCAGGTACCAGACGCCCGCCTTGCAGACCAGGCCGTACGGGTCGACGGTGTACGTCCGCACCTCCTGCGCGCCGCTGTGCCGGTAGCGCAGGCGCAGCCGCCGGTCGGCGAACACCGCGTCCTGCAGGGTGTCCAGGTCGGCGGCGGCCTGCGGGCCGCCCTTCCAGCGGGTGGCGTCGACGAGGATGCGGCGGGAGGTGACCTCGGCGGCGGGCCGGTGCGGGGCCGGCAGCGCGGCCATCACCTTGCGCAGCGCCGAGCCGAGCGCCGCGTCCAGGCCGAGCGCGGCGTGCGCGCCCTGCGCGGCCAGGATGAACAGCGCGCGGGACTCGTCGGCGGTCAGGCCGGTGACGTCCGTACGGAAGCCCGCGAGCAGTTCGATGCCGCCGTGCCGCCCGCGTTCGGCGTACACCGGGACGCCCGCGGCCGACAGGGCCTCGACGTCGCGGTAGATGGTGCGCACCGACACCTCGAGCCGCTCGGCGAGTTCACGTGCGGGGACGCGGCCACGGGTCTGCAGGAGCAGCAGGATCGACAGCAGGCGGTCGGACTTCACGGCACCAGGATCGCGGCGGGCACCGGGCCCGGGCAAATGTTGACGGCTGTTGTCAGGTTATCCGGCCAGCCTCTGGTCGACGACTCACGGAAAGGCCGACCATGGACACCACCGCCCCCCGCCCCCTCTTCGCCCGCGCCACCGAGCAGGCCGCCGCGCTGATCAAGACCGTACGGGCGGAGCAGCTCGACGGCCCCACGCCCTGCACCGAGTTCGATGTGCGCACCCTGCTGAGCCATCTGGCCGGCGCCACCCACCGGGTCGCGGTCGCCGCCGAGGGCGGTGACGCGCTCGCCGTACGGCCGTTCGTCGACGGTGTGCCGGATGACGGCTGGACAGCCGCGTACGACGAGGCCAGGACGCGGGCCACGAAGGCCTGGGCGGCCGACGGCCGTCTGGACGCGCTGCTGCGCATGCCGTTCGGCGAGCTGCCCGGTCGTCAGGTCCTGGCCGGCTACGTCCTGGAGACGGTGGTCCACACCTGGGACCTGTCCGAGGCGCTCGGCCATCCCCTCGAACTCGACGCGGAACTGGCCGAGTTCGCACTCCCCGTCGCCCGCCGCATGCTGCCCGACGAGCGGCGGGGAGACCAGGTGCCCTTCGGCTCGGCGGTGCCGGCCCCCGAAGGGGCCGACGCCTACGGGCAGTTGGCGGCCTGGCTGGGGCGCAGGTCCCTCAGCGGAGCCTGACCCGGGCCAGCTGCCGGGACTGGGCCACCAGCCGGTCGGCGCTGTCCCAGACCTCGGCGTCCTCCTCCAGGAAGCCGCCGGCGAGGTTGCGCGTGGTGATCGACACGCGCAGCGGGCCCGGCGCCGGGCGGCACCGCACGTGCACGGTCAGCTCGACGGTGGGCACCCAGCCGGACAGCCCGAGCTCGAAGGCGGTGGGCGGCAGGGCGTCCACCGCCAGGAGCAGGGAGAGCGGGTCGGCGTCCCGGCCGTCCGCCAGCCCGAACCAGGCCCGCATCTCACCCCTGCCGGAGGGCTGTCCGAGCGCCCAGCCCAGGGTCGACGGGTCCAGCTTGAGCATCAGGCGGTCGGCGATGGCCGAGCTGCCGGAGACGGGAGCCGGTCCGTCCTCGGGGCCGAAGCACTGCTCCATCGGCGGGATCGCGGGCGGCCTGGCCGTCGTGCGGACGTCGTCGGGGAGGGAGTCCAGGTCGCCGTAGGAGGCGAGGACGCGGATGCGTTCGACCTCGTGGCCCTCCTCGTCGTACTGGAAGAGGGAGGCCTGGCCGGTCGACAGGGTCCGGCCGGTGCGGACGGTCTCGGTGCGGACGACCGCCGGGCCCGGCTGGGAGGCGGTCAGGTAGTGCGCCGAGATGGTGAAGGGGTCGGGGTGCGGCAGGGCGTCCGCGAGCGCGCGGCCGAGGACGGCCAGGAGGTAGCCGCCGTTGACGGCGTTGATGATCGTCCAGCCGGCGGAGAGGTCGATGTCGTAGACGCCGGGTGCGCGCAGGGTGACCGCGGTGTCGCGGTCGAACTCGCTGTCGCCGATCACGGCCCGCGTGGCCGGTGCGGAAGCTGCTTCTGGCATGGCTGAACAGTACAAGAAGTAACTACTAAGCGGTAGCTTTGGGTTGGTCGAGGTTGAGTGAGACGCGGGCAATTTCCCGGTAAGTGTCCGTACTCGTCCGTAAACCCGAGGCGCCGTCTCCCCCTCTGTAGGGGCATGAGCCTCACCGGGACTCCGTTCCTCTTCACGCTGATCGTGCTGGCCGTCGCCGCCCTCGCGCTGCCGCTCGTGCTGTGGTCGCGCGTCCGGGGACCGCGGGTGCTGCGCGCCGCCGCCCGGACGCTGATGCTGCTGTTCGCCCAGGGCACGGCCGTGGCCCTGGTCTTCGTACTGGTGAACAACGCCAACAACCTGTACGACAACTGGGCCGACCTGCTCGGCACCGGCAACCACGTCGAGCAGGCCGCCGACCTGGGGGCGGGCGGCACCGGCGGCATCGCGCTGAAACGGCTGCCGAAGGTCCGGCAGACCTTCGAGCCGGCCAGTGGTCCCGGCATGGGCGCGGCCGGCGGGGTGCGCGTCACCCAGCTCAAGGGCCGGGTGTCGGGCGTGAACGCCGAGGTGTACGTGTGGCTGCCGCCGCAGTACGACGAACCCGCCTACCGGCACCACAGGTTCCCGGTCGTGGAGCTGCTGCCGGGCTACCCCGGCTCGGCGAAGGCCTGGTTCGGCGCGCTGCACGCCCACGAGCAGCTGCTGCCGCTGATGCGCGACGGCCAGGTCGCCCCGTTCATCCTGGTGGCGCCGCGGACCAATCTGCTGGCCGGGGTGGACACCGGCTGCGCCAACATCCCGGGCACGGTCAACGCCGACACGTGGCTGAGCATCGACGTGCCGATGATGGTCATGGACAACTTCCGCGCCGAGGCCGCCCCGCGGGGCTGGGCCGTCGCCGGGTACTCGGCGGGCGCGCACTGCGCGGTCAAGCTCGCCGTCGCCCACCCGGACCGCTACCGGGCCGCCGTCAGCCTGTCCGGCTACAACGACCCGATCGGCGAACGCGACTCACTGGCCGCCCAGAACCCGGCCCTGCGCGCCGCGAACAACCCCTTCCTCCTCCTGAAGGAGGCCCGCACCCCGCCCCGGATCTCGCTCTACCTCTCCGGCCAGCCGCACGACGGCTACGAGGCGGCCGTGGCCCTCGAACAGATCGCGAAGGCGCCGACGAGCGTGCACGTGGTGTACGTCCCGAGGAGCGCGGGCGGGCACACCATGGCGCTGTGGCGGCCACAGGTGGTCCCGGCGTTCCGCTGGCTGACCGAGGTGATGGGCACACGCCACGTCATGAGGGGCGCTATTCCTCCCGCACCGTCGACCGCCGGTGCCACGCCCGCGGAGCTCGCCAGTGGAACCGCATCGCGAGCAGGCGCAGGACGAAAGCGGTGATCACCGCGAGGGCGCTGGTGAACGGGTTCAGGGCGTCGTAACGGATGCAGACGGCGACCAGCGCGGCGCCGACCATCGCCGGGACCGCGTACAGGTCGCGGTCCCAGCGCAGCAGCGAGGGCACCTCGTTGGCCAGCACGTCCCGGAGTACGCCGCCGCCCACGGCGGTCGCCAGGCCCAGGCAGGCCGAGGCGGTCAGGCCCAGCCCGTACTCGTAGGCCTTGGTCGTGCCGGCGACGCAGAACAGACCGAGGCCGGCCGCGTCGAAGATGTTCACCCCGCCCTGGATGCGCTCCACCTGCGGGTGGAGGAAGAAGACCAGCAAGGTGGCGAGCAGGGGGGTGATGAAGTACCCGAGGTCCGTGAAGGCGGCGGGCGGTACGGAGCCGATGACCAGGTCGCGGAACAACCCGCCGCCCAGGGCGGTGACCTCGGCCAGGACGGCGATGCCGAAGACGTCGAAGTTCTTGCGGACGGCCAGCAGGGCGCCGGAGATCGCGAAGACGAAGATGCCGACCAGGTCGAGCGTGTGCTGGACGGACGGGGTGAAGAGTTGCTGGAGCACCTTTACAGTCTTGCGCACAGAAAAGCCCCCGCCTTACAAAGCAAGGCGGGGGATCGATCTGGGCTACTTCTCCTTGGACGCCTCGTTGCTCGAGGAGGCCTCCACCTCCGCGGCCACGGCCGCCGACGTCTCCGCCGACTCGGCCAGCACCTCGTCGGCCACCAGCTCCGCCGCCTCCTTCGCGGCGGTCAGCAGCACCGTGTCCTGCGGGGCCTGGTCCTCGAAGTTCTCCGGGTGGTGGCAGGCCACCCGCTGGCCGGGCCGCAGCTCCAGCAGCGGCGGCTCGGTCGTCCGGCAGATCTCCGTGGCCTTCCAGCACCGGGTGTGGAAGCGGCAGCCGCTCGGCGGGGAGATCGGCGAGGGCACATCGCCCTTGAGCAGGATGCGCTCGCTCTTGGCCGACTTGCGCCGCGGGTCCGGGATCGGCACCGCCGACATCAGCGCCTTGGTGTACGGGTGCATCGGTGTCTTGTAGAGCAGATCGCGGTCGGCCAGCTCGACGATCTTGCCGAGGTACATCACCGCGATCCGGTCCGAGACGTGCCGGACGACCGACAGGTCGTGCGCGATGATCACGTAGGTCAGGCCCAGCTCCTGCTGGAGGTCGTCCAGGAGGTTGACGACCTGGGCCTGGATCGACACGTCGAGCGCGGAGACCGGCTCGTCGGCCACGACCAGCTTCGGGTTGAGCGCGAGCGCGCGGGCGATGCCGATGCGCTGGCGCTGGCCGCCGGAGAACTCGTGCGGGTAGCGGTTGTAGTGCTCGGGGTTGAGGCCGACCACCGACAGCAGCCGCTGGACCTCCTTCTTGATGCCGCCCTCGGGCGTGACGCCCTGCAGCCGGAAGGGGGCGCCGACGATCGTGCCGATGGTGTGGCGCGGGTTCAGCGACGAGTACGGGTCCTGGAAGATCATCTGCACGTCGCGGCGCAGGGGGCGCATGCCGCCGACGCCGAGGTGTGTGATGTCCTTCCCCTCGAACTCGACCTTCCCGGCGGTGGGTTCGAGCAGCCGGGTGATCAGCCGGCCCATCGTCGACTTGCCGCAGCCCGACTCGCCCACGACGCCCAGGGTTTCGCCGGCCCTGACCTCGAAGTCGATGCCGTCGACCGCGCGCACCGCGCCGACCTGCCGCTGGAGCAGGCCCTTGCGGATCGGGAAGTGCTTCTGGAGCCCGGTCACCTTCAGCAGGATGTCGCCGCCGGCGGCGTCCTTGGTGAGCGTGGCGGCGCCTGCGGCCTTCGCCTCGGTGCCGTCGCTCTTCGCGGGAGTGGTCAGGGCCGTGTCCTTGGAGTTCTCGCTCACAGCTTCGGCGCAATCTCTTCGGTCCAGATACGCTCCCGCTGCTCCTTGGTCAGGTGGCAGGCGGCCCAGTGCCGGCTGCCGACCTCGGCCAGCTCGGGGCGGACCGTGCGGGTGACGTTGTCCTTGGGTACGTCGGCGTACGGGCAGCGTGGGTTGAAGGCGCAGCCGGACGGAACGTTGATCAGGGAGGGCGGGGAGCCCTTGACCGGGATGAGGCGCTCCTGCTGCTCACGGTCGAGGCGCGGCATCGAGCCGAGCAGGCCCCAGGTGTAGGGGTGGCGGGGCTCGTAGAACACCTTCTCGGCCGGGCCCCGCTCGACGCAGCGGCCGCCGTACATCACCAGGATGTCGTCGGCGAGCTCGGCGACGACGCCCAGGTCGTGCGTGATGACGATGACCGCGGAGCCGAACTCCTTCTGCAGATCCCGGATGAGGTCGAGGATCTGCGCCTGGACGGTCACGTCGAGGGCGGTCGTCGGCTCGTCCGCGATGAGCAGTTCGGGGTTGTTGACCAGCGACATCGCGATCATCGCGCGCTGGCGCATACCGCCGGAGAACTCGTGCGGGTAGCTGTCGACGCGCTTGTCCGGCTGCGGGATGCCGACGCGGTCCAGCATCTCCACGGCACGGCGCTTGGCGGTCTTCTTGTCCACGTCGTGGTGGATGCGGTACGCCTCCACGATCTGCTGGCCGATCGTGTAGTACGGGTGCAGCGCGGACAGCGGGTCCTGGAAGATCATCGCCATCTGGCGGCCACGCAGCTTGCGTACATGGTCCGGGTCGGCGGACAGCAGTTCGGTGCCGTCCAGCCAGATCTCGCCGGAGATCCGGGCCTTGCGCTTGCCGTACTGGCCGGCGGTGTGCAGGCCCATGATGCCGAGCGAGGTCACCGACTTGCCGGAGCCCGACTCGCCCACGATGCCGAGGGTCTTTCCCTTCTCCAGCTGGAAGCTGAGCCCGTCGACGGACTTGACCAGGCCGTCGTCGGTCGGGAAATGCACCTTCAGGTCGCGCACTTCCAGGAAGGCGGTCGGCGCCGGCGAGTCGGTCGTGGGCTCGCCCACGGCCGCTCCGGCCTTGCTGAGTTCGGTCATGCGAGCCTCACTCGGGGGTCGATCACGGCGTACAGGACGTCCACCACGAGGTTGGCGATGAGCACCGCGACGGAGGTGATCAGGGTGACGCCCAGGATGACGGGCAGGTCCTGGTTCTTGATCGCGCCCAGAACAGCCTGGCCCAGGCCGGGCAGGCTGAACGTCGTCTCGGTCAGGATGGCGCCGCCGATGAGCGCGCCGAGGTCCATGCCGAGCATGGTCAGGATGGGCGTCATCGTCGAGCGCATGGCGTGCTTGCGGATGACGACCTGTTCGCGCAGGCCCTTGGCGCGGGCGGTGCGGATGTAGTCCTCGCCGAGGATCTCCAGCATGGTGGCGCGGGTGATCCGGGCGTACATCGCCGCGTACAGGAACGCGAGGGTGATCCACGGCAGGATCATGCCGCCGAGCCAGCCGGTGAAGCTCTCCTCCAGGGGCACGTACTCCGCGTTGATCCAGCCCAGCCCGTAGGAGAAGATCGCGAGGCTGAGCAGACCGGTGAAGTAGATCGGGAGGGAGACACCCGCGAGGGCGACGACCATCGCACCGCGGTCCCACAGGCTGCCCCGCTTGAGCGCGGAGAGGACACCCGCCGTGACACCGAGCAGCAGCCACAGCACGGCGGCACCGAGCGCGAGCCCCAGGGTCACCGGGAAGCGGTCGGTCAGCACCGGCCAGATGGCCTGTTCGCTGCGGAAGGAGTAGCCGAAGCACGGCGCGGCGCAGTTCGTCACGTCACCGCCGGCCGCGTAGGTGCGGCCCACGAAAATGCCCTTGAAGAACTCCCAGACCTGGACGTAGATCGGGTCGCTCAGGCCCAGCTTCTGCCGCACGGCCTCGACGGCTGCGGGGTCGGCCTGCTTGCCCACGAAGCTGGTGGCGATGTCGACGCCCGCCCACTTGGGGACGAGGAAGAAGATGCCGAAGACCACCATGATGATGACCACGAGCATCACTACGGCGGCGAACAGCCGCCTGATCAGGTAAGCGAGCACAGATCTCGGCCCGCCGCGGACCGCGGGCCGCCGGAGGTCCTCCGGTGGCCCGCGGTCACGCCGCGCCGGCCTTCACCTGCCTTTCGTGCCGTACGGCGGGTGTGCCGGGTTTACTTCGCGGACTTCAGGCCGAGGTTGACGAAGTCGTACATGCCGCTGTACGCGTCCGTCGTGTAGACGTTGGCCAGTCGGTTCGAGCGCCAGTTGATGAACTTCTCGAAGACGAAGGGCAGGTAGTAGCCGCCCTCCATGACCTTGTGGTTGATCTCCGTGGCGATCCTGGTCTTCTCCGCGTCGTCCAGCGTGGTGACGTACTTGTCGAACAGGCCGTCGATCGTCTTGTCCTTGATCAGGGCGAAGTTGTTGTTGCCGCTCTCGAGGATGTAGCTGCTGTCCCACAGCGGCATGCCGTAGCCCTGGACGGACGGGAAGTCCGGGCCCCAGCCCATGATGATGATGCCGTAGCCCTTCTTCTTCACGTTCGAGGGGCTGCCGATGATGCCGGTGCTCTGCGAGCCGTCGTACTGGTCGATGTCGACCTGGATGCCGACCTTCTTCAGCGAGGCCTGGAGGGACTCGGCGGTGGCCACCTCGGCCGGCTTGTTGTTGCGCACGGCGATGGTGGTCTTGAAGCCGTTCGGCTTGCCGCAGGCCTTCAGCTCTTCCTTGGCCTTGGCGACGTTGCCCTTCTTGTTGGCGCCGGCGAGCTCGTACGGGTCGTACTTCTGGCCCTCGGCGCCCGGGACGGACGGCGGCAGCATGTTGGTGCCGATGTCACCGCCGGCGATGGGGCCGCCCCGCGCGTTCTGCAGCGACACGTGGTCGGCGCCGTAGATGACGGCCTTGCGGCAGTGGATGTTGTCGAACGGCTTTACGCTCTGCGGGAAGACCGCGTAACGGATGTAGCCGGAGACCGGGTTGTCCAGGTTGGCCTTGTGCTGCTTCAGGGCGGTGGTGCGGCCCTGCGGCGACATGCCGGTCTGGTTGATGTCCAGGTCGTAGTCGCCGGCGACCAGGCGCGCGTCCATGTCGTTGGCGTTCGAGAAGAACTTGACCGTGATCTTGTCCGGGTACGCCTTGCGGATCGGGTCCGAGGACTGCTTCCACTCGGTGTTGCGGACCAGGGTGAGGTCCTTGCCCGGGTTGTACGACTGGAACTTGTACGGGCCGGAGGAGAACGGGCGCAGGCCGTACTTGGACTTGGTGTCCTTGTCCTGGCGGACCGGGGAGGCCGAGGTGAGGGCCAGCATCTCCTCGAAGTCCGAGTTGGGCGTCGGCAGCTTGAAGACGATGGTCTTGTCGTCCGGCGTCTCGATGGCCTTCAGGCCCAGCTTGTCCTTGGACTTGTCCTTGTACGGACCCGGGTACTCGCCCTTCGGGTCGAGCACGTCCTTCAGGTACACCGGGCCGCCGGACAGCACGTCCTGCGCCCAGACGCGCTCGATGCCGTACTTGATGTCCTTGGAGGTGATCGGCTTGCCGTCCTCCCAGGTGATGCCGTCACGCAGGGTGTACGTGTAGGTCTTCTTGTCGGCCGAGATCTTGGCGAGCCCGGTGGCGAGGTCGGGGGTCAGCTCGGTGCCGGCCTTGCCCGGCTCCGTCTTGCTCGTGACGAGCTGACGGCTGTAGTAGCGGGAGAAGTTCCACATGAAGCCGTAGTAGCCGCGCGTGGTGTCCCACGAGTCGGCGTCCTGGACGCCGGCGAACTTCAGCGTGCCGCCCTTCTTGGCGAGGGAGGCCTGGGCGACCTTGTTGTTCGCGGCGTTGAAGCCGGCCGCGCCGTTCTTCGAGCCTTCCTTGTCGTTGCCGCCGCCGCACGCCGCCGTGGTCAGCAGCGCGGCGACCACGGCTGCAGCGGCCATGGCCTGCTTGCGCCGCCCTGAGGTGCGTTGGGTAGTCACGATCTCGGATCCTCCGGATTAGATGAGAGACCCCGTGCCAGGTGCCACGGGTCGCTGTGGGTACGGCAGTTCAGCGGGAGCCCTTCGGGTCCAGCGCGTCACGCACGCCGTCGCCGAAGAGGTTGAAGGCAAGAACGGTGATGAAGATCGCCACGCCCGGGATCACCATGTACATGGGATCCGAGTCGTAGTAGTCGATCGCGCTCGAAAGCATCTGCCCCCAGGAGGCCGTGGGCGGCTTGACGCCCACGCCCAGGAAGCTGAGTGCCGCCTCGGTGAGGATGTTGGTGGGGATCATCATCGTCGTGTACACGATGATGGGCGCGACGAGGTTGGGCAGAAGTTCCCTGAAGAGGATGTAGAACCGGCCGGCGCCGAGCGATCTGGCCGCCTCGACGTACTCCCGCTCGCGCAGTGAGAGCGTCTGGCCGCGCACCACACGGCCGATGTAGGGCCAGCCGAAGAACCCGATGACCAGGATCATCACGAACAGGCGCACGCCCGTGCCGGTGAGTCCCAGCATCTGGTTCGGCATGACCGAGACCAGCGCGATGATGAACAGCAGTTGCGGGAAGGCCAGCAGGCCGTCCATGACACGGCTGATGAGGGCGTCGACCCAGCCGCCGAAGAAGCCGGCCAGGACACCCAGGACGGTGCCGATCACGACGGCGACGATCGCGGACAGGAAGCCCACGAGGAGTGAGATCTGGGCGCCGTAGACGATACGGGCGAAGATGTCGCGGCCGCTGACCGGCTCGACACCCAGCAGGTGCTCGCCGCTGATGCCGCCCAACGCGCCCTTGGGAGTGCCGAACAGAGGGTCGATCAGGTCCTCGTGGTGCGTCTCGGGATCCTGGCCCACCAGGTTCGTGATGACCGGCGCCAGCAGCGCGACCGCGATGAGCAGGAGCACCACGACGCCACCCACGAGGGCGAGTTTGTCCCGTTTAAGACGCTCCCAGGCGATGCGCCCCAGGGAACGCCCCTGTACGGCCTTCGCCTCGCCGCCGGCTACCGCCGCTTCCTCGGCCGCACTCGGGGCCGCTTCGGCGGTCGGCTCGTGCAATGGTGCCGTCATCAGGCAGGGACCCCTCTCAACCGGCGGTGACCGGCACGCACTTCGCCGCTGTGGCGGCGTGATCAGTCCGTCGTACACAGGGGCGAACGCCCCTGGTGCGGGAGTCTTCAACGCTTCGGCGTTTTGTTGCCAGACTTGGCGGTGAATGGATGCGTAAACGTGATGCTGGCTGGGGGGTTCCGTTATCCGAACAGCGGGTAACGGCGGTCGGACGCAGGCAAGTTGGGACATTCCGGGTGGCGCGGGATCTTCCACCCTCATCTACGCGCGAAGAAGTGTGTCCGCCGCGACGAGGGGCGGTGCGGGGGCGGTCAGTACCGGCCCTGCGCCGGCGGGTATCCGTAACCGGCCGCCGGGGCCTGGGCGGGGGCGGCGGCGTGGGCCTCGCGGTCGTAGAAGGGGCGGGCGTTGGCGCGCAGCCACATCGCGACCGGGTCGTGCTCGTCGGACATCGCCACGGTCGACACGGGCAGGCCGTCCGGAACTGCGCCGATGGACTGCTGCATCATCGCGCGCACGGCGTCCACGGCGGGCGGGGAAGTGTCGTACACGTCCAGGCCGATGGCCAGGTACGGCGCCCCGAGCGCGGGCTGCACCCAGGCGCGGCGCAGCGAGCGGACGGCCGGGGTGCGGTGGGCGTTCTGCGCGAGGAGGGCGTAGAACTGCGGGATCTCGATGGCCGGTTCGGACAGCCGGAGAGGGCCTGCGGGCTGGCGGTCCAGGCCGGTGGCGATCCGGCGCAGGTCGAGCCAGGGGATGCCGACGCCGCCGCCCGGGGCGTGCGGGTTGAGCCAGAGGCCGTAGTGGTCGGGGTAGAGGGCCCGGGCCACCTCCAGGCCGTCGACCACCTCGTACGAGCGGTTCCAGCCGCTGGCGCTCAGTTCCTGGGCGGAGGTGACGCAGGGGGCGTAGCCGTAGCCGTCGACCTCCATGTTCCCGTACTGGGCGTCCGGGGAACCGGCCTGGCCGTGCCACAGCAGCATCCAGACCTGGCCGGTGGAGGGGGTGGCGAGCGCGCGCAGGAGTGCCTCGTAGGCGTCGTAGCGCCCGGGCGTCACCTGGCGCAGCATGTGCTCGACCTGGCCGGCCGCGGCTGTGCCGCTCGCGCTCACGTTTTTACCGCCCCTTCGTACAACACCCTCGACCCAACCGTGCGACTAGCTTAAGCCTGCCTCCGAGCTCGGGGCTTGGTGCCGTTCTCGCGGCTGCGGGTTGTGTGTGGCTTGTCGCGCCCGCGCGGCGGAGCCGCATAGCTACACAGCCCCGCGCCCTTGGGTATGCGCCCCTTGAGGTGGCTCACTGGCCCTGGGTGTAGAAAGGCCGGACCCTTTCCCGCATCCAGTCGCCCACCGGGTCCTGGGCGACGTCGAGGAGGACGAGGTTGACGGGCCAGGTGACCGGGGCCTTGGTCAGGGCCCGGCCGAGGGCCTCCAACGGCAGTGCGCGCAAGTCTCCCTCCCACTGGGAGAGCTCGACGCCGACGAACATGACCGGGTCGGCCGTCTCGATGGCGGCGAGGCAGCGGCGGGCGGTGAGGACCACCCCGATGCCCTCGAACTCGGCGGAGGCCGCGGAGAGGAAGTCCACCGGGTCGTCCTGCCAGTCGGGTTCGAAGAGGCGGACCCGGCCGCCGCTCGCGGGACCGTCGAGCGGGGTGCGTCCGACCCGGCACAGTTCGGCCACGGCGGGCGGCGGCAGCGGGATGCCGACCACACCGCCCGGGTTGACGGCGATCCCGGCCTGCGGGGGCAGGCCGCGGGCGAACTCCACGGCCGGGGCGATGGTGTACGCCATGTGGGCGCCGACCACCTGGCGGAACTGCTCCTCGGAGCTGAACACCGGCACATACGCCTGCCCCTCGATCTCCAGGGAGGGCAGGTCGAGGGGGCCGCTGTGCGGGCCGCCGCCATTGGGCAGCGGGATCCAGACGAAGCTCCGGCCGAGCACCTCGATGATCCGGCCGCCGGCCGACGGTCCGACGCCGAGGGACGCCGAGAGCACCTCCTCCAGCTCGTTGCCGGGCCATCCGCCGTGCGGGTGGGGGTGCGCCTGCGCCGGGAAGTCCGCGGAGAAGTCCGCCGGGAAGTCCATCTGCCTACCGCCTGCCTGGAACCTGCTGTGGCTGAAAGGCTAACCGGTACCGCACCCCGGCGTTCAGCCCGTGAAGCCGATGCGGCGCAGGGTGTTCGCCGCGTCCCGGTCCACGAGGATCGCCGAGCCGCAGCCGGCGGGCAGGTCGCCCTTCTCGACGGAGCGCAGCAGGCGGGTGGTGGCCGCGCGGTGCCGCAGGAAGGCGTAGCGCGAGACCCCGCGGCCGCGTTCGCGCTGGCCGGCCAGGGCCTGTTCCGGCGTGACGTCGAGCAGCAGCAGGTGCAGGACGCCGCCCCGGCGGCGGGCCTCGCGGGCCAGCCAGCGGCGCACCCAGGCCTGCGTGCCGCAGTCGTGCACGACGATCCCTTCGCCGGTGCGCAGGGCGCGGCGCAGCCCGGTGTAGTGGGCGAGGCGGACGAGCGGGCGGTAGACGGCGTAGGGGAGGAAGCGGGGCATCCGGGTGTCCCAGCGGTCGCGCGTGTCCTGGGAGTCGATGCGCACCCCCTTGACGGCGCGCCGCATGAGGGTGGACTTGCCGCTGCCGGGCAGACCGGTGATCACGACGAGGTCCTGCGGGGCGAAGAGCAGGGCGTGCGGGCTGCGGCCGCCCCTCTCCCGCAGATCACGGACGACGGGTGACCGCAGTGGGCCGCACGCCTCCCGAGCCGGGTCGGGCTGCTTGGGCAGCGCCATGCCCGTGGTCGTGGCGTACGCCGTGGTCCTGTTCACCGTGATCGTCCTCCCCTGGGGCCAGGTACGAGTCCCATCCCCGCCGAGTGTAAAGAGAAGGTAATGCCGGAGGTCTCGTGTTTTCGTTCACTTCCCGCAACAGGCGTGTCACAGCCTGCTGTGATCGCCTGTGCACGCTGTGCGTTCCCTGTGAAAGGTCCCCCTGCCACGCCCGAGAGATGCGTGCAATGATGTGCGCGCCAACTGCATACCGGCCGTTTGAATCCGCGCGGGAGAGTTCCCAGCACACTGTCGCTGGGGCGCCGAAGGAGCAAGTCCCTCCCTTGAATCTCTCAGGCCCCGTTACCGCGCGGGCGAGGCACATCTGAAAAGCGGGCCACCCCTGACGACCGGAAGGGGCGGTCCCACCCAAGGTGCAAGCCGTGATCGTCCCTGTGGCGGTCGTGGCGAACCTCTCAGGTTCCGATGACAGATGGGGAGGAACGACCTCGCCGTCATGCCCTGGGAGACGACCGACCGATGAGCAGTGCCGATTCCCCTGTATCCCCCGCGTCCCATCCGCTCCGCCATACCGCGCTCGATGCCGTGCACCGTGCGCTCGGCGCGACGATGACCGACTTCGCCGGCTGGGACATGCCCCTGCGCTACGGCTCCGAGCGCGACGAGCACACCGCCGTCCGTACGAAGGCCGGGCTGTTCGACCTCTCGCACATGGGCGAGATCACGGTGACCGGCGCCCAGGCGGCCGCGCTCCTCGACTACGCGCTGGTCGGCAACATCGGCGCCGTCAAGGTCGGCCGCGCCCGCTACACCATGATCTGCCGGGAGGACGGCGGCATCCTGGACGACCTGATCGTCTACCGGCTCGCCGAGACCGAGGCCCCCGAATATCTGGTCGTCGCCAACGCCTCCAACGCCCAGGTGGTGCTGGACGCCCTCGTGGAACGGTCCGCCGGCTTCGACGCCGAGGTGCGCGACGACCGTGACGCCTACGCGCTGATCGCCGTCCAGGGGCCCGAGTCCCCGGGGATCCTGAAGAGCCTCACCGACGCCGACCTCGACGGCCTGAAGTACTACGCCGGGCTGCCCGGCACGGTCGCC
Source organism: Streptomyces deserti (assembly GCF_054782695.1). Taxonomy (NCBI): domain Bacteria; kingdom Bacillati; phylum Actinomycetota; class Actinomycetes; order Kitasatosporales; family Streptomycetaceae; genus Streptomyces; species Streptomyces deserti. The sequence goes on from NZ_BAAGRZ010000016.1 coordinate 144,399, forward strand.
GGTGTCCCGGCGCTGATCGCCCGTACCGGCTACACCGGCGAGGACGGCTTCGAACTGTTCGTGAAGCCCGAGCACGCGGTCGAGCTGTGGCAGGCGCTGAGCAAGGCGGGCGAGAGCGCCGGACTGGTCCCGTGCGGGCTGTCCTGCCGGGACACGCTGCGCCTGGAGGCGGGCATGCCGCTGTACGGGCACGAGCTGTCGACCGGGCTCACCCCGTTCGACGCCGGGCTCGGCCGGGTGGTGAAGTTCGACAAGGAGGGCGACTTCGTCGGCCGCGCGGCCCTGGAGCGGGCCGCCGAGCGGGCCGCCTCGCAGCCTCCCCGGGTCCTCGTCGGCCTGGTCGCCGAGGGCCGCCGCGTCCCGCGCGCCGGGTACACGGTCGTCGCCGGCGGCGAGGTGATCGGCGAGGTCACCTCCGGCGCCCCCTCCCCCACGCTGGGCAGGCCGATCGCGATGGCGTACGTCGACCCGGCGCACGCGGCGCCGGGCACGCCGGGCGTCGCGGTGGACATCCGGGGCACCCACGAGCCGTACGAGGTCGTGGCGCTGCCGTTCTACAAGCGCCAGAAGTAGACACTTGACGCGCGGCCCCGCGTGACCCCGCGCACATTCACGCTGCTCAGCAGCGGTTTCAGTAGTCCCCCATTCATCAGCACTCCCCCGCGTACAGGAGAATTCAGGCCATGAGCAACCCCCAGCAGCTGCGCTACAGCAAGGAGCACGAGTGGCTGTCGGCCGCCGAGGACGGTGTCGCGACGGTCGGCATCACGGAGCACGCGGCCAACGCGCTCGGCGACGTCGTCTTCGTCCAGCTCCCGGAGGTCGGTGCCACGGTGACCGCGGGCGAGACCTGCGGCGAGCTGGAGTCGACCAAGTCGGTGTCCGACCTGTACTCCCCGGTCTCCGGTGAGGTCACCGAGGTCAACGAGGACGTCGTGAACGACCCGTCGCTGGTGAACTCGGCCCCCTTCGAGGGCGGCTGGCTGTTCAAGGTGCGCCTCACGGACGAGCCGGCCGACCTGCTCTCCGCCGCCGAGTACGACGCCCACATCGCCGGCTGAGGAGCCCGTACATGACGTCTCTTCTGAACGCCCCGCTGCACGAGCTCGACCCGGCCGTCGCCGCCGCGGTCGACGCCGAGCTGCGGCGCCAGCAGTCCACCCTCGAGATGATCGCCTCGGAGAACTTCGCGCCGGTCGCGGTCATGGAGGCGCAGGGCTCGGTCCTCACCAACAAATACGCCGAGGGCTACCCGGGCCGCCGCTACTACGGCGGCTGCGAGCACGTCGACGTGGTCGAGCAGATCGCCATCGACCGGGTCAAGGAGCTCTTCGGCGCCGAGCACGCCAACGTGCAGCCGCACTCGGGCGCCCAGGCCAACGCGGCCGCGATGTTCGCGCTGCTCAAGCCCGGCGACACGATCATGGGTCTGAACCTCGCGCACGGTGGGCACCTGACCCACGGCATGAAGATCAACTTCTCCGGCAAGCTGTACGACGTCGTCGCCTACCACGTGGGCGAGGACGGCCGGGTCGACATGGCCGAGGTCGAGCGGCTGGCGAAGGAGTCCAAGCCGAAGCTGATCGTGGCCGGCTGGTCCGCGTACCCGCGGCAGCTGGACTTCGCCGCGTTCCGCCGGATCGCGGACGAGGTCGGCGCGTACCTGATGGTCGACATGGCGCACTTCGCGGGGCTCGTCGCGGCCGGGCTGCACCCCAACCCGGTGCCGCACGCGCACGTGGTCACGACCACGACCCACAAGACGCTGGGCGGCCCGCGCGGCGGTGTGATCCTCTCCACGGCCGAGCTGGCCAAGAAGATCAACTCCGCGGTCTTCCCCGGTCAGCAGGGCGGTCCGCTGGAGCACGTGATCGCGGCCAAGGCGGTCGCCTTCAAGGTGGCGGCTTCGGACGACTTCAAGGAGCGCCAGCGCCGTACCCTGGAGGGCGCGCGGATCCTCGCCGAGCGCCTGGTGAAGGACGACGTCACCCAGCACGGCGTTTCGGTCCTCTCCGGCGGCACGGACGTGCACCTGGTCCTGGTGGACCTGCGCGACTCCGAGCTGGACGGGCAGCAGGCCGAGGACCGGCTCCACGAGATCGGCATCACCGTCAACCGCAACGCGGTCCCGAACGACCCGCGGCCGCCGATGGTGACCTCGGGCCTGAGGATCGGCACGCCCGCGCTCGCGACCCGCGGCTTCACGGCCGAGGACTTCGCCGAGGTCGCGGATGTCATCGCCGAGGCGCTGAAGCCGTCGTACGACGCCGAGGCCCTGAAGGCACGGGTGAAGGCGCTGGCAGACCGGCACCCGCTGTACCCCGACCTGAACAAGTGAACGGGCGGCGGGGCGCCGACGACCTCGGTGCCCCGCCCCCGCACCAGCACCGCACCACCCTCGCACCACCCCCGCACTGAGGAGTCACCGTGGCCATCTCGGTCTTCGACCTGTTCTCGATCGGCATCGGCCCGTCCAGCTCCCACACGGTGGGCCCGATGCGGGCGGCCGGCATGTTCGCCCGCCGGCTGCGCAACGAGGGGCTGCTGGAGTCCGTCGCGTCCGTACGCTCCGAGCTGTACGGCTCCCTCGGCGCGACCGGCCACGGCCACGGCACACCCAAGGCGGTGCTGCTCGGGCTGGAGGGCGACTCGCCGCGCACGGTCGACGTGGAGACGGCCGACGACCGGGTGGAGGCCATCAAGGCCGGCGGGCGTCTGAAGCTCCTCGGCGAGCACGAGATCGCGTTCGGCTTCGACCAGGACATGGTCCTGCACCGCCGCAAGGCCCTCCCCTACCACGCCAACGGCATGACCCTGTGGGCGTACGACGCGGCGGGCGCGGAACTCCTCACGAAGACGTACTACTCGGTGGGCGGCGGCTTCGTCGTGGATGAGGAGGCGGTCGGCGCGGACCGCATCAAGCTGGACGACACGGTCCTGAAGTACCCCTTCCGCACGGGCGACGAGCTGTTGCGCCTGACGAAGGAGACGGGCCTGTCGATCTCCTCGCTGATGCTGGAGAACGAGCGGGCCTGGCGCACGGAGGACGAGATCCGCGGGGGCCTGCTGGAGATCTGGCGGGTGATGCAGGCGTGCGTGGCGCGCGGCATGTCCCGCGAGGGCATCCTGCCCGGCGGCCTGAAGGTCCGCCGCCGCGCGGCGATGACGGCCCGCCAACTGCGTGCCGAGGGCGACGCGGCGGCCCACGCGATGGAGTGGATCACCCTCTACGCGATGGCGGTGAACGAGGAGAACGCGGCCGGCGGCCGGGTCGTCACCGCCCCCACGAACGGCGCGGCCGGCATCATCCCGGCGGTCCTGCACTACTACATGAACTTCGTGCCCGGCGCGGACGAGGACGGCGTGGTCCGCTTCCTCCTCGCCGCCGGCGCGATCGGCATGCTCTTCAAGGAGAACGCCTCCATCTCCGGCGCAGAGGTCGGCTGCCAGGGCGAGGTCGGCTCCGCCTGCTCGATGGCGGCGGGCGCGCTCGCCGAGGTCCTGGGCGGCACGCCCGAACAGGTCGAGAACGCGGCCGAGATCGGCATGGAGCACAACCTCGGCCTGACCTGCGATCCGGTCGGCGGCCTCGTCCAGATCCCGTGCATCGAACGCAACGGCATGGCCGCGGTCAAGGCCGTCACGGCCGCCCGCATGGCGATGCGAGGCGACGGCTCCCACAAGGTGTCGCTGGACAAGGTCATCAAGACGATGAAGGACACCGGCGCGGACATGTCGGTGAAGTACAAGGAGACGGCGCGGGGCGGGCTGGCCGTGAACATCATCGAATGCTGAACCGTTTCCCTCGTTACGAGGGCTGATCTGCGGGCATCATCAACTCCCGTCCCCCCACGGAATGTCAGGGAGTGCCTCATGCTCCGCGGCATCGACGTCAGCTCCTACCAGCCCTCCTCGTACGACACCGACGGCCTCTCCTTCGTCTTCGTCAAGGCGACGGAAGGCCGTTCGTACGTCAACCCCAAACTCGCCGCCCAGACGAAGACGGCCCGCGACGCCGGGCTGGTCGTCGGCTTCTACCACTTCCTCTGGCCGGGCAACCTCACGGCCCAGGCCGAGTACTTCGTCGGCAAGGCCCCGGAGCGGGCGGGCGACATCCTCGCCGTCGACTGGGAGACGACCGGCGACGGCACCCACGCGACCAACGCCGAGAAGGACCGCTTCATCCGGAAGGTGAAGGAGTTACAGCCGAACAACCGGGTCGTGCTCTACTGCAACCGGTACTACTGGCTCAACGTCGACACCACGTCCTACGCGGGCGACGGCCTCTGGATCGCCGACTACGTCACCGCGGGCAAGCCCCGCATCAAGGCCAAGTGGCGTTTCCACCAGTACACCGACGATCCGCTGGACAGGAACGTCGCCGACTTCGCGAGCAAGGCGGCGTTGCGGAAGTGGGCCGAGGACGCCTGACGGCCCTGCCTCACCCGGCTCGCCCGGCCGCGCGCCGCACCGCTCGCTGCGGGCGGCGGTGGAGCTGCCCGTGGCGGCCTGTCCCGTGCGGCCTTCGCCCGCCGCTTCACGGCGCTGGTGGGCCGGCCGCCCTTGGCGTACCTGACGTGGTGGCGCATGACGACGGCCGGCCGCCTACTGCGCACCGACGACCTTCCCCTGCGCCAGGTCGCCCAACGCACCGGGTGCTACTCGGAGTTCGCCTTCGCCAAGGTGTTCAAGCGCGAGTACGGCGTGGCACCGGGGCAGTACCGGAGGCGGGCGTCCTGAGCGGCGGTGGCGCTCGGAGCCGTCACGGCCCGTCGGCAGGGCGGGCGTCCCCCCAGTAAGTCGTACGCGTAGAGGAACGGCTTCCAGCCCCCGGTGCGCCAGCCAGGAGGAAGGGGGCCCGGTCCGCTCCCGGACCGGCCCCCCTTCCCGCGGGCGTCACTTGCTCAGGTACGACCAGAACTCGTCGAACGACAGCACCTTGTCGCCGTTGAGGTCGCGGGTCCTGATGATGACCTCCGCGACCGACTCGGTGACGTTCCAGTCGCCCGCCTGGGCCAGGGCGGCCTTGAACTCGGCAGCGGTGATGAATCCGTCCCCGTCCGTATCGATCCGCTCGAACTGCTTGCGCGCTTCCTCGATGTCCGCCACCGATCCGCCCCTCATCTCGTACTTCGCCGTCCGGTTGACGGAGGTCAGATTAACTGCCCGCCCGAGACTCCAGTGCGGCGACCACCCATGCGAAGTCCTCGGCGTGCGGGGGTGCGGGCTCCCGGTTCACGATGGCGAGCAGTTCGCGGTAGCGGGCGACACGGTCGTTGAACCCCGCCGTCATGCGCTCCAGCACGGCGGCCCGGTCGGCGTCCCCGAACAGTTCCCGCAGCACGTCCTCGGCCTCGGGCGCCCCTGGGTCGATGCCGCGTTCCCGTGCCGGTCCCACCAGCGCCACCAGACGCTTGGCGAACCACAGGGACCGCCCTCTGGGAGCCTGGGGCGTCCGGTCGGCGGCGTTGAACTCGGCCGCCCTGCGCATGTGCGCCCGGAACTCGGGGTCCTGGAGCATCTCGGCCAGCTCGACCCAGGCGTCGACCTGCTCGGGCGTCGGGTCGTCCGCGAGGTCCACCGCGGTACGCCGCATCCGTTCCCGTATCTCCGGATCGACGGTGTCGAGCCCGTGCAGCGTCTCCTCTACGAACTCCTCCATGATCCGCTGCCGTTCAGTGGCGGACAGCCGCGCCAGCTTGTTCATGAGTGTCATCTCCTCTGCGGTCGAACCGCGTCGCGCCACGGTCGACAGCACCGCACGGGTCACCTTCAGCGACCGGATCTGCGCGTCCAGCGCAGCGACATGCGTGGCCGCGACGTCCGCGACCGTCCGCTCCCCCGCCAGCACCCCGCGTACGTCGTCCAGGCCGAGGCCCAGTTCACGCAGGGTGCGGATCAGTTCCAGGCGGGCGACGGACGCGGCGTCGTACAGCCGGTAGCCGCCCGCGGACCGGCCCACCGGGGGCAGGACGCCCTCGTCGGACCAGTAGCGGACGGTGCGTACGGTCAGTCCCGTAGCCCGGGCCAGCTCGCCGATGGTGAAAAGTCCGGTGCCCTCGTCGATCATGTCTGCGAGTCTGGGCCTTCCAGTGGGTGGAGACTCAAGGAGCGCTCGGTGGCCGACACTCTGCGGGACATTCTCGGCGCGGCGGCGCGGGGGGTCTTCCCAGCGGCGGACGGCGGTACGACGGTCGTGCCGCAGCACTGCGATCGGGACGCGGGGGTGATCGCCTTCACCGGGCACTCGGTGGTCTTCACGGACGAGGACCCGCGGTGGGTGTACGACACGCTGGACGCGCTGGACTGCGATCCCCTGGCCGCGCCGATGAACGCACGGTTCCTCGCGGCCTTCATGGCGCGGACGGGGCGTACCTCCGAGACCATCGACGCGGTCCTGGTCGGCTCCCCGCTGCCGGGTGAGCCGCCCCTCGCGCTGCAGGAGGTCGAGGACCTCGGCCATCCACGGATCGCCTACGCCCGCGGGCGGCGCGACGACGTGCGCGCGTGGACGACGGACGGCGGTGTGCTGGTGCTGGGGCGCGGGGTCGCCGGGCGGCTGGAGGTGTCGGTGGAGGTGGACGAGGGAGTACGGCACCGGGGGCTGGGCCGGGCGCTGGCGACGGCGGCCCGGCAGCTCGTCACGGAGCCGCTGTGGGCGCAGATCGCGCCGGGGAACGCCCGCAGCGTGCGGGCGTTCCAGGCGGCCGGCTACCGACCGGTGGGGGCGGAGCTGCTGCTCAGTGCCATGCCTCGTAGTGGGGGTTGCTCTGGCAGCCGCTCATGATCTCGACCTTGGTGGTCTTGTTCACCGGGCAGACGCCGATGATGCACTTCCGGTCGATGCCGCCGCCTTGACGCGGTCCTCAGCCGTGGCGGCCGTCGTCGTGAGGACGGCCGCGAGGGAGAGGACGGCGGCAGCGGCACGCCGCCGCAGACGAGCTGTGATCATGGCCAGTACGATCGCGATGTCGCGGCGGCGGCCCGGGGATCGTCACTCGTGCGGCGGCGCGTCCCGTCAACAGCCCTGACGTCAGCGGAAGATGCCGGTGTGACCGAGCGAGTAGCGGCCCGGCTGCGGGTAGACCGCGAGACCGTGCGGGCCGCTGCCGACCGGGACGCGGGCGAGCTGGGTTCCGGTGCGGGTGTCGATGGCGTACACCTCGGCGTCGTAGCGGCCGGACAGCCACAGGACCTTGCCGTCGGCGGAGACGCCGCCCATGTCGGGGCTTCCGCCGTCGGGCAGCTGCCACTTCTTGGTCAGCTTGTTCCGGGTGAAGTCGAAGACGGAGACGGTGCCCTCGCCGCGGTTGGAGACGTACATCTCGCGCGAGTCGCGGCTGACGTACAGGCCGTGGCAGCCCTTGCCGGTGGGCAGGAGGGTGGGCTCGGTGAACTTGTCGCCGTCCAGGACCCACATGCCGTGGGCCATCATGTCGGCGATGTAGAACTTCTTGCCGTCCGGGGAGATTTTCACGTCCTGAGGCATCGCGCCTTCGAACGGCAGCTTCTGCTGCCCGACGACCTTCATCTTCTCGGTGTCGACCTTCAGCAGCTCGCCGCTGAACTCGCAGGAGACGATGAAGTAGCGGCCGTCGAGGGAGAAGTCGGCGTGGTTGACGCCGTAGCAGCTGACCGGGACGGTCTTCTTCCGCTCCATGGTGTGCGGGTCGCGGAAGACCAGTTCGCGGTCGAGGGAGGCCATCACGACGGCGTACCTGCCGTTGGGCGTGAAGTAGAGGTTGTACGGGTCGTGGACCTCGACCGGCTTGCCCGCCCTGCCCGTCCTGGGGTCGATGGGGGTGAGCGTGTGGCCGCGGTTGTTGTTCACCCACAGGGTCTTCAGGTCCCAGGAGGGCACGACGTGCTGGGGCTGGCGGCCGACGGGGATGGTGTCGACGATCTCGTACGTCTTCGGGTCGATGACGGAGACCGTGTCGGACTCGGTGTTGGGGACGTAGACCCGGGACGGGAAGTCCTTGACCACCGGGGACAGCTTGCCCGGGCGGTCGGCGGCGTAGACGTCCTTCGGGTCGAGGACGGGCGGCATGCCGGGCAGTCCCTCGACGGGCTTCTTCTCGCGCGGGGCGGGCAGGGCCGCCTTGGTGGTATCCGCCGACTTGATGGTCTCGGCCGTCCTGGTGGCCTCGGCGGCCCGGTTCGCCGTCTCGGTGCCACAGGCGGCCAGTGCGGCGACACCGGCCAGGGCAGCGGTCGCGAGCAGGGTGCGGGTGATTCGGGTGGGGTGCGTCACCCGCACCATTTAAGGAGGGTTGCGACGGAAAACCGCCGATTCACCCGAAGAGCGGCTCGCACGGGTCGCGCAGCCCGCCCTCACCCCGCCGCCCTCACCCGGGGGTGCCTCAGTCGGCCACCTTCAGCAGCAGCACCGCCCGGGCCGGCACCGTGATCGCCGTGCCCGCCCGGTGTTCCACGCCCGGTGCCTCGGCCTGTTCCTCCCGGCTGGTGTCGACGACCACCTCGTAGCGCTCCGCCCACGGCGGGCCCGGCAGGACGAAGCTCACCGGCCGCTCCCCGGCGTGCAGCACGGCGAGGAAGCTGTCGTCGAGGATCTGCGCGCCGCGCTCGTCGCGGCCCGGGATGTCCCGCCCGGAGAGGTACATGCCGAGCGTGGCGGCGGGCGCGTACCAGTCCTGCTCCGTCATCTCCGTGCCCCGGGAGGTGAACCAGGCCAGGTCGCGCAGCCCGTCCGCGGTCTGCGGCCGCCCGGAGAAGAAGGCCCGGCGCCGCAGCACCGGATGCCGGTGGCGGAGCTCTATCAGCCGGGAGGTCAGGTCGAACAGGGCCTTCCAGCCGGGCTCCTCCAGCAGGCTCCAGTCGACCCAGCTGATCTCGTTGTCCTGGCAGTAGGCGTTGTTGTTGCCGCGTTGCGTCCGGCCCAGTTCGTCGCCCGCCACCAGCATGGGCACGCCCGTCGACAGCAGCAGGGTGGTCAGCAGGTTGCGGAGCTGCCGCCTGCGCAGCGCCCGGATCCGCTCGTCGTCCGTCTCGCCCTCGGCGCCGCAGTTCCAGGCCCGGTTGTCGTCGGTGCCGTCCCGGTTGCCCTCGCCGTTGGCCTCGTTGTGCTTGCGCTCGTAGGACACGAGGTCGCGCAGGGTGAAGCCGTCGTGCGCGGTGATGAAGTTGACCGAGGCGTACGGGCGCCGCCCGCCCCAGGCGTACAGGTCACTGGAGCCCGACAGGCGGTAGCCCATCTCGCGTACGTCGGGCAGGGCGTGCCGCCAGAAGTCCCGTACGGCGTTGCGGTAGCGGTCGTTCCACTCCGTCCACAGGGGCGGGAAGGCACCCACCTGGTAGCCGCCGGAGCCCACGTCCCACGGCTCCGCGATGAGCTTGACCCGGCGCAGGACCGGGTCCTGGGCGATGACCGCGAGGAACGGGGAGAGCATGTCGACGTCGTGCATGGAGCGGGCCAGCGCCGCCGCCAGGTCGAAGCGGAAGCCGTCCACGCCCATCTCCGTCACCCAGTAGCGCAGGGAGTCCGTGATGAGGCGCAGCACGTGCGGCTGGACGACGTGGAGGGTGTTGCCGCAGCCGGTGTAGTCGGCGTACCGGCGGGCGTCGGGCTGGAGGCGGTAGTAGCCGCGGTTGTCGATGCCCTTCAACGACAGCGTCGGTCCCAGCTCGCCCGCCTCGGCCGTGTGGTTGTACACCACGTCGAGGATGACCTCGATGCCGGCCGCGTGCAGGGCGCGCACCATGCGTTTGAACTCGCCGACCTGCTGGCCGGTCGTGCCGGAGGCCGCGTAGGCGGCGTGCGGGGCGAAGTAGCCGATGGAGTTGTAGCCCCAGTAGTTGCGCAGTCCCCGGCGCAGCAGGTGGTCCTCGTGCGCGAACTGGTGCACCGGCAGCAGCTCCACGGCCGTGACGCCCAGCTTCACCAGGTGCTCGACGGCCGCCGGGTGGGCGAGGCCGGCGTAGGTGCCGCGCAGGTCCTCGGGGATGCCGGGGTGCAGCTTGGTGAAGCCCTTGACGTGGAGTTCGTAGATGACCGAGTCGGCCCACGGCGTCTTGGGGCGGCGGTCGTCGGCCCAGTCGTCGTCATCGTGGACGACGACGCCCTTGGGGACGTACGGCGCCGAGTCGCGGTCGTCGCGCACGGTGTCGGCGACGTGCTGCTGGGGCCAGTCCCGGACGTGCCCGTACACCTCCGGCGGCAGACTGAAGTCACCGTCCACCGCGCGCGCGTACGGGTCGAGGAGCAGCTTCGCCGGGTTCCAGCGGGCGCCGGTCCACGGGTCCCACCGGCCGTGCACCCGGTAGCCGTAGCGCTGGCCGGGGAGCACGCCGGGCACGAAGCCGTGCCAGATCTCGTGCGTCAGTTCGGTCAGCCGGACGCGCGTCTCCTTGCCCCGCTCGTCGAAGAGGCACAGCTCCACCCCCTCGGCCCCACCCGCCCACAGCGCGAAGTTGGTCCCCGCCACGCCGTCCGGGCCGGCCCGGAAGCGGGCACCCAGCGGCATCGGCGCGCCCGGCCACGCGGGCACGGTGGGCAGCGCGGGCTGCCTGACGCCGTTCACGACGGCGGCCGGGCGGCCGTCCTCGGTGGCCCGATCGCCGGCCACCGCCTCCTGCTCGGCTGCGCTGGACACCTGTCAGCCTCCCGCGGCTCGTGGAACGACGGGGGACAGAGAAGTGCGGCCACCTCGGTGCGGCCCGGGCCACGGCTCCCCTGCGCGTCGTCCTCCCCACTGTTCTGCCCAGAGGGTGGCTCGCACTCACGTTTCCCCGGGGGGCGGCATGGTCGTTTCCCGGGGACGAGGACCGTCGTTGGGCTCCTCGTGAGGCACGTAAAAGGGCGCGCACGGCGCGCGAGGGCCGTGCTGGCCGCCGTAGTGACATGGGCAGGACTGCTGGCCGGGGTCGTCGGCTGTACCCCGGACGGCGGTGGAGGCGGGATCGGCGGGGCGTTCGGCGCTCCCCCGGCCGCCGAGGACGTCATCCGCGTCACCCCCGCGGACGGCAGCAGGGGCGTGCGCCCCGGTGAGAAGCTGCGGGTGCGGGTGCCGGACGGGCGGCTGGAGTCGGTGAAGGTCGTCCGCTCGCAGGACGCGCAGGACTTCCCGGTGCCCGGGCGGATCTCCGCCGACGGGCTGACCTGGGAACCGGAGGAGGAGAGGCTGGCGCTGGCCGCCCGGTACACGGTCGACGCGGTGGCCCTGGACGGCCACGGGCGCCGCTCGGCCCGCCACGTCACGTTCACGACGTACGTCCCGGCGGAGCGGTTCATCGGGTACGTCAGCCCGGAGAACCGGGCCACGGTCGGCACCGGGATGATCGTCTCGCTGGAGTTCAACCGGGAGATCACCCACCGCGCGGCCGTCGAACGCGCGATCCGGGTGACCGCGGAACCCGCCGTCGAGGTCCGCCCGCACTGGTTCGGCCGGTCCCGTATCGACTTCCGCCCCGAGCACTACTGGAAGCCGGGCACCAAGGTCACCGTCGACCTGCGCCTGAGGGACGTGGAAGGGGCGCGCGGGGTCTACGGGCTGCAGTCCAAGAGGTTCTCCTTCACCGTCGGCCGCAGTCAGGTCTCCCTCGTCGACGCGGCGAAGCACACCATGCAGGTGCGGCGGGACGGCGAGCTGCTGGCCACCGTGCCGATCACGGCCGGGGCGCCGAAGACCACCACGTACAACGGCAAGATGGTGGTCACCGAGATGCTGGAGCTGACCCGGATGAACGGCGCCACGGTCGGCTTCAAGAAGGCCGACGGCAAGGGCGAGTACGACATCCCGGACGTGCCGCACGCCATGCGCCTGACCACCTCCGGCACCTTCCTGCACGGCAACTACTGGGCGCCTGAGAACGTCTTCGGCCGGACCAACGTCAGCCACGGCTGTGTGGGGCTGCGCGATGTGAAGGGCGGCGGCGCGGACACCCCGGCGGGCTGGTTCTTCGACCGCAGTCTCATCGGGGACGTCGTCGAGGTCGTGAACAGCAAGGACAAGAAGGTCGCTCCCGACAACGGGCTCGGCGGGTGGAATATGAGCTGGAAGGCGTGGAAGGCGGGTAGTGCGGTGAAGTAATCCGATACGGGGGCGAGTAGGCCGACAGGGGGGCGGGTGGTCCCAACTTTCCGTTGAAGTTGGGACTGAACGGTGACACTCGCACGGCCCGTACGCCCGTGGCCTGTGGTTACTATGCGCCGGTGCGCGCTCGGGACGCGCAGGGGTGCAGGCCTGACCGGGCCCTGCGAGGGGAGAAAACTTGAACAAGGGACCGATATGGGGGGCGTCGGTTGACGCACGGGTGCGGGGCCGCAGGGGGCCGCTGGCACTGATACTCGGCGTGCTGCTGCTGGCCGTCACCGCGTGCGGCGGGGGGTCGGGCTCGGAGTCCGGGCCGGGGGACGGCAAGGGCGAGAACGCCTCAGATTCGGCTGCGGCCCGGAGCAAGCAGTCCGAGGCCGTCGTCAGCATCACGCCGAAGGACGGCGCGAAGGCCGTCGACACCAGCGGCGTCCTCGAAGTGAGCGCCGCGAAGGGCAAGTTGACCGAGGTCGTGGTCAAGGACGCCGAGGGCGACGAGGTCGACGGGAAGATATCCGGGGACGGCGCCACCTGGACGCCGTCCACCCACCTGGCCGCCGCCACCAAGTACACGGTGCACGCGGTCGCCAAGGACTCCGAGGGCCGTACGGCCGCGGAGGACGCCGGCTTCACCACACTGACGCCGAAGAACACCTTCGTCGGCGTCTTCACCCCCGAGGACGGCTCCAAGGTCGGCGTGGGCATGCCGTTCTCGATCCGCTTCACCCGGGGCATCACCAACCCCGAGGCCGTCGAGAAGGCCATCAGGTTCAGGACCGAGCCGGCCGTCGACGTCGAGGGCCACTGGTTCGGCAACGACCGCCTCGACTTCCGGCCGGAGAAGTACTGGAAGCCCGGCACCAAGGTCACCGTCGACCTCAACCTCGACGGCGTCGAGGGCCGCGACGGCGTCTACGGCAAGCAGGACAAGACCGTCTCCTTCACCATCGGCCGCAACCAGGTCTCCGTCGTCGACGCCAAGAAGCTCACGATGAAGGTCATGCGGGACGGCAAGGTGATCAAGACCATCCCCGTCACCACCGGCAAGCCCGGCATGGAGACCTGGAACGGGCAGATGGTCATCAGCGAGAAGCACGTGGTGACCCGCATGAACGGCGAGACGGTCGGCTACGGCGGCGAGTACGACATCAAGGACGTCCCGCACGCCGTGCGCCTGACCACCTCCGGCACCTTCCTGCACGGCAACTACTGGGCGAGCGGCGCCTTCGGCGACTACAACGCCAGCCACGGCTGCATCGGTCTGCGCGACGTGCGCGGCGGCTGGGACAAGGGCACGCCGGCCGCCTGGTTCTTCAACAACTCCCTGATCGGCGACGTGGTGATCGTCAAGAACTCCAACGACCGGACCGTCGCCCCGGACAACGGGCTCAACGGCTGGAACATGTCGTGGGAGAAGTGGAAGAAGTAGGTCCTCGTCAGATGTACGGGCCCGGTGTGACCGACCGCACCGGGCCCGTTGTCGTTAGTGCCCGTTAACCTGCTGCGCATGACCGTACATCTGGAAGTCGCGGACGGCGTCGGCACGCTGCGCCTGGACCGCCCGCCCATGAACGCGCTGGACGTCGCCACGCAGGACCGGCTCAAGGAGCTCGCGGAGGAGGCCACGCGCCGGGAGGACGTGCGCGCCGTGGTGATCTACGGCGGCGAGAAGGTGTTCGCGGCGGGCGCGGACATCAAGGAGATGCAGGCGATGGACCACACGGCGATGGTCCTGCGCGCCCGCGCCCTGCAGGACTCGTTCACCGCCGTGGCCCGCATCCCCAAGCCGGTCGTCGCCGCCGTGACGGGGTACGCGCTGGGCGGCGGCTGCGAGCTCGCGCTGTGCGCGGACTACCGCATCGCCGCCGACAACGCCAAGCTCGGCCAGCCGGAGATCCTCCTCGGCCTGATCCCGGGCGCGGGCGGCACCCAGCGCCTGGCCCGGCTGATCGGCCCGTCCAAGGCCAAGGACCTCATCTTCACGGGCCGCCAGGTCAGGGCCGACGAGGCGCTCACCCTGGGCCTGGTGGACCGGATCGTCCCGGCCGCCGAGGTGTACGACCAGGCGCACGCCTGGGCCGCGAAGCTGGCGCAGGGGCCGGCGATCGCGCTGCGCGCGGCCAAGGAGTCGATCGACACGGGCCTGGAGACGGACCTCGAGACGGGTCTGGCCGTGGAACGCAACTGGTTCGCGGGCCTGTTCGCCACGGAGGACCGTGCCCGGGGGATGCGCAGCTTCGTGGAGGAGGGGCCGGGCAAGGCGAAGTTCCTCTGAGTCCTGCCCTGAGTCCTGCCCCGAGTCCTCCCCTGCATCCTCCCCTGAGCCCTCACCTGAGTCTGCCGGCTGCTGTGGCGCGTCGTCCCGTGCGCCCTCCCGCGCATCGTCCCGTGCATCTGCCCGCGTCCTCTTGCAATTGACGGCACGTCCGATCCGGGTCCCTCGATGGGGCGGTTTATGGGAGCCTTAAGGCACCCTTAAGTCCGCCTTGTCGAGGGAGTCTGTCGATTGCCGGCAGCACAGCCGTCGCCGCAGGTCAGGCGAGCCGCGGCCGACCCTGCAATGCTTATGACATATGCCGATCGACTGCCGTGCGGCGGGGGCTCGAAGGGGGCGTATTCCCCGGTAACGGCCCCGGGGGGAGCGCTGGGCGGCCATGATGGGGGCATGGCGGGGCTGGAGGGTATGGAACAGCCGCGGGGACACGCACGTGCGACCGCGGCGCGCTGGTCGCCGGCGGTCGAGGACGAACGCGCGTTGAAGGCGCTCGAGTTGTTCGGCAACCCGACGGATGCGGAGGTCCCGCTGCCGTCCCGTCCCGAGTCCGCGGCCACCGCGCGGCGGCTCGTCCAGGTGGTGATCCTGCGCGAGTGGGGACTCGGACCCAAGACCGCGGAGGGCGCCGTCCTGCTCGTGTCGGAGCTCGTGGGCAACGCCGTACGCCACACCGGCGCCCGCGTCTTCGGCCTGCGCATGCGCCGCCGCCGCGGCTGGATCCGCGTCGAGGTCCGCGACCCGTCCCGTGGCCTGCCCTGCCTGATGCCGGTTCAGGAGCTGGACGTCAGCGGCCGGGGACTCTTCCTGGTCGACAAGCTGTCCGACCGGTGGGGGGTCGATCTGCTGCCGCGCGGAAAGACGACCTGGTTCGAGATGCGGGTCGCGGACCGCTGAAACCCGGCCCGGGCGGCTGCTCAGCCGAGGATTCCCCGGTCGTACGCCACCGCCACCGCCGCCGCGCGGTCCTTGACGCCGAGCTTGGCGTACAGGTGGGTGAGGTGGGTCTTCACCGTCGCCTCACTGATGAACAGCTCACGGGCGATCTCCCGGTTGGAGGTGCCCCGGGCGACCAGGGCCAGGACCTCGCGCTCACGCGCGGACAGCGGCTCGTTGCCGGGCGCCCTGGGAGCACGGACCGCGGACACAAGACGGGAGGCCACGGCCGGGGAGAGGACGGTGCGGCCCTCGGCGGCGGCCCGCACGGCGGTGAAGAGCTCCTCGCGCGGGGCGTCCTTGAGCAGGTAGCCGGTGGCGCCCGCCTCGATCGCGGGGAGGGTGTCGGAGTCGGTGTCGTACGTGGTGAGGACGAGGACCTTGGCGCGGGCGCCGGTGCTGGTCAGCTCGTGGATGGCGGCCACTCCTCCCCCGCCCGGCATGCGCAGGTCCATGAGGATCACGTCGGGGTCGAGTTCGGAGGCGAGCGAGACCGCCTCGACGCCGTTCGACGCCTCCCCCAGGACCCTGAAACCCGGCGCGGACTCGAACATGCCGCGCAGGCCGTCCCGTACGACAGGGTGGTCGTCGACGATCAGCAGGGAGATCAACACCTCGTCACTCATGGCGGACCAACGGTACGCGAGCCGAGACCGTCGTGCCGTGGCCCGGCTCGGACTCGACCGTGAGGGAGCCCGCGATGCGTTCGGCGCGGGCCCGCATGCCGTCCAGGCCGAAACCGCCGGTGCGGGTGCGTTCGGGGAGGGCGAGCGGGTCGAAGCCCCGCCCGTCGTCGCGGATGTCGAGGATGACCTCGTCGCCCAGGAAGGACAGGGTGACACCGAGGCGGGTGGCCCGGGCGTGGCGGGAGGCGTTGGACAGGGCCTCCTGGGCGATCCGCAGCAGCGTCGCCGAGACCTCGTCGTGGAGTTGTTCCGCGGTGCCCGTCACCGTGAACTCCGCGCGCACGCCCGTGCGTTCGCCCCATTCGGCGACCGTGCTCTTCAGGGCTTCCGGCAGTCCGTCGTCCGCCAGTGCCACGGGAACGAGGTTCTGCACGGAGCGGCGGGCCTCGCCGAGGCTGTGGCGGGCCAGGGCGGAGGCGCGGTCGAGGTGGGTGCGGGCGGTCGGCAGGTCGGGGGCGGTCGCGACGACCTGGAGCTGGGCGATGATGCCGGTCAGGTCCTGGGCGAGGGTGTCGTGGATCTCGGCGGCGAGGCGGCGGCGCTCGTCGGCGACCCCGGCTTCCCTTGCCTGGACCAGGAGTTGGGCGTGCAGGGCGGCGTTCTCGTCGAGGGCCTGCTGCAACGCCGCGTTGGTGCGTTCGAGTTCGGCGATGGTGACGGCCCTGGCCCGGGAGCGGATCTCCTCCTGCTCGCTGATGTGGGCGATCGCCATCACCAGCGCGTTGTTCACCACCAGGAGCCCGGCGAACACCGCCCAATGGCCCTCGCCTTCCGGCGGCAGCCCGCCGGACTGCGAGCCGGCCATGACGATCGAGGTGAGGACCATGGCGAGCCGCTGCCGACGTCTGCCCGGGATCAGCTTGTCGGCGTCGAAGTAGCCCGCGACCGCGTAGAACGCGAAGAACGGGTTGATCCAGGCGAGGGCGAAGGCGAACACCCAGCGCAGGACGTAGTACGCCGTCCCGGTCCGGGAGGGGGTCAGACCGCGGCCGGTCCGGCGGGTCCGGGTCCCGTCCCACCACAGCTGGAGGGCGAGCGCGGCGACGACCAGGATCCCGGCCGCGTACCACTCGCCGGGGCCGTCCAACAGCTCGGTGGTGACGGCCGAGAAGACGGTGGAGATACCGAGCAGCCCGTACGGACCCCAGGTGTGGAACTGCTCCCACCGCTTCTCGATGTGCCGGTCCACCGCGGTCATCTTCCCAGTCTGCACGGACGGTCGCCTATTCCCAGCGGAACCAGCGCGAGGCCGCGGCGGTGAGCAGGACCGTCCAGGCGACGAGCACGCCCAGGTGGTCCCAGCCGGGCCAGTCACCCGCCGCCGCCTGGTTCAGCGCCGGCGCCGCCGCCCCGAACGGGGTGTAGCCGACGACTCGGGCCATCAGGTCCGGCATGGCCTGCACCGGCAGCCACAGGCCCGCGCAGAACATCGACGGGAACATCAGGGCGGTCCCGAGGGCGGTCGCGATGCTCGTCGTCCGGGACAGGGCGGCGACCACCGAGCCCAGGGCGAAGGCGGCCAGGACGGTCAGGATCAGGGCCGCGGCGTATCCGAAGCCCTGCTGCGGCAGTCGTACGTCGAAGGCCAACCGGCCGACCGCGAGGGCCAGCACCGCCGAGGCCAGGGCAGCCGCGCCGTGCACCAGCATCTGCGCGGACAGCAGGGCGGAGGGCCGTACGGGCGTGGTGGACATCCGGCGCAGGATGCCGCGCTCGCGGTAGCCGGTGAGTGTCTGCGGCATCGACTGGAGTCCGCCGACGGTCAGGCCGAGCAGCACGGTGATCGGGACGTAGACGTCGATCACGCGCAGCCCGTCGAAGGTGGGGTCCGGCTCGCGGAAGTCCGGGATGGTGCCGAGGATCGCCAGCAGGAGAGCGGGGAACACCAGGATCCAGAACAGGGTGCCGGGTTCCCGGCGGACGAGCCGGGCCTCGGTCTTCAGTACGGCGGTGTTGACGACGGCCGCGCTCATGCCGCTGCCTCCTGCGTGAGGTCGAGGAACGCGTCGTCCAACGTGGCGTCAGTCACGCGGAGTTGGTGGGCGGTGATGTGGTGGCGGGCGAGGAGCGTGATGACGGCGTTCACCGTCTCGTCGGTGCCGGCGAGCGTGATACGGCCGTCCTTGCGGTCGATCGACGCGAGGGCGGGCAGCGCGTTCAGGTCACGGTCGTCGAGCTGCGCGGACGGCGTGAAGCTGATGACCGTGGCGCCCGTGGAGCGGCGGATCAGGCCGGCCGGGGTGTCCAGCGCGGCCACCCGCCCCTTGTCGAGCACGGCGATCCGGTCGCACAGGCGCTGTGCCTCCTCCATGAAGTGGGTGACGAGGAGGACGGTCACGCCGTTCGCGCGGATGTCCTCGATCAGCTTCCAGGTGTCCCGGCGGGCGCGCGGGTCGAGGCCGGTGGTCAACTCGTCCAGGACGACGATCCGGGGATTGCCGACGAGCGCGAGCGCGATGAACAGGCGCTGCTTCTGGCCACCGGAGAGCTTGGCGAACCGGGTGGTCAGCTTGGTGGTCAGGCCGAGGCGTTCGGCGAGCGGCCTCCAGTCGAGCGGGCTCGGGTGGAAGGCCGCGTACAGTTCCAGCGCCTCGCGGACGGTGAGCTTGGCCTGGAGCTCGCTCTGCTGGAGCTGGGCGCCGAGGACGCGGGCGACCTTCTCGTGGTCGGTGACGGGGTCCAGGCCGGTGACGCGGACGCGGCCCGCGTCGGGGACCCGCAGGCCCTCGACGCACTCGACGGTGGTGGTCTTGCCGGCGCCGTTCGGGCCGAGAATGCCGAAGATCTCGCCCTCCTCGACGGCGAAGGATACACCGTCGACGACGGGCCTGCCGCCGTAGGCCTTGCGCAGGTCGGTGACTTCGATGACGGACATGCGTCGAGGGTCCCGGGGCGGCGGGGTCCGCCGCATCGGCCGTCACGCTCGAACGGGCATCATCCGATCGGTTGATGCCGTCGTACGACTCCTCGAACGCGCAGGTCGTAGGACCGGCGGCCGGTCGCGGTCCGGCCAAAACTCGGTGGGCAGTGTCAGTGGCGATCCGTAGGCTCGCTGCTGATGGCCACGACATCCGCACCCGCCCGGGAACCCGGCCAGGACCTGGCCCGCAACCCCGCCAACGACCGTTCCGCCGTACGTACGTTGCTGCGTCTGTGGCCGTACGTTCGGCCCGTGCGGGTGCGGCTGTTCACCGCCGCGTTCGTCGCGATCCTCGCCTCCTGCGCGGGGCTGGTGATCCCGCTCGTCCTGAAGTGGATGGTGGACGGTCCGGTCGCCGACCGGGATCCGGCGGGCGTGTGGCTCGGGGCGCTGTACCTGCTGCTGCTCGGGTTCGCCGAGGCGCTGCTGTTCGGGCTGCGGCGGTGGCTGGTGGCCCGGCCGCTGTCGCACGTCGAGGCGGAGATGCGGGCGGATCTGTACCGGCACCTGCAGCGGCTGCCGGTGGCCTTCCACGACCGGTGGGCCTCGGGGCAGCTGCTGTCCCGGGGGACGACGGACCTGATGCTGCTGCGCATGTTCCTCGCCTTTCCGTTGACGTTCCTGCTGGTCAACGGGGTGACGATTCTCGTCGGCGTGATCATCATGCTGCTGCAGGACTGGACGCTGGGGCTGGTGATCCTCGGTCCGGCCGTGCCGATGATCGTGATGTGCGTGGTCTTCGAGAAGCGGTACGCCGAGGTGGCGCGGCTCGCGCAGGACCAGGTGGGGGATCTGACCACGGTCGTCGAGGAGAGCGTGCTCGGCATCCGGATCATCAAGGGGTTCGGGCGGCACCGGAGTCAGGCGCGGGCGTTCCGGGAGCTGTCGGGGACCTTGCGGGGAACGGAGCTGCGCAAGGCACGGCTGCTGGCGACGCTCTGGGGCGTCATCGTGACGTTGCCGGAGATCGCCATCGGGGCGGCGTTGGTGGTGGGCGTCGTTCAGGTGGCCGACGGGGAGTTGTCGGCGGGGACGCTGGTGGCGTTTCTGTCGACGGCTCTCGCGTTGCGGTGGCCGGTGGAGTCGATCGGGTTTCTGCTGGCGATGAGTCAGGAGGCGGCGACGGCGACGGAACGGTATTTCGAGGTGATGGATGCGGAGGTGGAGGAGCCGGGGGTTTCTGGTGCGTCGGCATCGGCGTCGGCGTCGACGTCGGGGGATGGGTCGCGCAACTCGGCGCTGCGAGGTGCTGCCCGCGGGCTGACCGCGTCAGCTCGCGGCGGTCTACGGTTCCACAACGTCACCTTCCGCTACCCGGACGCTCCCCCCGGCTCCCCTCCCGCCCTGGACGGCATCGACCTCCACGTGCGCCCCGGCGAGTCCATGGCCCTGGTCGGGGCCACCGGAAGCGGCAAGACGACGCTGACCGCGCTCATCCCCCGCCTGCACGAGGTGACCTCGGGGCGGATCACGCTCGACGGGGTGGACATCACGGAGATGTCCCGCGAGGAGCTGCGTGCCAAGGTCGCCGTCGCCTTCGAGGAGCCCACGCTCTTCTCCGCCGGCGTCGGCGACAACGTTCTCATGGGGGCCGGCGACAGAGCCGGACAGGCGGAGCTGGAGCGGGCGCTGGCCGTGGCGCAGGCCGACTTCGTGTACGCGTTGCCCCAGGGGGTGGACACCCAGGTCGGTGAGCAGGGGCTCAGTCTCTCCGGCGGTCAGCGGCAGCGGCTGGCGCTCGCGCGGGCCGTCGTCGGCCGGCCGGAGTTCCTCGTCCTGGACGACCCGCTGTCCGCGCTCGACGTCCACACGGAGGCCGCCGTCGAGGCCGCCCTGCGGCAGGTGCTGGCGGACACCACCGCCCTGATCGTGGCGCACCGCCCGTCCACCGTGCTGCTCGCCGACCGCGTCGCCCTGCTCTCCGGCGGTCGTATCGCCGCGGTCGGCACCCACCACGAACTGCTGCGCATGAACGCCGAGTACGCGCATCTCATGTCCGGAGAAGTGCCCGGAGAAATGTCCGGAGAAGAGGCCGGAGCAATGGCCGGGGAAGAGGCCGGGGACCGGTCCGGGGAACAGGAGGACTGCCGATGACGGCGCCCGCCACCACGCCCGCCCAGGACAAACCCGGCGACCGGTCCCCCGGCGCCGGCGACCCCTTCGACCGGGACGTCCTGCCCACTCCCCCGGGCGCCACCGCCGCCCTGCTGCGTTCCCTGCTCGCCCCGATGAAGGCCCGCGTCGCCCTGACGTCGCTTCTGCTGCTGCTCGTGCAGGCGACCGTGCAGGCGGGTCCGCTGCTGGTGGCGTACGCGATCGACCGTGCCGTGCCCGCGTTCCGGGCCGGCGACCACGGTCCGCTGATCGCGGTGGCCGTGGGTTATCTGGTGTGCGCGCTGGCCTCGGGTGGGCTGCAGTACGCGTTCGTCGCCCTCTCGGTCCGGGTCAGCCAGGACGTGCTGCTCGACCTGCGCGGCCGGATCTTCCGCCACGCGCAGGCGCTGAGCATCGACTTCCACGAGCGCTACACCTCGGGCCGGCTCATCTCCCGTTCCACGACGGACGTCGAGTCGCTGCGCGAACTGCTGGACGAGGGCCTGCAGGAACTCGTCACGATCATCCTGTCGTTCGTCTACATCTCGGCGCTGCTGCTCTGGCTGGACCTCGGGCTCGGCGCGGTGGCGGTGGCGTCGTTCGTGCCGCTGTACCTCCTCGTACGGATGTACCGGCGGCGCGCCGCGCGGGTGTACGGGCAGCGGTCCACCGCCATCGCCGCCGTGATCGTGAAGTTCGTGGAGACGATGAACGGCATCCGGCCGGTGCGCGCCTTCAGGCGCGAGGCCGTCAACGACGCCGATTTCCGCGTCCTGAACCAGCGGCACGAGCGGGCCAACGGGGACGCGCTCCTGGAGATGGCCCGGTACGTCACCGGCTCGCGGCTGGTCGCCAACACGGCCGTCGCGGCGATCGTGCTGTGGAGCGCCTACCGGGTCGCGGACGGCACGCTGGCGCTCGGGGTGCTGGCGGCGGCGGTGCTGTACCTGCGGCGGCTGTACGACCCCATCGACCGGCTCGGCATGTTCCTCAACTCGTACCAGTCGGCGGCGGCCTCGCTGGAGAAGATCGCCGGGCTGCTCGCGCAGCGTCCGTCGGTGCCCGAGCCGTCGGTGCCCAAGGAGCTCCCGCCCCTGGAGAGCGAGCATCCCGGCCGTGAGGTCGTCTTCGACGGGGTGCGGTTCGGCTACCGCACCGGCGGCGAGGTGCTGCCCCGTTTCGACCTGACCATCCCGGCCGGGCAGACGGTCGCGGTGGTCGGCTCGACCGGCGCGGGCAAGTCGACCCTGGCCAAGCTGCTCGCCCGGTTCTACGACCCGTCCGAGGGGCGGGTGCTGCTCGACGGCGTCGACCTGCGTGACCTCGCGATGCCCGAACTGCGGCGCGGGGTGGTGATGGTGACGCAGGAGGCGTTCCTGTTCTCCGGCACGGTCGCTGAGAACATCGCCATCGGCCGCCCGGACGCCTCCCGTGAGGAGATCGAGCAGGCGGCGAAGGAGATCGGCGCGCACGACTTCATCAGCGCCCTGCCCGACGGCTACGACACCGACGTCCGCAAACGGGGCGGCCGCATTTCGGCCGGGCAGCGGCAACTCGTCGCGTTCGCCCGGGCGTTGCTGGCCGACCCGGCCGTGCTGATCCTCGACGAGGCGACCAGCTCGCTGGACGTCCCGGGCGAGCGGGCCGTGCAGCGGGCGATGGCGACGGTGCTGAAGG
The DNA here is from genome assembly GCF_054782695.1 of Streptomyces deserti. Taxonomy (NCBI): domain Bacteria; kingdom Bacillati; phylum Actinomycetota; class Actinomycetes; order Kitasatosporales; family Streptomycetaceae; genus Streptomyces; species Streptomyces deserti. The sequence goes on from NZ_BAAGRZ010000016.1 coordinate 167,037, forward strand.
GCCGTACGGCGGTCGTCGTCGCGCACCGGCTGTCGACCGTCGAGATCGCGGACCGGGTGCTGGTGATGGAGCACGGGCGGATCGTCGAGGACGGCGGCCCGGCCGAACTCGTCGCGGGCACGGGCCGGTTCGCGGATCTGCACCGGGCGTGGCGGGACAGTCTGGCGTGACCGCCTCTCGATGTCTCTCACGCATCTCTCGGGGGAACGGATGATCGACGCGTACGAGGATCCCGGCACGCCCGACTGTCGCGGCGGGGCCCGCTACCTGTGGTGGCTGGTGACCCGGCAGCCGGGCCGGTGCGCCCTGGGGGCGCTGTTCGGCAGTACGTGGATGGTGCTGCTGGCGGCGACGCCGTACCTGATGTCCCGGGCCATCGACGAGGGCCTCGAACCGGGTGACATGGGCGCACTGGCGGGCTGGTCGGCGGCGCTGTTCGTGGTGGGGTCGTTCAACGCCTGGCTGAGCATCATGCGGCACCGCACGATGACCCGGGTGCGGATGGACGCCAACTTCCGCACGGTGAAGGTGGTCGTCGGGCAGGCGGTGCGGCTGGGCGCCTCGCTGGCGCGGCAGACCCGGGCCGGGGAGGTCGTCACGATCGGCGTGGGCGACGTGCAGACGATCAGCCAGTCGCTGACGGTCGTCGGCCCCGGTGTCGGCGCGGTCGTCGCCTACCTGGTGGTGGCCGGGCTGCTGCTGTCGGTCTCGCCGCTGCTGGCCGCGGTGGTGCTGCTCGGGATGCCGGTGATCGCTGTCGTCGTGGGGCCGCTGATGGGGCGGTTGCAGGGCACGGAGAGCGAGTACCGGGAGCGGCAGGGTGTGCTGACCGCGCGGATCGGCGACCTCGCGGGCGGGCTGCGCGTGCTGGGCGGCCTCGGCGGCAAGGGCCTGGTCGCCGACGCCTTCCGCCGCGACTCGCGGCGGCTGCGCGAACAGGGGTACCGGGTCGGGGCGGTGACCAGCTGGATGCAGGCGCTGGGCGTGGGACTGCCGACGCTGTTCCTCGCCGTGGTGACATGGCTCGCGGCCCGGCTGACCGCCCAGGGGCACATCACCGTGGGCGAGTTGGTGGCGGTGTACGGCTATGTGGCCGTGCTGGTGGGCCCGGTGGCGTTCCTCATCGACATGGGCTACCAGCTGAGCCGGGGCGTGGTGGCCGCCCGGCGGGTCGTACGGCTGCTGCGGCTTCAGCCGCCGGCCGACGGCGGCACCGCCGACGCCCCCGCCGAGCCGTCGGTGCTGCACGACCCCGACTCCGGTGTGCGGGTGCTGCCGGGCCGGCTGACCGCGCTGGCCGCCGACCGCCCCGCCGACGCCGCCGCCGTGGTGGACCGCCTCGGCCGGTACGCCCCGTCGGGCGTCACCTGGGGCGGGACACGGCTCGACGACATCGCCCTGGCGCAGGTCCGGGAGCGGATCCTGGTCGCCGACCACGAGGCCGACCTGTTCGCCGGGCCGCTGCGCGAGCTGGTGGGCGGCCGGCGGGTCCCCGGGGACGAGGAGCTCGCCCGGGCCCTCCGCACGGCGGCCGCCGACGACATCGTTCTCGGCCTGCCCGACGGGCTGGACTCGGTGGTGGCCGCCCAGGGCCGCAGCCTGTCCGGCGGTCAGCGGCAACGCGTGCGGCTGGCACGGGCCGTACTGGCCGACCCCGAGGTGCTGCTGGCCGTCGAACCGACCTCGGCGCTGGACGCCCACACCGAGGCGACGGTCGCCGACCGGCTGCGTCAGGCACGCGAGGGCCGTACGACCGTCGTGACCAGCACCTCCCCGCTGGTGCTGGACCGCGCGGACACCGTGTACTACCTGGCCGACGGCAAGGTCGCGGCCGCGGGCGGCCACCGCGAGCTCCTCGACAAGGAGCCGGGCTACCGCGCCCTGGTGGCGCGGGACACGGACACGCAGGAGGTCGTGAGTTGACGGAGCTGCATCCCCCCGAGGGGCGCGGGACGCGGACCTCTGCGGCTGCGCCGCGTGGGCGCGACCGACCACGACGTACCCGCACCCGCACCCGGCTGATCCCACCAAGCCCCGAGCCGGATGCCGCCACAACAGGCCACCTCCCCATCGCCGCCCCCTCCGACGTCCGCCGAGCCGTGGCGGACCTGGTCCGGGCGGACGCCCGGGCCTTCACCACCGTCCTCGCCCTGAACGCCCTCGCCGCCGTCGCCGGCCTCGCCGGTCCCTGGCTGCTCGGGCGGATCGTGGACGAGGTGCGGGCGGGGACCGGGGTGGCCGCCGTGGACCGGCTGGCGCTGGCCCTCCTGCTGTGCGCGACGGCGCAATTGCTGCTGGCACGCTGGGCCCGCTACGTCGGACACCGCTTCGGGGAGCGCACACTGGCCCGGGTCCGGGAACGGTTCGTGGACCGGGCACTCGCCCTGCCCGCGTCGGTGGTGGAGCGCGCCGGCACCGGTGACCTGACCGCGCGCGGCACCGCCGACGTGACCACCGTCGGCACGACCCTGCGGGACGCCGGCCCGGAGCTGCTGATCAACATCGTGCAGACGCTGTTCCTGGCCGGCGCGGTCTTCCTGCTGGATCCGCTGCTCGGCGCGCTCGGGGTGCTCGGTCTGACGCCCATCTGGTTCGCGCTGCGCTGGTATCTGCGCCGGGCCCGCGACGGCTATCTCGCCGAGGGCGCGGCCACCTCCGAGGTCGCGGAGATCCTCGCGGCGACGGCGGCCGGGGCCCGCACGGTCGAGGCGTTCCGGCTCCAGGAACGGCGGATCGCGGCGAGCCGGGACACGCTGGAGACGGCCCGGCGCACCCGGTTCTACACGCTGTATCTGCGCACGGTGTTCTTCCCCGTGGTGGAGGTGTCGTACATCGTTCCGGTGGCCGGGGTGCTGCTGATCGGCGGGGTGCTGCACACGCAGGGGTCGATGAGTCTCGGGTCGGTGGTGGCGGCCGCCCTGTATCTGCACCAGCTGAGCGGGCCGCTCGACGAGATCCTGGTCCGGGTCGAGCAACTGCAGAGCAGCGGCGCCTCGTTCGCCCGGGTGGAGGGGCTGGCCCGGGTGCCGCGCGCCGCCGGGGACGGGGACTGCCCGGATCCGGCCGACGACCGTATCGACGTGACGGGCGCGCGCTACGCCTACGACGGGGGCGCCGAGGTGCTGCGCGGGGTCGACCTGACGCTGACACCCGGCGAACGGCTGGCCGTGGTCGGGCCCTCCGGCGCGGGCAAGACCACGCTGAGCCGACTGCTGGCGGGCATCGACGCGCCCACCGCCGGCACGGTCACCGTGGGCGGCGTGCCCGTCGTCGCGCTCGGCCCCGAACGGCTGCGCCGCCAGGTCGTCCTGGTCACCCAGGAGCACCACGTGTTCCTCGGGACGGTCCGCGACAACCTGCGGATCGCCGAACCGGCCGCCGACGACGAGCGGTTGTGGGCCGCGCTGGAGGCGGTCGGCGCCGACGCCTGGGCGCGGGAGCTGCCCAGCGGCCTCGACACCCCGCTCGGCCAGGGCGGTCACCGCACCGACGGCTCTCAGGCCCAGCAACTCGCCCTCGCCCGCGTGGTGCTGGCGGACCCGCACACCCTGATCCTGGACGAGGCCACCGCCCTGCTCGACCCGACGACCGCCCGCCACACCGAGCGCGCCCTGGCCGCCGTGCTGGAGGGCCGTACCGTCATCGCCATCGCCCACCGCCTGCACACCGCGCACGACGCGGACCGGGTCGCCGTCATGGAGGACGGCCGGCTGACCGAACTCGGCACGCACGACGAGCTGGTGGCGGCCGGCGGGGCGTACGCGGCGCTGTGGCGGACGTGGCACGGGGACCGGCCACCCGCCCCCTGACGTCCGTATACCGAACATGAACATCCGGGCACCGGAGCACTTCCGGCCAAACTTCTGACGCGCCCCTGACAAGAAGGCCGATGTGCTGCCACCCTTCCACTGCCGCTCCACAGCAACCCCACAGCTCCGTCCCGGCCGGCCCACCCGCCGCCCGGTCTCCCCTGGCCGCGCGACCCGCGGCCACGCAGAAGGAGGCAGTGTTGAGCAGCAGCCCCTCCCACAGAGGCACCCACCACAGACGCACGCACCACACAGGCACCTACCACACCCCGCCCGGCCACACCGCGCACCCCCGCACCGCCCACCGCCGCGCCGCGGCCGTAGCCCTCGCCGGTGTCGCCGCACTGCTCGCCGCGGCCGTCCAGACCGGCACCGCCACCGCAGCCCCGGAGAAGGCACCGTCGGCCGCGGGCAGGGCGAACCCGGGCTCCGAGCCGGTCCGGCTCTCCCCCGCCCAGCGCGCCGCGCTGATCCGCGAGGCCGACGCGACCAAGGCCGGGACCGCCCGGGAACTCGGCCTGGGCCCCAAGGAGAAGCTCGTCGTCCGTGACGTCCTCAAGGACCGCGACGGCACCGTGCACACCCGCTACGAGCGCACCTACGACGGACTGCCCGTCCTCGGCGGCGACCTGCTCGTCGAGAGCACGCGGTCCGACGCCACCGAGTCCGTCGTGAAGGCCACCCGCGCCGCCATCGAGCCGGCCACGACGAAGACCGCCGTACCCGCCGCCCGCGCCGAGCAGCAGGCCCTGTCCGCCGCGAAGGCGGAGCACGCCAGCAGTCCCGGCATCGACCGGGAACCCCGCAAGGTGATCTGGGCCGCGAACGGCAGGCCGACCGTGGCCTACGAGACGGTCGTCGGCGGCTTCCAGCACGACGGCACCCCACAGGAGCTGCACGTCGTCACGGACGCCGCCACCGGCGCGAAGCTGTACGAGTGGGAGGCCGTCGAGACCGGCACCGGCCACACGGTGTACTCCGGCACGGTCGACCTCACCACCACCCGGTCCGGGTCGGCGTACGACCTCACCGACGGGGCGCGCGGCAACCACAGGACGTACAACCTCAACCGCGGCACCTCCGGCACCGGCACCCTCTTCTCCGGCTCCGACGACGTCTGGGGCAACGGCAGCCCGTCGAACCCGGAGTCGGCCGCCGCCGACGCCCACTACGGGGCGGCCCTCACCTGGGACTACTACAAGAACGTGCACGGCCGCAGCGGCATCCGCGGCGACGGCGCGGCCGCCTACTCCCGGGTCCACTACGGCAACAACTACGTCAACGCGTTCTGGTCGGACAGCTGCTTCTGCATGACCTACGGCGACGGCTCGGGCAACGCCAACCCGCTCACGTCGATCGACGTGGCCGCCCACGAGATGACCCACGGGCTCACCTCCAACACCGCGGGCCTCAGATACAGCGGCGAGTCCGGCGGGTTGAACGAGGCGACCTCCGACATCTTCGCCGCGACGGTCGAGTTCCACGCGAACAACTCCTCCGACGCCGGTGACTACCTCATCGGCGAGGAGATCGACATCAACGGCGACGGCACCCCGCTGCGCCACATGGACAGGCCGAGCAAGGACGGCGCGTCCAAGGACAGCTGGTACTCGGGCATCGGCTCGATCGACGTGCACTACTCGTCCGGTCCCGCCAACCACTTCTTCTACCTGCTGAGCGAGGGCAGCGGCACCAAGACCATCAACGGGGTCACCTACGACTCGCCCACCTCGGACGGCCTGCCGGTCACCGGCATCGGCCGCGCCAAGGCGGAGAAGATCTGGTTCCGCGCGCTGACCACGAAGTTCACCTCGACCACGAACTACGCGGGCGCCCGCACCGGCACCCTCGCGGCGGCCGGTGAGCTGTACGGCACCGACAGCGCCGAGTACGAGGCGGTGCAGGACGCCTGGGCGGGCGTCAACGTCGGCTCACGCTCCGGCGGCGGAGGCGGTGGCGGTACGTCCTTCGAGAACACCACCGACGTGTCGATTCCGGACAACGGAGCGGCCGTCACCTCGCCGGTCACCGTGTCCGGCCGGACCGGCAACGCGCCCGCCGGCCTCCAAGTCTCGGTCGACATCGTGCACACCTGGCGCGGCGACCTGGTGATCGACCTGCTCGCTCCGGACGGCACGGCGTACCGCCTGAAGAACTTCAGCTCCTCCGACTCGGCGGACAACGTGAGCGAGACCTACACGGTCAACGCCTCGTCCGAAGTCGCCGACGGCACCTGGAAGTTGCGGGTGCAGGACCAGGCGGCCCAGGACACCGGCCACATCAACAGCTGGAAGCTGACCTTCCCGTAGGACGTCTTTGCCCTAGGGCGTCTTCGAGGACAGGCGCCGTCCCGGGGGTCAACTCCCGCCGGGGCGGCGCTGTTTACCTTCTTGAAACGTTCACCGGACAGTCGACTTCCGGCCAACATCACCGCACCCTCCTGACATGTACGCGCCCCAGGTGCCACTCTTCCTCCACCCGCCGCACCAGCACCGCCCCACTTCCCCCACAAGAGGAGCTCGTGTGACCCCCCTCTACGCGCGTCGCAAGCGCACCACCCTGGCCATCGCCACCGCCGTGGCGGCCGGCGCCCTGCTCACCACCGGCCTGACCGGCAGTGCCTCCGCGGACGCATCGGCCGAGCCGGCCCTGTCGGCCGCTCCGGTCCTGCTCTCCGCGCCCGCCCGCACCTCCCTCATCCGGGAGCAGCAGGCGGCCGCCCCCGAGACCGCCGAGGAGATAGGCCTCGGCGCGCAGGAGAAGCTGGTCGTCAAGGACGTCGTGAAGGACGCCGACGGCACGGTCCACACCCGCTACGAGCGCACCTACGCCGGCCTGCCGGTCCTCGGCGGCGACCTCGTCGTGCACGAGTCGGAGTCCGGCGAGACCAAGGGCGTCACGAGAGCGACGAAGGCCGCCATCAAGGTCGCCTCGCTCAAGCCGGCGGTCACCGCCGCCAAGGCCGAGAAGCAGGCCGTGACCCTCGCCAAGGCGGCCGGCTCGGAGCAGACCGAGGCCGACTCCGCGCCCCGCAAGGTGATCTGGGCGGCGGACGGCAGACCGACCCTGGCCTACGAGACGGTCGTCGGCGGCTTCCAGGAGGACGGCACCCCGAACGAGCTGCACGTCGTCACCGACGCGGCCACCGGCGAGAAGCTCTACGAGTACCAGGGCATCGAGACCGGCACCGGCAACACCATGTACGCCGGCAAGGTCACCCTCGGCAGCACGCAGTCCGGGTCGACGTACAACCTGACCGACGCCGCGCGCGGCGGCCACAAGACGTACAACCTCAACCGCGGCACCTCCGGCACCGGCACCCTGTTCTCCGGCTCCGACGACGTCTGGGGCAACGGCAGCCCGTCCAATCTGGAGACCGCGGCCGCCGACGCCCACTACGGCGCCCAGGTGACCTGGGACTTTTACAAGAACACCTTCGGCCGCAGCGGCATCAGGAACGACGGCAAGGCCGCCTACTCGCGCGTCCACTACGGCAACAACTACGTCAACGCCTTCTGGTCCGACGCCTGCTTCTGCATGACGTACGGCGACGGCGAGGGCAACGCCCACCCGCTGACCTCGCTGGACGTGGCAGCCCACGAGATGAGCCACGGCCTGACGTCGAACACGGCGGGCCTGAACTACAGCGGCGAGTCCGGCGGCCTCAACGAGGCGACCTCCGACATCCTCGGCGCGGGCGCGGAGTTCTACGCGAACAACGCCTCCGACCCCGGCGACTACCTCATCGGCGAGAAGATCGACATCCATGGCGACGGCAGCCCGCTGCGCTACATGGACAAGCCCAGCAAGGACGGCAACTCCGCCGACGCCTGGTCCTCCCGCCTGGCGAGCATGGACGTGCACTACTCCTCGGGCCCGGCGAACCACTTCTTCTACCTGCTGAGCGAGGGCAGCGGCACCAAGACCATCAACGGCGTGTCCTACGACTCGCCCACCTCCAACGGCTCCACGGTCACCGGCATCGGCCGCACCAAGGCGCTGCAGATCTGGTACAAGGCGCTGACCACGTACATGACGTCGACGACCAAGTACTCCGGCGCCCGTACGGCGACCCTGAACGCGGCGTCGGCGCTGTACGGCTCGACGAGCCCCGAGTACAAGGCGGTCGCGGCGGCCTGGTCCGCGGTCAACGTGAACTGACCGGACACACCCCGCGGGCGGCACCCGGGACGAAGGCACTCCCGGGTGCCGCCCTACGCTTGGGTCATGTCTTCGGAGGACTTCACCTACGCCGATGTCGGCGCCACGCGCGAGCAGGGCTTCTGCCCGCCGGGCTTCCACCCCCTGCACGTCCGCACCCGCCTGGGCGAGGGCGAGCAGGTCTTCCGGCGGGCGGCGGACGCGGTCCTCACCTGGGAGATGCACCGGGCGCTGGGCGTCGGCATCGACGCGAGCGCGGACCGGGCCGCGCCCGGCGTCGACGTCACCGTCACCCTCGCCGGGATGATCAAGGCGCCCTGCCGCATCGTCTGGACGGTGGAGGAACCCCGCCGGGCCGGCTGGGCGTACGGGACGCTGACCGGCCACCCGGAGTGCGGCGAGGAGTCCTTCGTCGTGGACCGCACGGGCGACGGCACGGTGTGGCTGACCGTGAACGCCTTCAGCCGCGGGGCCAAGTGGTACGCCCGCGCGGGCGGGCCGGCGACCCGCGGGCTGCAGCACGCGTACGCCCGGCGCTGCGGGGCCGTACTCCAGCGGCTGAGCACGCAGGGTCTCCCGGAGTGACGATCACCGCATGAGCAGCCCCGCCGCCTCCGCCAGCTCCTCCGACGGCACCGCGACGAGCCCCGGCTCGGCACTGGACGCCAGCAGCGGATGGGCGGGCAGGATGCGGACCGTGTAGCCGAACGGGCCCGTGCGGTCCAGGGAGAGCGGCCCCTCGTACACCCAGCGCCCCTCCTGGTCCGGGCCGCCCGCCGGTTTCAGCGGCACGGTGGTCGCGTCGGCGATCCGGTCCTCCTCGTCCACCCGCCCCGACACGGCCTGCACCTCGACGTCGTCCGGCCCGAGGTCGCCGAGGCCCACCCGCACCCGAAGCCCGAGCGTCGTGCCCAGCTCGGCGGTGGCCGTCGCGGCGGACGTCTCCACATGGTCCACGGTCACCCCGCCCCAGGCGGCCCGCACCCGGGCCTTCCACTCGGCGAGATCGCGCGCCGAGTCCGGGTCCATGGAACGGTGGGCGAGGGCCGCGGGCGCGTAGAGCCGCTCGACGTACTCCCGCACCATGCGCCCCGCGAGCACCTTTGGCCCGAGCAGGCTCAGCGTCTGCCGGACCATCTCGATCCACCGGTCGGGCAGCCCGTCCTGGCCGCGCTCGTAGAAGCGGGGCGTCACCCGCTGCTCCAGCAGGTCGTACAGGGCGGCGGCCTCTATGTCGTCGCGCCGGTCCGGGACCGTACCGACCCCGTCGGCCGTGGGAATCGCCCAGCCGAAGTCGGGCTGGAACCACTCGTCCCACCACCCGTCCAGAACGGACAGATTCAGACAACCGTTGAGCGCCGCCTTCATCCCGCTGGTCCCGCACGCCTCCAGCGGCCGGAGCGGGTTGTTCAGCCAGATGTCGCAGCCGGGATACAGCTTCTGCGCCATGGCCATCCCGTAGTCGGGCAGGAACACGATCCGGTGCCGCACCCGCGGATCATCGGCGAACCGCACGAGCTCCTGGATGAGCCGCTTGCCCCCGTCGTCGGCCGGATGGGCCTTGCCCGCGACGACGATCTGCACGGACCGCTCCGGATGCAGCAGCAGCTCCATCAGCCGATCACGGTCCCGCAGCATCAGCGTCAGCCGCTTGTACGACGGCACCCGCCGCGCGAACCCGATGGTCAGCACGTCCGGATCGAGCACCCCGTCGATCCACCCCAACTCGGCCGTCCCGGCCCCGCGTTGCCGCCAGGAGGCCCGGAGCCGCTCCCGCACCTCCAGCACCAGCTGCTCCCGCAGCGACCGCCGCAGCTCCCAGATCTCTTGGTCGGGGATGTCCGCGACCGCGTCCCAGCGGTCCGAACCGCCCACGGTCATGGCGTCCTCGGTGCGCTGGGGCCCGATCTGCCGGGCACCGAGCCGGAAGACCTCCGGGGCGACCCAGGTCGGTGCGTGCACGCCGTTGGTCACCGAGGTGATGGGCACTTCGTCGGCGTCGAAGCCGGGCCACAGCCCGGCGAACATCTCCCGGCTGACCTGGCCGTGCAGCAGCGAGACGCCGTTGGCGCGCTGGGCGAGGCGCAGGCCCATCACGGCCATGTTGAACAGGTTCGGCTCACCGCCGGGGTAGGTCTCCATGCCCAGCCGCAGAATGCGCTCGACATCCATCCGCGGCAGCTCGGCGTCGGGCCCGAAGTGCCGGGCGACCAGCTCCCGGCCGAACCGGTCGATCCCGGCGGGCACGGGCGTATGGGTCGTGAAAACCGTCCCCGCCCGCACCGCCTCCAGGGCGGAGTCGAACTCCAGGCCCTCCGCGCAGAGTTCGGCGATGCGCTCCAGCCCGAGGAACCCGGCGTGTCCCTCGTTCGTGTGGAACACCTCGGGCTCGGGATGCCCGGTCAGCCGGCAGTACGTCCGTACCGCCCGCACACCTCCTATCCCCAGCAGCATCTCTTGCAACAACCGGTGCTCGCTGCCCCCGCCGTACAGCCGGTCGGTCACACCACGCTCGCCGAGGTCGTTCTCCTCGACGTCCGAGTCCAGCATCAGCAGCGGGACCCGGCCGACCTGGGCCAGCCAGATCCGGGCGCGCAGCGACTTGCCGCCGGGCAGGGCGAGGCTGACCTGGGCGGGCGTACCGTCGGCCTCCTTCAGCAACACCACCGGCAGCTCGTGCGGATCGAGGACCGGATAGTGCTCCTGCTGCCAGCCGTCCCGGGACAGGGTCTGGCGGAAGTAGCCGTGCCGGTACAGCAGCCCGACCCCGATGAGGGGCACACCGAGGTCACTGGCCGCCTTCAGATGGTCACCGGCCAGGATGCCGAGGCCGCCGGAGTACTGCGGCAGGGCGGCGGTGATGCCGAACTCCGGCGAGAAGTAGGCGACGGCACGGGGAAGTTCGTCCGGCTGCGCCTGATACCAGCGGTCGCCGGTCATGTAGTCGTGCAGGTCGCCCTCCACCGCGGCGAGGCGGCGCAGGAACCGGCGGTCCTCGGCGAGCTCCGCGAGCCGCCCGGGCGACACGCTGCCGAGCAGGCGTACGGGGTCGCCGCCCGAGGCGGCCCAGCGTTCGGGGTCGACGGTCTGGAACAGGTCACGGGTCTCCGCGTGCCAGGACCAGCGCAGATTGCGGGCGAGATCGCTGAGCGGTTGGAGGGGGTCGGGGAGAACGGGTCGGACGGTGAATCGACGGATCGCCTTCACATTCCACCTCAACGCGTTCGCTGGAGACGCAGGGTGCGCCTTGGCGTCCCTCCCGACAGTACCGGCGCCGGCACACCCACCGCTGGGGCTTGCCGCGCTGCGCCGGGCCGGGCCCGCAGCTGAGCGCCCCACGCGCCGCAGTCGCCCACGCACGGAAGGGGACGTGTCGGGCCCAGGCGCCCTGGTACCCCACCCACATCCCCCATAACCGATATGGCCGATTCCGCCCCCACAGGCGTCCTTGTGGCGCTTCACACCGCACGAGACGCTGCCAAGTGGCGTACCGGCCCGCCAGGGGCACACCCCGGCGAACTCAGGCCGAGACACGCCGAGTTGAGGAGGGGAACTCGAACCATGGCACGGACGCGAACACGGCGTCTGCGCTGGGCGGGGGGTCTGACCGCGGTGACCTGTACTGCCGCGCTTTCGGCCATCACCCTGCCCGCGCACGCCGCACCGGAGGGGCGGATACTCGGCGCCGGAAACCCCGGCTCCGTGAACGGAAGTTACCTGGTGACACTGAAGGAGGAGGCACCGGCGAAGTCAGCGACCGGAAAGAGCCTCGCCGAGAAGTACGGCGCGAAAATCAGCCACACCTACGGCACGGTCCTCAACGGCTACGCGATCAAGGCGAACGAGAGACAGGCCAAGCTGCTCGCCGCCGACCCCCGCGTCGCCTCGGTCGTCCAGGACAGCCGCGTCACCCTGGACCACACCCAGAAGAACCCGCCGTCCTGGGGCCTGGACCGCATCGACCAGCGCAGCCTGCCGCTGAACAAGAGCTACACCTGGCCGGAGTCCGCGGGCGCCGGCACGACGGTGTACGTGATCGACACCGGCATCCGGATCTCTCACAAGGACTTCGGCGGCCGCGCCAGCTACGGCTGGGACTTCGTCGGAAAAGACGCATACGCGGGCGACGGCAACGGCCACGGCACCCATGTCGCCGCCACCGTCGCCGGAAAGTCCTACGGCGTCGCCAAGAAGGCCAGGGTCGTCGCCGTCCGCGTCCTCGACCACGCGGGCGCGGGCACCACGGCCCAGGTGATTGCCGGCATCGACTGGGTGACCCGGCACGCGAAGAAGCCCGCCGTGGCCAACCTCAGCCTGGGCGGCTACCGCAACGCCCAGCTGGACGCCGCCGTCCGCACCTCGATCGCCTCCGGCGTCACGTACACGGTCGCCGCGGGCAACGACGGCATGCCGGCCGGCCTGTACTCGCCGGCAGGCGTCCCGCAGGCGATCACGGTCGGCGCGACCGACCGGAGGGACACGAAGCCGGCCTTCTCGAACTACGGCTCGGCCCTTGACCTGTTCGCCCCGGGCGTGGAGATCACCTCCGCGTCCGCCGCGAGCGACACCGCCCGGGTCACGTACTCGGGTACCTCCATGGCGTCACCGCATGTCGCGGGCGCGGCGGCGCTGTATCTGGCCGACCACCGGAAAGCCACCCCGGCGCAGGTCGCGAAGGCACTGATCAGCGGGGCGGTGTCCGGGAAGGTCTCCGGCCGGGGCCTCGGTTCGCCGAACAAACTCCTTCAGGTGCCGCGCGGATAACGCGGAACAGCGCCGAGGCAGCGGCACGGCACAGGGACCGGCCTCGTCCGTCGCGGACGAGGCCGGTCCTGTGTGTCGGCAGAGGCCGGTCTTGTGTGTCGACATACGCGTGAGTAGTTAACAAAGCGCCGGATTGCCCACCCGAACAGTGTGGGAAGGCTCCTGCGGGTACACCCCTCAGGAACACCACGCAGGACCCACCTCCCCACAGACATCCGCCCACCCACGTTGACGCGGACAGGAGCGGTCATGCCCGCCAAGCACCATTCCTCAGCACCCCCGTCCCGCAGCACCGGAGCGCACGCGACGACCGGTGCCGGAGCGCACCCGACGCCCGGCACCACGGCGCACGCGTCCCCCGGCACCGGAGCGCGTCCGGCGCCCGGCGCGGAAGCCCTCTCGGCGCGCCCGGCCGCCGCCGGTCCACCCACCGCGGAGCCACCCTCCGCGCGCCACGCGACCGCCGTCGGGCGCATACCCGTCCTCGACGTCCGCCCGATCGTCCAGCACGGGCGCCGGCCGGCCAAGGCCGTGACCGGCGAGACGTTCGAAATATCGGCCACCGTGTTCCGTGAGGGGCACGACGCGGTCGCCGCCAATGTCGTCCTGAAGGATCCGGAGGGCCGCCCCGGGCCGTGGACGCCGATGCGGGAGCTCGCCCCGGGCACGGACCGGTGGGGAGCCATGGTCACCGCCGGGGAACCCGGCCTGTGGACGTACACGGTCGAGGCGTGGGGTGATCCGATCAGCACCTGGCGGCACCACGCGCAGATCAAGATCCCGGCGGGGATGGACACGGAGGTCGTCCTGGAGGAGGGCGCGCGGCTCTACGAGCGGGCCGCCGAGGGAGTGCCCCGCGACGGCGGGCGGGATGTGATCCTCGCCGCCGTCGACGCCCTGCGCGACGAGGACCGCCCGGCGGCGGCCCGCCTGGCGGCGGCGCTCACGCCGGAGGTCGACCGGGTGCTGGCCCGCCACCCGCTGCGCGAGCTGGTGACCGAGTCCGAAACGCTGACGCTGCTGGTGGAGCGGGAGCGGGCGCTGTACGGCTCCTGGTACGAGTTCTTCCCCCGCTCCGAGGGCACGCCCGAGCAGCCGCACGGCACCTTCCGCAC
>NZ_BAAGRZ010000017.1:0-169222 GCF_054782695.1 Streptomyces deserti
GAGCCAGCGTCCTGTGGGCACTCCTGCGTGATAACCGGGCATTCACCTCCGCCCCGCCGGTCACGCAAGCGGCTTGACTTGGTCATTGAGACTCCTGGGGTGGTCCGGTCGGTGGGCTGCCGTCCAGCGTAGGTGACGGGGAACGGGTGCCCGGGTGGTCCGTGACCCCGGTTCCGGGGCGGTGTGCCGGGGTTCGCCGTGGGACAATCGGGGTGGGTGATCCTCCCTGTTCAGGAGGTGGACCATGGGACAGGCGCGTGAGGTCATGGACCGGCTGACCGAGGCGGTCACCTCTCAACCGGACCTCAAGGCCGTCGCCGAGCTGTTCGCCGAGGACGCGGTCGCCGTGACGCCCGACGGCGGGGAGATCCACGGGCGTGACCACATCGTCGAGTGGTGGCGGCAGACGGCGGAGGCGATTCCGGAGGCGACGTTCCAGCCGCTGCACCAGTTCGAGGTCGGCGACACCGCCATCGACGAGGGTTTCTTCACCGGCCGGAACACCGGGCCGCTGCAGTTCCCCTCCGGTGAGACGCTGCCTCCGACGCAGAAGGAGATCAAGGTCCGCGGGGCGGACTTCGCCACCGTGGTGGACGGCCGGATCGTCAGCTACCGGCTCTACTTCGACCAGATGGACTTCCTCGGGCAGCTCGGCGTGCTGCCGGACGTGCCGTCCTGAGACGAGGGCGGTCGGACGTCAGGCCGGACGTCAGGTCGTACGTCACGTACGTCAGGTCGTACGTCAGCCGTTTCGCGGTGTCCACATGATCACCGCCATTCCGGCGAGGCAGACCAGCGCCCCGGCCACGTCCCAGCGGTCGGGGCGGTAGCCGTCCGCGACCACGCCCCACAGGATCGAACCGGCGACGAAGATCCCGCCGTACGCGGCGAGGACGCGACCGAAGTGGGCATCGGGCTGGAAGGTGGCGACGAATCCGTACGCGCCGAGGGCGAGGACACCGCCGACGGCCCACAGCCAGCCGCGGTGTTCGCGTACGCCCTGCCAGACCAGCCAGGCCCCGCCGATCTCGAGGAGCGCGGCGACGACGAACAGGGCGGCGGAGCGGAGGATCAGCATGCGGGCAGCTTCGCACGGCGCCGTACGGCCTTCGGTGTCACCTTCCGCGTCACCTGATGGACGGCGCCTGGGGCTCGCCGGGCGGGGGATACATGCCTACGACCTCGGTGAAGTGAGGAGTGGGCGGTATGCGAAGGACGCGAGTGCTCGCGGTGGGGGCTGCGGCTGCGGCTGCGGCCGCGCTGCTGACCGGTGGAGCCGCCGCGGGGGCGGGGGCGGGTACGGGTACGGGGGCGGTCGGCGGTCCGGAGGCCGATCTGGCGTACCACGGGTCGGCGGCGATGGCCGGGAGCCGGGTGGAGGTGCGGCTGACTCCGCGCAATCACGGGCCGTCGGCCGTGTCGGACGCGACGGTGGGGCTGCGCTGGTCGGTGCCGCTGGCGGACCGGCAGGAACTGCCGGCCGGGTGTGCGCGCTCGGGCCGGCAGGTGGTGCTGTGCCGGACGGGGGCGCTGGCCGCGGACGGGGTGGGGGAGCGGATCGAGCTGCGGGTGTGGCTGCGGGGCGCGCCGCCGGAGGTGCTGCTGGAGCTGGACACGGTGTGGGGTGGCGGGGCGGTGGACCGTAACCGGGACAACGACCGGCAGCGGGTGCTCGTGCTGTCCACCGGGGACGCGTACTACTTCTGACCGCCTGCTTCTGACCGCCTGCTCCTGACGACCTGCTCCTGACCACTTGCTTCCGACCACGCTCGCCGCTCGGCCGTGCGCGGCGCGCGTCCGCTGCGTCGTACGATCTCTGCACGGCGCAGACGAAGGGTGAGCGGTATGGCGGGCACGGCACGCGAGCGGCTGCTGGAGGAACTGTCCACCGTCTCCCGGCGCTACATGGCGTCCTACGCCCTGTTCAACCAGGCCGTCGCCGATCATCTGGGGCTGCATCCGACCGATCTGCAGTGTCTGAACCTGCTGACGCTGGAGGGCGGGCCGGTGACCACGGGCCGGATCGCCGAGCTGACCGGTTTGACGACCGGGTCGGCGACGCGGCTGGTGGACCGGCTGGAGAGGGCGGGGTACGTGGTCAGGGAGCGGGACGCGGCCGACCGGCGGCGGGTGCTGGTGGCGACGGTGCCGGAGAAGGCCGCCGAGTTCGGGCGGGTGTGGGAGCGGCTGGGCGGCGGCTGGTCCGCGCTCTTCGACGACCTGGACGAGTCCCAACTGGCCGTTCTCATCGAGCACATGAGGCGTACGACGGAATTCAGCGGGGAGCAGGTGGCCCGGCTGAGGTCGGGTCAGGTCTGAAGCCCGGCTTCGTACTGTTCCTGCGGCCGGTGCGCCTCGTCGTGGACACGGACACGGACGCGGTGGCCGAGGCGCCGGCGACGGCCGACCCGGTGCACGCGGCGACGCTGCCGCTGAACGCGCTGAACGCGCTGAACGCGCTGAACGCGCTGAACGCGCTGAACGCCGCGCAGGCCCTGGACCTGCCGAAGGGCGGGTCGTCGGGTCGGCTGGATTACTGGATTACTGGATTGAAGGAGGGGTGCGAGTATGGTTTAACGGTCAACAAGATGGAGGGTGGGAGCGACCATGCAGTTCGGGATCTTCAGCGTCGGCGATGTGACGCCCGACCCGACGACCGGCCGGACGCCGACGGAGCGCGAGCGCATCAAGGCCATGGTCGCCATCGCGCTGAAGGCCGAGGAGGTGGGCCTGGACGTCTTCGCGACCGGCGAGCACCACAACCCGCCGTTCGTGCCGTCGTCCCCGACCACCATGCTCGGCCACATCGCGGCGCGCACGGAACGGCTGATCCTCTCCACCGCGACCACCCTGATCACCACCAACGACCCGGTGAAGATCGCCGAGGACTACGCGATGCTCCAGCACCTCGCGGACGGCCGGGTCGACCTCATGCTGGGCCGCGGCAACACCGCCCCGGTCTACCCCTGGTTCGGGCAGGACATCCGCCAGGGCATCCCGCTCGCCATCGAGAACTACGCCCTCCTGCACCGCCTGTGGCGCGAGGACGTCGTCGACTGGGAGGGGAAGTTCCGTACGCCGCTGCGGGGGTTCACGGCCACGCCCCGCCCGCTGGACGGCGTACCGCCGTTCGTCTGGCACGGCTCGATCCGCTCCCCGGAGATCGCCGAGCAGGCCGCGTACTACGGCGACGGCTTCTTCCACAACAACATCTTCTGGCCCGCCGAGCACACCCGGCGCATGGTCGAGCTGTACCGGACCCGCTACGCCCACCACGGCCACGGCACGCCCGAGCAGGCGATCGTCGGCCTCGGCGGACACGTCTTCATGCGGCGGAACTCCCAGGACGCGGTCCGCGAGTTCCGCCCGTACTTCGACGTCGCCCCCGTCTACGGCCACGGACCCTCCCTGGAGGACTTCATGGCGCAGACGCCGCTGACCGTCGGCTCCCCGCAGCAGGTCATCGAGAAGACGCTGACGTTCCGCGAGTACGCCGGCGACTACCAGCGGCAGCTGTTCCTGGTCGACCACGCCGGGCTGCCGCTGAAGACCGTGCTGGAGCAGATCGACCTGCTCGGCGAGGAGGTCGTCCCCGTGCTGCGCAAGGAGTTCGCCGTCGGCCGCCCGGAGCGGGTCCCGGACGCGCCGACCCACGCGTCGCTGCTGGCCCGGGCCCGAGGGTGAGAGCACGGTAGGGCCTCGCTCCCGGTTGCGTCGCGGCAGGTGAGAGGGCAGTAAGAAGGCAGCCCGGGCGCAGCTCATCAGGTCGTACGGCCCGGGGATCTTGGCACTATGGACCCGTGCCCCAAACTGTGCTGCTCGCCGAAGACGACCGCGCCATCCGCCACGCCCTGGAACGCGCCCTGACCCTGGAGGGCTACCAGGTCACGGCGGTCGCCGACGGTGTCGAGGCGCTGGCGCAGGCCCACCGCACCCGCCCGGACGTCCTCGTCCTGGACGTGATGATGCCCGGCATCGACGGCCTCCAGGTGTGCCGCGTGCTGCGCGCCGAGGGCGACCGCACGCCCATCCTGATGCTGACCGCGCTCGTGGAGACCGCGGACCGGATCGCCGGCCTGGACGCGGGCGCCGACGACTACGTCGTCAAACCCTTCGACGTCGAGGAGGTCTTCGCCCGGCTGCGCGCCCTGCTGCGCCGCACCAGCCCGGTGCCCGTGGGCGCCGCGCCGGCCGAGGCACCGAAGGCCCCCGAGCGGTTCATCGAGGCCGCCGGGATCCGCATGGACCCGCAGGCCCGCCGCGCCTGGCGCGGCGCACGCGAGCTCGAGCTGACCCGCACCGAGTTCGAGCTCCTGGAACTGCTGGTCCGCAACGCGGGCATCGTCCTGGACCACTCCACCATCTACGACCGCATCTGGGGCTACGACTTCGGCCCCGGCTCCAAGAACCTCGCCGTCTACGTCGGCTACCTGCGCCGCAAGCTCGACGAGCCGGACGCGCCGCAGCTGATCCACACGGTGCGCGGCGTGGGTTACGTGCTGCGGGAGGACTGAGTGGCCCTGGGCCGCCTCGGGCGGCTGCTGGCGCGGCGGCGGCCCCACCTGGTGTCGCTGCGGACCACGTTCGCGGTGTCGTTCGCCGCCGTCACGGCGGTCGTCACCGTCCTCGTCGGCATCCTGTCCTACAGCGCGGCGGCCCGGCTGGTGCGGGTGGACCAGCAGTCGGTGTTCAACGAGGTGGTGCAGGACCTGCGCAACGAGGTCCGGCAGAACCGCATGTCACCCGGCGACTTCTCCTCCTCCGCCCCCGGCCACGACCTGGTCCGGCCCGCCCGCACCGACGTGCAGGTCCTCGGCCCGGACGGCCGCGTCGTCGACCCGGGCAGCCCGGGCCTGCCGGTCACGGACGCCGACCGTCGGGTCGCGGCCGCCACCACCGCCGGACGCGTCGCCCAGCACCAGGACGTCGACGTCGGTGACGACGTCTACCGCGTCGCGACCGTCGCGCTCGGCGGCGGCCGGGGCGCCGTGCAGGTCGCGCAGGAGTTCAGCGACACCGAGGACCTGCTGCGTGCCCTCCAGCGCCGCACGCTGCTCCTCATGGCCGCCGTGGTGACCGCCGCCGGCCTGTTCGGCTGGTGGCTGGCCCGGCGCATCACCCGCCGCCTGATCGTCCTCACCTCCGCCGCCGAGGACGTCGCCCGCACCCGCCGGCTCGGCATCCAGGTGCCCGTCGCCGGCCACGACGAGGTGGGCCGCCTCGGCCGCGCCTTCGACCGCATGCTCGGCCGTCTCGCCCAGTCCGAGGAGGACCAGCGCCGCCTCGTCCAGGACGCGGGCCACGAGCTGCGTACGCCGCTGACGTCTCTCCGTACGAACATCTCGCTGCTGCGCCGCATCGACGAACTCCCGCCCGAGACGCGCGAGGAACTGGTCGCCGACCTGGGGCAGGAGGCCCGCGAGCTCACCGACCTCGTCAACGAGCTCGTCGACCTCGCGGCCGGGCAGTCCGACACCGAGCCGCCGCAGCGGGTCGACCTCGCGGACCTCGCCGAGGACGTGGCGGGTCTGGCCCGGCGCCGCAGCGGGCGGCGGATCGTGGTCCGCGCGAGCGGCGACACGACGACGGACGGCCGGCCGGGGATGCTGACGCGGGCGGTGTCGAATCTGGTGGAGAACGCGGTGAAGTTCGACCAGGGCGGCACGGCACCGATCGAGATCGTCGTCGCCGGACCGGCCCGGCCCGGCACGATCCGCGTCGAGGTCCTCGACCGCGGCCCGGGCATCGCCGACGACGACCTCGTCCGCGTCTTCGACCGCTTCTACCGCGCCGCCGACGCACGCTCCCTGCCGGGATCGGGGCTGGGCCTGTCGATCGTCCGCGAGGTGGCCCTCGCCCATGGGGGAGCACCGTTCGCGGTGCGGCGGGACGGGGGCGGGGTGGTGATCGGGTTCACGGTGGGCGGGGGCTGACTGCCGTCGGCCGGGCCGGGGGCTGAGTGCCGTGCGCTGTGCCGGATGCCCGGCGTTGCGACTGGGGCTGGGGGCGCACCTTCGCGGCGCTGCGGG
This sequence comes from Streptomyces deserti, assembly GCF_054782695.1. Lineage (NCBI taxonomy): Bacteria > Bacillati > Actinomycetota > Actinomycetes > Kitasatosporales > Streptomycetaceae > Streptomyces > Streptomyces deserti. Next base: position 6,030 of record NZ_BAAGRZ010000017.1, read on the forward strand.
GTGCGGTCGGCCGAGCCGGGTGTGCTGCCCGCGGGCATACGGGCCCGCAGTCGCCCACGCACGGAAGGGGACGTGCCGCCACGGCCGGCGGAGACGCCGGGTGGCCCGGGCGACGGGCCAGTTCGGCAGGCCGAGGGCGGATACCTGTGGGCCGGGATGAGCAGGCATCCGTGCGGGGGCGCGATCGTCGCGGCCCGATCGAGGGGAGGCCGGCAGCGTGTTGCCGGATGAGGAGGCCGCCGTTCTGGCGGCGATCGACGAGGTGGCCCTGGGGCGGACGCTGCTGGAGCTGATCGCGGTGCCGAGCGTGACCGGGAGCGCCGCCGAGTCGGAGCTCCAGCACCAGCTGGCCGGGCGGCTGGAGCGGCTCGGTCTGGACGTCGACCTGTGGTCCATGGACCTGCCCGCGCTGTACGCCGACCCCGGCTTTCCCGGCGCGGAGGCACCCCGCGAGGAGGCGTGGGGGCTGGTGGGGACCACGCCGGACGGCGGTGACGGGCCGACGCTCATCCTCCAGGGGCACGTCGACGTCGTCCCGCCCGGCGACCTCGCCGCCTGGGACGGCGACCCGTTCGTGCCGCGCGTGGCGGGCGACCTCATCCACGGGCGCGGTGCCTGCGACATGAAGGCGGGGCTGGCCGCGCACCTCGCCGCGCTGGCGGCGATACGGGCGGCGGGGACACGCCTGCGCGGCCGGGTCGCCGTGCACTTCGTCGTCGGGGAGGAGGACGGCGGGCTCGGTGCCTTCGGCACACTCCGGCGCGGGTACGGCGGCGACGCCTGCGTCATCGCCGAGCCGACCGACGGGACGCTCATCACCGCCAACGCGGGCGCCCTGACCTTCCGTATCACCGTCCCCGGCAAGGCGGCCCACGCCAGCTCCCGGGAGCAGGGCGTGAGCGCCATCGACGCGTACCTACCCGTGCACCGCGCGCTGGCCGAGCTGGAGGCCGCCCGCAACACCGACCCCGACCCGCTGCTGGCCGAGTATCCGATCCCGTACGCCCTGTCCGTCGGCACCCTGCGTTCCGGCGACTGGGCCAGCAGCGTGCCGGACCTGCTGGTCGCCGAGGGCCGGCTCGGGGTCCGGCTCGGCGAGGACCCGGCCGACGCCCGCGCCGCCCTCGAGCAGTGCGTGGCCGAGGCGTGCGCCGCCGACCCCTGGCTGCGGGAGCATCCGGCGACCGTGACCTGGCCCGGCGGGCAGTTCGCCGCCGGACGGCTGCCGCAGGGGCACCCGCTGCCGGACGTGATCCGAGGCGCGTGGAGCGACCTCACCGGCGACCCCGGCCCCGGCCCGGCCCCCGCCCCCGCCCCCGTCCTGCGCGAGCGCGGGGCGACGTACGGCAGTGACCTGCGGCTGTACACCGCGGCCGGGATCCCGACACTGCAGTTCGGGCCGGGGGACATCGGGGTGGCGCACAGCGAGCGGGAGCACGTGTCGCTGCGGGAGGTCGTGGCGGTGACGCGGACGCTCGCACTGACCGTGCTGCGGACGGTAGGCACCAAGTGAACCACTGGGACAGCACGAGTACAGGCGATCACCCACGGCCCGGCCCGGCCCGACCCGGCCCGGCCCGACCCGACCCCGACACCGACCTCGCCGGGCCCGGCGTGGATACACAGTTTCCTGAATTCACGAATTCATGTATCGTCGGCACGTGCTGACCGTCGCCCCCGAGGTCGAGGTGCTCGCGCGCTTCGGCCGCGCCCTCGCCGACCCGATCCGCTGCCGACTGCTGCTCGCCCTGCGCGAGGCCCCGGCGCACCCCTCCGACCTGGCCGAACGGCTCGGTGTCTCGCGTACCCGGCTCTCCAACCACCTGGCGTGCCTGCGTGACTGCGGCCTCGTCGTCGCCGTCCCCGTCGGGCGGCGCACCCGCTACGAACTCGCCGACCCCCGCCTCGGGCACGCGCTCGACGACCTGCGCACCGCCGTCGTCGCCGTGGAGACGGACCGCGGTTGCCCCGAGGCGGCCGAGAAGGGGTGCTGCTGATGACCACGCTCTCCCTCGGCCCGCCGCCGGCCCGGCGCGATCTGCTCGCCCGCCGCATACGCTTCCTCGTCGCGGCGACGATCACGTACAACGTGGTCGAGGCGATCGTGGCGATCACCGCGGGCACACTCGCGTCCTCCACCGCGCTGATCGGCTTCGGCCTCGACTCCGTCATCGAGGTCTCCTCGGCGGCGGCGGTGGCGTGGCAGTTCTCCGCCGCGGACCACACGGTGCGTGAGGCACGGGAGAAGACCACGCTGCGGATCATCGCGGTCTCGTTCTTCGCGCTGGCCGCCTACGTCACCGTCGACGCCGTACGCGCCCTGGCCGGCACCGGCGAGGCCGGCCGTTCTCTCCCCGGCATCGTGCTCGCCGCGCTCTCCCTGCTGGTCATGCCGTTCCTGTCCGCCGCGCAGCGCCGCGCCGGACGGGAACTCGGCTCGCTGTCCGCGGTCGCGGACTCCCGGCAGACCCTGCTGTGCACCTACCTGTCCGCCGTCCTCCTGGCGGGCCTGGTGCTCAACGCCACCCTCGGCTGGTCCTGGGCCGACCCCGTGGCCGCCCTGGTCATCGCCGTCATCGCGGTCAAGGAAGGCCGGGCCGCCTGGCAGGGCGAGGGGTGCTGCGCCGCACCCGCCGCCGCCCTGGCGCCCTCGGCCGGTGCCGGGACGGACGGGTGCGGTTGCCGTCAGGGCTGCGCCTGCTGCTGAAGTCCGCCGCTCCCGGGCCGGTCGGCGACGCTCAGGGCTCAGGCCTCCTGCTTGGCGTCGATCTCCGCGATCAGTGCCTCGATACGGGTCCTGATCTCGTCGCGGATCGGCCGGACGGCCTCGACGCCCTTGCCCGCCGGGTCCTCCAGGGCCCAGTCGAGGTACTTCTTGCCCGGGAAGACCGGGCAGGCGTCGCCGCAGCCCATGGTGATGACGTAGTCGGACGCCTGGACGGCCTCGGTGGTCAGGATCTTCGGCCTGGCCCCGGAGATGTCGATGCCGACCTCCTTCATGGCCTCGACCGCGGCCGGATTGACCTGGTCACCCGGGACGGAGCCGGCGGAGCGGACCTCGATCCGGTCCCCCGCGAGATGGCTGAGGAATCCGGCGGCCATCTGCGAGCGCCCGGCGTTGTGGACGCAGACGAACAGCACGGAGGCGAGCGGGCTGGAGGACATGGGTTCTTCCTTCACGATGTGGGTCGAGCGTGCCCGCCGAGGAGACGGCCACGCGCCCTGCGGCCTGGTGCGCGATCAGGGCGGCGAGACGCTCGTATGCATCAGCCTGGAGTGATGTGACAGTATCAGTCCATGATGACGTCAGTCGACACTGATCTGATCCGGGTGCTGGCTGACCCGCTCAGGCTCCGCATCGTGACCCTGCTCGCCGAAGAGACGCTGTGCACCACCCACCTGGTGGAGGAGACCGGTGCGAAGCAGACCAACCTCTCCAACCACCTGAGAGTGCTGCGCGAGGCCGGGGTCGTCGAGACGGAGCCGTGCGGCCGGTACACGTACTACAGGCTGCGCCCGGACGTCATCGCCACTCTCGCCGGCCAGTTCGCCGACCTGGCCGAGTCCGCTCGCAACGCCGCCGACAACAAGAGGGCCTGCCCGTGACCCGCACCGAAGCATCCACGACCGCCGAAGCATCCGCGACAGCCGAGGAGTCCTCGGTCGTCGCGAAGCTGTCGACGCTCGACCGTTTCCTCGCCGTCTGGATCCTGCTCGCCATGGCCCTCGGCCTGGGCCTGGGCCGCGTGATCCCCGGCCTGAACGACGCTTTGGCCAAGGTCGAGATCGGCGGCATCTCGCTCCCGATCGCCATCGGCCTGCTGATCATGATGTATCCGGTGCTGGCCAAGGTCCGCTACGACAGGCTCGACGCCGTCACCGGCGACCGCAAGCTCATGGCCTCGTCGCTGGTCATCAACTGGATCCTCGGCCCGGCGGTGATGTTCGCCCTGGCGTGGATCTTCCTGCCCGACCTGCCGGAGTACCGCACCGGCCTGATCATCGTCGGCCTCGCCCGCTGCATCGCCATGGTCATCATCTGGAACGACCTGGCGTGCGGCGACCGCGAGGCCGCCGCCGTCCTGGTGGCCCTGAACTCGGTCTTCCAGGTGCTGGCGTTCGGCCTGCTCGGCTGGTTCTACCTCGACCTGCTGCCCGGCTGGCTGAACCTCGGCGACGGCGAGCACCTGGACATCTCCATGTGGAAGATCGCCCTGAACGTCGTCATCTTCCTCGGCATCCCCCTGCTGGCCGGGTTCCTCACCCGCCGCATCGGCGAGCGGAAGCTGGGCCGGGAGAAGTACGAGACGGGCTTCCTTCCCAAGATCGGCCCGTGGGCCCTGTACGGCCTGCTCTTCACGATCGTCATCCTCTTCGCCCTGCAGGGAAAGACGATCACCTCGCAGCCGCTGGACGTGGCCCGTATCGCGGTTCCGCTGCTGGTCTACTTCGCCGTGATGTGGTTCGGCACCTTCGCCCTCGGCAAGGCGATCGGCCTGGCCTACGACCGCACCGCCACGCTCGCCTTCACAGCGGCGGGCAACAACTTCGAGCTGGCCATCGCGGTCGCCATCGCGACCTTCGGCGTCACCTCCGGCCAGGCGCTCTCCGGCGTGGTCGGCCCGCTGATCGAGGTCCCGGTCCTGGTCGCGCTCGTGTACGTCTCCCTGGCCTGGCGGCGGAAGTTCGCTCCTGCCCGGCAGTTGACGGCGGCACCGCGGGAGGGCTGACACACCGCCTGGAGAACGGGATGAGCGGGGTGGGTCAGATCGCGGCCGGCGCGGTGGTCAGCAGCTTGCCCATCGCGGCCAGCACGGACGGCTCGACGCGGTAGTACACCCAGGTGCCGCGCCGCTCCGAGGTCAGCAGCCCGGCCTCCTTGAGCTTCTTCAGGTGGTGGGAGACGGTCGGCTGCGAGACGCCGACGTCGGAGATGTCGCACACGCACGCCTCACCGCCCTCGTGCGAGGCCACGGCGGAGAACAGCCGCAGCCGCACCGGATCGCCGAGCGCCTTGAACATCCGCGCGGCCGTCTCGGCCTCCTCCGCGGTGAACGGGCGCTCGGTGAGCGGCGGGCAGCACGGCGCCACGGCCTCGGGGGTGTCGGCTTCGAGCAGCGGCAGCACCTTCATGTTCGACATGCATCTATGTTGACATACGTCGAACTGGGCGCACGCACCCACGCGTCCGAAAAGAGGTCATCAATTCGATGATCGTCTATGTTGACCCTCATCGAATCAAGTGCCATGCTGGCCCTGCAAGCCATCGACGAACGTCGAAACAAAGGGGAACCTCGTGGCCGTGTCCATCAACAGCGTGCCCACCACCGACCAGCTGCCGGTCGTAGTCGTCGGAGCAGGACCGATCGGCCTGGCAGCCGCCGCCCACCTCGTAGAGCGCGGCCTGGAACCGCTGGTCCTGGAAGCCGGACCGTCGGCGGGCACCGCCGTACGCGACTGGGCGCACGTACGACTGTTCTCGCCGTGGGCCGAGCTCACCGACCCGGCCGCCGAAAAGCTGCTCGCCCCGACCGGCTGGACCCGCCCCGACGGTGCCACGTACCCCACCGGCGGCGACTGGGCCGAGCGGTACCTCCAGCCGCTCGCCGACGCGCTCGGCGACAGGATCCGCTTCGGCACGACGGTCACCGGCGTCGCCCGTGCGGGCCGCGACCGCGTCGTCGACGCCGACCGCGACGAGCAGCCCTTCACCGTGCACATCCGGACGGCGGACGGCCGCGAGGACCGGCTCACCGCCCGCGCCGTCGTCGACGCCTCCGGCACCTGGGCCACCCCCAGCCCGCTGGGCGCCGACGGCCTGCCCGCCCTCGGCGAGAAGGCGGCCGGTGCCCACATCTCCTACCGCGTCCCCGACCTCGACGACCCGGCCGTGCGCGCCCGTTACGCGGGCCGGCGCACCGCTGTCGTCGGCTCCGGCGCCTCAGCCTTCACCGCGCTGGCCCAACTCGCCGACCTGGCCGGGCAGGAGCCGGGCACACACGCGGTGTGGATCCTGCGCCGCGGCATCGGCGCGACCACCTTCGGCGGCGGCGAGGCCGACCAGCTGCCCGCCCGCGGCGCGCTCGGCCTGCGCGCCAAGGCCGCGGTGGAGGACGGCCACGCGAGCGCGGTCACCGGCTTCCGTACACAGGCTGTGGAACGTGACGGCGACCGGCTCGTCCTGGTCGCCGAGGACGGCCGCCGTACGGACCCGGTCGACGAGGTCATCGTGCTCACCGGCCTGCGCCCCGACCTCTCCTTCCTCTCCGAACTCCGCCTCGGCCTCGATGAACGCCTCCAGGCCCCCATCGCGCTGGCCCCCCTCATCGACCCGAACGTGCACTCCTGCGGCACGGTCTATCCGCACGGCGTGAACGAGCTCTCCCACCCGGAGAAGGACGTCTACCTGGTCGGCATGAAGTCCTACGGCCGCGCCCCCACCTTCCTCGCGATGACCGGCTACGAGCAGGTCCGCTCCATCGCCGCAGCCCTCGCCGGAGACCGCGAGGCCGCCGAACGCGTCGAACTGACCCTGCCGGAGACCGGCGTGTGCGGCGGCGCGGGCCTGTACGACACCCCGGACGCCGCCGAGGCCGACACGAACGGCGGCTGCTGCGGCACCCCGACGACCCTGCAGATCGGCACCGGCGCCCCGGCCTCCTCCAACGGCTGCTGAACCCCAGGAGGCGGCCATGACGAGGCCGGCCTGGCCACGGCGGAGGAGACCGACACCACCTGCTGCTACGCCCTCCAGGACAACCGACTGCGGATCAAGGGCCCGTAAGGCTACGTCTGCGACCGGACCCCGAGGACGTCGAGCATCGCCCGGGTGGCCGGGCTGGGGTTGAAGCGGCTCCACGCCAGATACTCGATGCGGTGCGGCCCGTCGACCACCGGGACCAGGGCCAGTTCGGGGAAGTCGGCGGCCAGCGGCCGGATGAACGCCGACGGCAGCAGGGCGATGCCCAGCCCGCGCACGACCAGCCGGGTGATCAGCTCGACGACGCCCGCCTCGTACGCGACGTCGCGCACCAGGCCCGCGGCGGCGAAGGCCTGATCGGACTGGGCCCGGGCGGGTGTCCCGGCCATGAAGTCCACGAACGTCTCCTCGGCGATCTCCGGCAGTGTGACCCGGGAGGCGCCCGCCAGCCGGTGTCCGGCCGGCACCACCAGCACGTGTTCGTCGTGATCGAGGACAACGGTCTCCACGCCGGACGGCCGTTCGCCCTCCGGCAGGCCGAGGAAGGCGATGTCCAGGTCGCCGCCGCGGATCGCCGCCGCCAGTTCGTCGCTGCGCCCGGAGCGGAGGACGACGCGGACCTCCGGGTGCTGGGCGCGGTACCGCTGCAGCAGTTCGGGTACGTCGACGGCAGCCGTGGTCACGATCACACCGACGGCGAGCCGGCCGCGTACCACGCCGGTCGCGGCGGCGGCGTCGGCGACCGCGCGGTCGGCGGCGGCCAGGCACTCGCGCGCCCTGGCGACGAACGCCGCCCCGGCGCTGGTCAGTTCGACGCGGCGGCTGGACCGGGCGAAAAGCTTGACCCCGAGCTCCCGTTCCAGGCCGGCGATCCGGTGGCTGAGTGACGACTGCACCACGGAGCAGTGCTCCGCGGCGCGGGTGAAGTTGCGGGTTTCGGCGACGGCGACGACGTATCGCATCTGCTGGAGATCCACCCGGCCATCGTTGTCGTTCATGGTTGGCATGACAACCATGCGTTGGAATCATGTCCTGCGGCACTGAGACTTCCTGCCATGCATACGTCCGCACCGCGGGCGGCGACCGTCGCCCTGACCGCACTCGCTCCCGCGTCCTGGGGCACCACGTACGTCGTCACCACGGAACTCCTACCGCCCGGGCATCCCCTGTTCGCCGGGCTGATGCGCGCCCTGCCTGCCGGGCTGCTCGCGCTGGCGATCACCCGCGTGCTCCCACGCGGGGACTGGTGGTGGAAAGCCGCCGTCCTCGGCGCGCTCAACATCGGCGCCCTGTTCCCGCTGTTGTTCCTGGCGGCCGAACGACTCCCCGGCGGTGTCGCCGCCACCCTCAGCGCCACCCAGCCGCTGCTGGTCGCCGGGTTGGCCATCGCGGTGCTCCACGACCGGCCGACGGCCTGGCGATGGACCTGGGGTGTGATCGGCGTGGTCGGGGTCGGACTCGTCGTACTCGGACCTCAGGCCCGGCTGGACGCCGCCGGGGTGCTCGCCGGCCTCGGTGGAACGGCCGCCATGGCCGGTGGGGTCGTCCTCACCAAACGCTGGGGCCGTCCGGCGGAGGCCGGCCCCATGACCCTGGCCGGCTGGCAACTGACGGCCGGCGGCCTGCTGCTGCTCCCGGTCACCCTGGCGATCGAGGGGGCCCCGGAGCGGATCGACGCGGGAGCGGTCGGCGGCTACCTGTGGCTCGGCAGCATGGGCGGGCTGATCGCGTACACGCTGTGGTTCCGCGGCATCGGCAAGCTGCCGGTCGGCGCGTCCGCACCGCTGGTGCTGCTGTCCCCGCTGGTCGCGACCGTCATCGGCATCGCGCTGGGCGAGTCCCTGAGCCTGCCGCAGATCTTCGGCTTCGTCCTCGCCCTGGCCGCCTTGCTCGCCGCGCAGCTCGATCCCCCGGACCTGTCCGGCCGCATCGCGCGCGGCCGGCCCGCGGGAGATCACGTTCAAGAAGCCCGGATCCAAGAAGGACAGGTTCGATGAGGAAGAGCATGACGATCGCCGTGCTGGGTGCCACCGGGATGGTCGGCAGCCGAGTGATCACCGAAGCCGGCGCACGCGGACACCACGTGCTCGCCCTGTCCCGGAAGCCTGCGAGCGAGCACCCGAACGTCACGCCGATCGCGGTCGACGCGAACGACTCGCACGCCGTAGGCGAGGCACTCGCAGGCTCCGCCGCGAAGGGCACGGCGGACGCCGTGGTACTGACCCTGCGGACCATGCCGGTCGACCAGGAGTTCCTGGTCGGCACCACCCGCACGGTGCTGGACATCGCCGCCCGGCTGGGGATGCGCGTGCTCGTGGTCGGCGGCGCCGGCGCGCTGCGCAGCCCCGGCGAGCAGGATCTGCTGGTCGCCGACGACCCCGCCTACGTCCCCGCCGAGGTGCAGGCCGTCGCCGCCGCCGGGGTCGCTCAGCTGCGGACCTGCCAGGCCCATGCCGGTGCCGACTGGGTCTACCTGAGCCCGCCGGCCCTGCTGGAACCCGGCGAACGAACCGGCCGCTACCGGCGCGGCACCGACACCCTGCTCACCGGCGCCGACGGCCGGTCATGGATCAGCGCGGAGGACCTGGCCGTCGCGGTGGTCGACGAACTGGAGGCCCCTGGTCCGGAGCGGCACATCACGGTCGTCCACGGCGACCTCGCCGGCGACCAGTGAAAAAGGGCGCTCGGAGCGCTCGGATGAAATCGGCCGCACAGGGCTCGGCCCGAAGCTCCCCAAGCTTGGTGTGCGGAAGGTCCTGGGTCCCGAACTTCCTTGTGAGGCAGGTGCGTTGCGCAGTGGCCTGGAAGAAACGCGGTGCCGATCCGTGTTGCCGCCTGTGACAGACACCGTGATGCACAGGGCCTGCGAGGAGATATCGAGCATGACCGAGATCAGCACGGACGGCGACGTGGTCACCTACATCAATGTCTTCACCGTCGCTCCCGAGAATCAGCAACGTCTCATCGAGCTGCTCCAGTACATGGCGCGGGAGGTCATGCCGAAGCAGCCTGGCTATGTACAGGCCAATATCCACCGGGGTCTTGAGGGCACTCGAGTGGCCAACTACAACCAGTGGCGCTCGCAAGCGGATCTGGCGGCCGCGCGCGAGAACGCCGAGGTGCGGGCGTGCATGGAGCAAGTACTGAAGATCGCGACGCTCGACCTCGTACCGTACGAGGTCGTGTCCGTACACCGGCCGTAGGTCTGTGGCCGGGAAGCTTTGCCAGTTTGTGTTCAGGCTGCCGTTTGTGTGTGCCGCTTACGAGCGCGTCTCCGCAAGAGGCACCAGGTCAGGGCCACACCAAGCAGTACGGCTGATGCCCCGCCTCATGCAGCCGATGGCTGGCGTCCTGCCACTCGTGCAGCGATTGGGAGGGGCGGGGCGTTGACCTGGGGTTTGCTGGCGATTTGTGCGCTGACTACCGAAACTACTCTCGGTAGTTTTCACTGGTCGATGTCATACGGGTCGGCCACCTGCGGAAAGCCGCTAAACAATGCTCACCACTTGAATCCGCCCCAGGCGGCGCCGGTCAATGGGCCGTCCCGGGAAGTCGGAGCGTCCGCGCGAAGTCGTCCAGTGCCTCCATTGCCGCGGCGATCACTTCCGGATCGTCGTGGTGGCCGCGGAGCAGGACGTCGGGGAGGCCGGGCGGGGTGTGCCAGTGGTACGTCACCGAGGTCATCATGATGGTGCTGTCCGCAGGGTAGGAGCGGGTGACCCGGACCCCGTCCGCGCCCAGGTGCGGAGAGGCGAACGGCACGCTGCCGGTTCGCTGCTGCCACTCGGGGATTTCCGGGTGCGGCACCGTGAGCGCGGTGACTCCCTCGCAGGAGGCAGCGTCACGGGCCTCGCAGTGGAGGCGGGTGGCGTGCATCACCAGCGGCATGTAGGTCAGCGGAACGGGGTGGTAGATGAACGCCTCGTCGGCCTGCAGCTTGTCCCGAAGCGTGACGATCGTCTGCTCGTAGAAGCTCTTGTGGAACCGGCGAATTTTGCGCGTGAGTTCGATGTCGTGGACGGCGGCCAGGCCGGTCAGGTGGAGGTCCAGCCATTCCTTGAAGGTCTTCTTGTCGATCTGGAGGTGAAGATAGCCCCAGAGGTCTGGGTTGGCATCCGTGTCGATGTGGAGCGGGGCGCCGAGGTCAGTGCTCCACAGGGTGCCTTCGGACATGAGTGGTCTCTTTCTTCGGGGGGCACGGCGGAAGGGAGCCTTCAGGCGTAGCTCCAGCGGAAGGTGCCCATCACGGCATCGAACAACTCCACGAGGGTGTCGTAGAAGGCGGGATCCGAGCCGGGCGCGATCAGGGCGCTGAAGGAGAAGGTGAGGTACTGGTCGGGGGCGCTGTCCGGGACGGGAACGAAGTACTCGACCCGGCGGTGAGCGACGTCGACGCCCTTGGCCGCGTCGGCGGGTACGTCTCGCTCCGAGCGCAGGGCCGCGATGGCGTCGAGCTCCCGCGTCTCGGCACCGGGAGTCACGGAGGCGAGCACCGCCAGGACCGCTTCCGGGCCGCTGTTGGGCCGGACCCGCGGAATCTCGATCGGCTCGGAGGCCACGATCGAGACGGGCAGCGCGATGCCGTGGAGGCGTTCGGTGGGGAGGTAGAGGGTCATACCTCCCTTGGCACTGGCCCGGCGGACGACCTTCTTCATCTCCTGGGTGAGCTTCAGCCGGGCCTTCGGAATGTCGTCCTTGGGAAAGCCGACGGGCAGTTGTGCGACGGCCTTGCGGACGATGCGGTCCATCGCTTCCTTGGTGCCCGTGCGTAGCGGAATCACGTCCCAGCCGGGCGGCGGCACCAGGTTGAAGCCGTTCGGGGGCCGGCGGTGCTCAGCGGTGGTCATTGCGCCCCCGCGTCACTTCCACGGCGTAGGCAACGCCTACGAAGAGCGCCCACGCCGGGGCGGCGATCATGCCCGGCCAGAAGCCGAAAAACAGCGAGGGCAGGAAGAAGCCGCCGCCCATGGCGAGATCCCGGGTGAGGTAGGGCGGACGGCCCGCGTACCGGGGGTACTTCACGAACACCCAGACGTAGTGCAGGAGGCAGCCGACTATCCCGGCCTCATAGACGTAGAGCACGTCATTCATCAGGGACTTCGGCACCAGGATCATGATTCCCAATACCGGCAGGAACAGCGGCATCCCGATGATCAGCGTCAGCCGGAGCCGCCGGTTGGGGCCGGTGCCGATTCCGGTGCGGGCGGCTTCGGCCTCGGCAATGCGATGCGCCGAGTTCAGGTCCATGGTCATTCCTCACCAGTGGGTGTCGGGGGCGGGCTTCAGGGTGTTGTCCTTCCAGTCCGAGTACGCCGCGTTGTACGGCTTCTCGCCGGTACCGAACTCCTCCTTGGTCCAGCTTGTCAGGTCGCTCTTTCCCAGCGACTTGTCCATGACGTCCATCCCCATGCCGGTCCAGGCGATGCCGAGGCCCACCTGATAGGACTTGTACGCCTTGTCCGCCGCGGCCCCTGCGGCCTCCGGGAAGGCAGCCTTGTTCGCCTGCAGCATCTTCGCCATGCCGGCCATCTCCTTGTCGCCGAGGTGCACCAGCGTCGACAACGGGCTGACCCTCAGCGGCCCCTTGGCAACCAGGCCGACGTTCTGGGAGATGGACTTGCGCATCGCGTTACGGGCCGCTCCGAGGGCCTGCCGCCCCGGCCCTTCAGGCAATTTGGTCATCAGCCGCCCCGTGTCGTCCAGGATGCCCTTGACGCCCCTGAGCCCTCGGCTCAGGCCGGCGGTCCGGGCGGCCTGAGCGGCGCCCACGGTGGCCTTGGCGCCACTGGCGAGCTTCGCGGCAGCCCCGAGGCCACCGACGACGAGCAGTCCGCCCACGACGTCGAAGATGACATCCGTCCAGCTGGCGTCGCCGGACGCCACCAGTAGGAGTCTGAGCCCGATCGTGAGCGCCGCGATGCCGAGGACGAGCAGGTTCAAGCCGGGAATGGCGAGCGCCAGGAAGCCTGCCGCCGTCGCGACCCAGCCGAGAACATCGATGAAAGCCTTGATCCCGTCCGCATGGTCATGGACCCAGCCCTTAACGTCGTCCCACCACGAGTCCTCGATCACGTCCTCGATCTCGTCGCGGATCTTCCCGGCATGGTGATTGGCGCGGGTGTCCCGGTTTCCGGTGATGGCGTTCAGCCGGTTCCGGTACGACTGGAGGGGGTCGTGGTCGGTGCCGCTGACGGAGGGCCGGGGGGTGTTCTTGTCGGCGGAGTCGGCTTCCTTCTTCTTCTCGGCCTCGATCTCGCCCTGCTTTTCCTTCGCCTGCTGCAGGACCTTGTCGGCGTCCGACTGGAAGTCCTCCAGCTCGTTCGACCACGTGGTCAGATGGCCGTGTACACGCTCGTAACGGCCGGCCACCTCCCGCATGTGCTTCTCCAGCGTGCCGGACTCTTCGCGCAGGCGTTTGACGTACTTGCCCTTGAGGGTGTCCTCGTCGCTGATTGCCTTGAGGTTCTTGGCCTGCTCCCGGAGTTTTTTGGCGACCGAGATCATGTGTTTGACCTCGGCGCGGATCTCCTCCGGATCACCGGGCACCGGGTCGGAGTCGCACAGCGGCTGCCAGTCGACCGGACGGCGCTTGGATGTAGGTGTCACTTCTTCTGCTTCTTCTTGCCCTGCTTGGCCAACTGCTCGTCCAGGTCCTCGAACGCCTTCTTGGTTCCGGCCACCATCTCGCCCACCGACTTGAGTGACTCGACGAGCCGGGTGCGGTAGTCGTCCCAGTTGTCGACGAAGTCCTCCATGACGTCGGCTATGGCACCGGAGCCCCAGTGCTTGCCCATGTCGTCGCGACGGTTCTCGATGTCCTCGAAGGTCTTCTTGAGCTGCCCGAGCTTGCGTTCGCAGTCCGCAAGGAACTCGTAGTCGACCGTCAGGTCCGAATCGCCCATGGATGCCCCTCCCCCCGTGCGTGTGCTCGCTGCTGTCGGTTCACCGGTTGACGGCCTGGATCTCCTGGACGGTCACCGCCTGGTCGTTGCCGAACGTCCCGTCGGGCAGGTCGCCGCCCGCGCCGCCGCTGCCGGTCCAGGCGATGTCCCAAGTGATGGTGGCCTGGAGCTTGAAAGCGCCGTCGCCGGAGGAGCGAAGGTACTTGAGCCCGCACGGCGGTGTCTCGTCGGACTTGCCCTTGGCGTAGGGCTCGCCGATGGAGTCGTCGGCGTTGATGACGCACTCGCCGGAGGCCGGGTAGGTCTCGGCGTCCTCTGTGCCCGGCTCCAGCTTGAGGGACACCGGCTTGGCGGTGGTGGTGGCCTGGATGTTGAAACCGGGGACGTTGAGGGCTGCCGTAGCTTGGACCTCGTCGAAGACAGCCTTGTCGAGCCAGGCCCAGGTCGGCAGGTTCACTTTCGTGTTGGCCTCGGGGGCGAGGGCGACCTTGGTGTCGGGGAGCTCCATGTGCTGGTAGGCGAGGGCGGCGAGTATTTCCGGGCTGATGGCCTCTTCGTACTGGGGCGGCGGAGCCTCGCCGTTCTCGACCCAGAAGGGGAGGTCGGTGCACGAGGTCCGCTTGAGGTAGTCCGGCTCGTTGGGGTTCTCGACGCCGGCCCAGAACATTCCCTTGCCGTCGTTCTCGACGTTGTAGTCCTTGTAGCCGGGAGTGTCGGTCCAGCCGTACCCGTCCTCGTAGTGGCGCTTCGTCTGGCCGATCGCCGAACCAGCGGTCCCGCCCATCCCGGGTGTGTTCAGCTGGCGCTCGATGTCCTTGGACATCTTCTCCTTGAAGTCCTTGGCGCCGAGGTAGGGGGCGTACCAGCAGGGAGGGGGTGTCCAGTTGACGTCCGAGGACGTTACGTTTCCGGTGCCGCCGTCCTTGGCGACGGATCCGGAGTACTGGATGCGGGCTGCGGCGTAGATGCCAGTCTTGTCTCCGCCGCCCTGCTGTGCCGTGCCTCCGCCCTTGCCGTAGTCCACCGGTTCCGCCGCGGCGTTGGGCGCCGTGAGGACAAGAGTGCCGACGGCAAGGGTCAGGGCAGCAGTGCTGGTGCCGATGGCTCTACGCGGTGACCTGTTCACCGGCACTTCTCCGCCCCCGTCTCGACGAACACCTTTGATGCCTGCCACAGGCCGTCGCCCGTAGGGAACTTGACCATGACAACCTTGTAGTAACCGAAGTCCTTGAGGCTTGGCTCGCTCTTCAGGACCTTCCCCGTCTTGACCTCTTTGCCGTAGAACTTCCCGGTATCCGCGCAGAACGCGACCTCTACGGACTTGCCGTTCGGGGCGGACCGTGTGGTTGCATCGTAGTGACGGCGGGTGCCTGTGGCGGTCCAGCCGCCCTTGATCCATTCGTTGATCTGAACCTGCGCGTAGTGGAGCCCCTCGCCGGTGGAGTAGGCGGTCACGGCCGCGTCCTTGGTCGTGCGCTTGGCGACGCCCCGATAGATGGCGCGGAGGTAGTTCGCGGCGTCGTCCATCGCAGCCGCCTCGTTCTTGTCCTTCGGCCTGTCCCAGTCGAAGACCAGGTTCATGTCCTTCGGTAGGGACACATCCACGCCGTCCGGCTTGTCCTCCGCCGGTGCCCCCGACGGCGATTCCGACTCCTTCGGCGTCTCCGCTCCCTGGTCGGCGCCGACGATTTTGTCGTTGTCGCTGGACTTGTCGTCCCCGCTACCGCAGGCCGTCAACAGTAGTGCTGCCGTCGCCGCCAGTGCGGCAGCAACGGGCATTGGGCGGCGCTTCACAGTGACTCCCCGTGAGACAGAAGTTCAGTCAAGAGCACTGACGGTATCGGTGAGGTTCCCGATTTCACCAGAGCGAACTTCTGCTAGGACAGGGGCAATTCGGAGTGTATGGGGCTCTCGGAAGGCTGGTTGTGTCCTGATCGTGCCCGAACGGGGTGGCCCCGGATGCCGCAGTGTGCGGCGTCCGGGGCCGTAGTGCTGATGTGTCTCGATTCGCTAGTGCGGTGTCCTGCACCTGGAGCAAGCGCACGGCGGATACGCCGACATGAAGGGGACCGGGGTGCTGTGTTCGTCGGCCGGGATTTCGACCTTGCCGCAGTCTTCGGTCACCGTGCCTGCTGCGTCGATCTTGTAGACGCGGAGGGTGAGGCGGGAGCGGCGGTGGGTCGCGTTCGGGGTTTCGAGGGGGTCGGTCGGGGGCGGGGCATGGGTGGCGCAGTCCGGGCAGGCGTACACGTTGAAGCCGGGGCCTGTGGGCGCGTGGACCTGGTGGACCAGAACTGGTTCGTCCGTGTTGCGCCGGCAGCGGGCCCGGGCTTCACGCTGCGGACGTACACGCACCTGCTGCCGTCCAGCGAGACCCGCACCCGCAAGGCGATCGACGACGCCTTCACGGAAGATGAGGGCGGCCGGCCCGGAGCCCAGGGCATATCCGTGCCCCCAGAGAAACCAATGTGCCCTCAATGTGCCCTGGCGGCCTGAAGGCCCTCCTCCGCACATGACGAAGGCGGGGTCCGAAAACCCCGCCCGAATCCAGTGAAACCCCAGCTCAGGGCCACACAAGGCAATAAGGCTGATGCCCCGCCTCATGCAACCGATGCGAGAAGTCCTGCCACTCGTGCAGCAACTGGTACACGTTGAACGCATCCCGCGGCCCGCCCCGGTCCGGCACCGTCGACCAGATGAAGGCCGCCGCGCCCACCGCCTCCTCGCCGATGCCCCGCAGGGGATCGACGACGGTCATCGGGAGTTTGACCACCGCGTAGTCCGGGTGCAGGACGACCAGCTCCAGCGGTGGCACCTTGTGCAGGGGCACGCCCTCGATGCCCGTCAGCACCATGGCCGCCATCGTCTCCGGCTTGATCTTGGTGAACATGCCGTTCATGCCGAGCTCGTCGCCGCCGAGTTCTTCGGGGCGCATCGAGATCGGGACGCGGGCCGCGGTCGCGCCGTCGGGCGCGCCGAAGTACTTGTACGTCACCCCCACCCGACCACCATTCCCGCTCCCCGTCCGAAGACCGTCGACCCGTCGGTCAATACGTCGCTCGACCCGCTCGGGTTCACTCGGTAGACCCTGTGCCTGACGTGCTTCGTTCGTGTCCTCCGCGTCGCGCCGGTGCCTTCCCCGCCGGGCACGTCGAGGACCCAGGTCGTCAGTCCCCTCGCCCAGTCCGCCACCGCGATGCATATCTCCACCCGACTGCTTTTCTAGGACGCGTGTCCCCCGCCGCGCAACCCGATCATCGTGTCAGTGACCTCCCCCACGGCCGCCCGCCGAAACGTGCGCTGAAACATCTGTCCGCAGGATCTTTTCAGCCTCTGACCGCCCTGGGCCGTTTGAGCTGTGTGTATCAGGTACCAGTTTCGCAGATGACCGGGGATCGAGGGCTCGTTCACGGTCAGGGCCCTGGCCCGCCGGTCAGCAGCGGCCCTCGCCCCCGCCCTGTCCACCGCTCCCGCACCGCTTCCCTCCGCACCCGCACAGCGCCCCCTGCCACCGTGCCCCCCTGCCACCGTGCCCCCCTGGCCTACCCTGAACAGGTCACTGGCAACCGGAGTCCGAGAAGTCGGAGAAGGTCGGAGAAGTCGCAGGTCATGAGCGAACAGGCATATCCGTACGAAGCCCCAGCCTCGCAGGCTCTTTTCGACCGTGCGGCGGCCGTCACGCCCGGCGGCGTGAACTCCCCGGTGCGGGCCTTCCGTGCCGTGGGCGGCACGCCCCGGTTCATGGTGTCCGGCAGCGGGCCGTATCTGACCGACGCCGACGGGCGGGAGTACGTCGACCTGGTCTGTTCCTGGGGGCCGATGATCCTCGGGCACGCGCACCCGGAGGTCATCGCCGCCGTGCAGGAGGCCGTGGCCCGCGGTACGTCCTTCGGTACGCCCGGTGAGGGCGAGGTCGCGCTCGCCGAGGAGATGGTCGCCACGGTCGCGCCGCTGGAGCAGGTGCGGCTGGTGTCCAGCGGGACCGAGGCCACCATGTCGGCCATTCGGCTGGCCCGCGGGTTCACGCAGCGCAGCAAGGTGATCAAGTTCGCCGGGTGCTACCACGGGCACGTCGACTCGCTGCTCGCCTCCGCCGGCAGCGGCGTGGCGACCTTCGCGCTGCCCGACACCCCGGGCGTCACCGGCGCCCAGGCGGGCGACACGATCGTCCTGCCGTACAACGACCTCGACGCCGTGCGCGCCGCCTTCGCCGCCCATCCCGGCGAGATCGCCTGTGTGATCACGGAGGCCGCGCCCGGCAACATGGGCGTCGTGCCGCCGATGCCCGGGTTCAACCAGGGCCTCAAGGACGTCTGCGCCGAGCACGGCGCCCTCTACATCTCCGACGAGGTGATGACCGGGTTCCGCACCAGCAAGGCGGGCTGGTACGGCGTCGACGGGGTCACGCCCGACCTCATGACCTTCGGCAAGGTCATGGGCGGTGGCTTCCCCGCCGCCGCCTTCGGCGGACGGGCGGACGTCATGGCGCACCTCGCCCCGGCCGGGCCCGTCTACCAGGCCGGCACGCTCTCCGGGAACCCCGTCGCCACCGCCGCCGGGCTCGCCCAGCTGCGCCTGCTCGACGACGCCGCGTACGGGAAGATCAACGCCGTCTCCGCGCAGATCCAGTCGCTGGTCTCCGAGGCCCTCACCAAGGAGGGTGTGACGCACACCGTCCAGAGCGCCTCCAACATGTTCTCCGTCTTCTTCACCGACCGGCCCGTGCGCACCTACGAGGACGCCAAGGCGCAGGATTCCTTCCGCTTCACCGCCTTCTTCCACGCGATGCTGGCGAACGGCGTCTACCTGCCGCCGTCGTCCTTCGAGTCCTGGTTCGTGTCCACCGCGCACGACGAGCGGGCCCTTCAGCGGATCGCCGACGCCCTTCCGGCGGCGGCCCGAGCGGCGGCGGAGGCCACGGCACCATGACCACCAGCAGTGACATCACCGTTATCCACCTGATGCGGCACGGCGAGGTCGCCAACCCGGACGGGATCCTGTACGGGCGGCTGCCCGGCTACCACCTGTCCGAGCTGGGCCGGCGGATGGCCGACCGGGTCGCCGAGCACCTCGCCTCCCGTGACATCACCTACGTCGTCGCCTCGCCGCTGGAGCGGGCGCAGGAGACGGCCACGCCGATCGCCAAGGCGCACGGGCTCGACGTCGACACCGACGAGCGGCTCATCGAGGCCGGCAACGTCTTCCAGGGGAAGACGTTCGGGGTCGGGGACGGCGCGCTGCGCAGGCCCGGGAACTGGAAGCACCTGTTCAACCCGTTCCGGCCGTCGTGGGGCGAGCCGTACGTCGACCAGGTCGTCCGGATGATGAACGCGCTGAACTCGGCGAAGGACCGGGCGCGCGGGCACGAGGCGGTGCTGGTCAGTCATCAGCTGCCGATCTGGATCGTGCGGTCGTACGTGGAGCGGCGGCGGCTGTGGCACGACCCGCGCAGGCGGCAGTGCACGCTGGCGTCGCTGACGACCTTCACGTTCCAGGGGGACAGGATCGTTTCCGTCGGCTACACGGAGCCGGCCCGCGACCTCGTCCCGGCCCACCTCCTCGCCGGCGCCAGGCCGGTGAAGGGGAAGGACAAGGCCTTCGGAGCGTAAGAGCTCCGAACAGAATGGGCGCCCGGCGCAGTCCCCCTATGACACCTTCGTGACATTTGTTGCGAAATGTTCGCGATCGCAAGGAACCTCCCCCTTCGTCACGTCCTCTGACTGGGTGACCACCAGAGAACGTGACGAACGGGGATGCGATGCGCACTCTCACCCGTAGGGGAATGCTCGGGCTCGGCGCGGGCGCCGCGGCCGCCGTCTCGCTGGCGGGCTGCGGCGGTCTCACCGAGTCAGATGGTCCGAGCCATGCCGGAGGTTCCGGGAAGAACCGTTCCGGCAGGCCGACGCCCACCGCCCGCCCCCTCGGCGACGGCTCCACCTCCTACACCGGCAAGCAGCCCCACCAGCCGGACCAGCCCGTACCGCTGGAGCCGGGTCAGACCCCGCCGCAGTTCGTCGTCTTCTCCTGGGACGGGGCCGGGGAGGTGGGCAACGGGCTCTTCCCGCGCTTCCTGGACCTCGCCAAGGAGCACGGCGCGAGCATGACCTTCTTCCTCTCGGGGCTGTATCTGCTGCCCGAGTCGAAGAAGCGGCTCTACAACCCGCCGAACAACCCGCGCGGCGCCTCCGACATCGGTTACCTCACCGACGAGCACATCAAGGACACGCTGAAGAACGTCCGCCGCGCCTGGCTGGAGGGCCACGAGATCGGCACGCACTTCAACGGGCACTTCTGCGGAGAGAGCCACGGCTCGGTCGCGCACTGGACGCCCCGGCAGTGGCGCAGCGAGATCGAGCAGGCCAAGTCCTTCGTGAATGAGTGGCGGACGAACACCGGGTGGACCGACCTGCCGTCGCTGCCCTTCGACTACGACAAGGAGCTCGTCGGCGGCCGTACGCCCTGTCTGCTCGGCCAGGACAACCTGCTGCCCACCGCCCGCGAGCTCGGCTGGCGCTACGACGCCTCCTCGCCCGGCGGCCGTCAGGTCTGGCCGCGGAAGAGGCAGGGCCTGTGGGATCTGCCGTTGCAGCAGATACCGTTCCCCGGGCGTTCCTTCGAGGTCCTCTCGATGGATTACAACCTGCTGGCAAATCAGTCCATAAACTCCACAAACGCCCCCGCCCACAACTACCCGGCATGGCGGGAGCAGTCGGC
This sequence comes from Streptomyces deserti, assembly GCF_054782695.1. Taxonomy (NCBI): domain Bacteria; kingdom Bacillati; phylum Actinomycetota; class Actinomycetes; order Kitasatosporales; family Streptomycetaceae; genus Streptomyces; species Streptomyces deserti. The sequence goes on from NZ_BAAGRZ010000017.1 coordinate 26,346, forward strand.
TCAGGCGTACATCCAGGGATTCAAGCGGGCATACGAGACAAACCGGGCACCCCTCTTCATCGGCAACCACTTCGAGCAGTGGAACGGCGGCATCTACATGGACGCCGTGGAAGAGGCCTTCAAGCACATCGCGCGGGAGAAGGAGAAGGGCGCCGACGTGCGGCTGGTCTCCTTCCGGCAGTTCGCCGACTGGCTGGACGCGCAGAAGCCCGAGGTGCTCGCGAAGCTGGGGACCCTGGAGGTCGGGCAGGAGCCGGCCGGTGGCTGGAAGGAGTTCCTCCAGGACGCCGAGGGGGCCGAGAAGACCTCTGCGGGGGCCGGACAGGCCGCCTGAAATGCGGGTTTCCGCCCGCAAGGGGGGGTGGGCGAGATCCCCAGAACGGACATGCGAAACTTTTCACATGAGTGCCGCCAGCCGCGCCCCCCTGCGCTCGAACCGCTCGAACGACACGGACCACTCGGCCCGCTCGGACCGCTCGGGCCACTCGGCCCGCAGGACCCGCACCCCCCGGGTCCGCCGCCGCGCCGCCCTGACCGCCGGCGTCGCCGCGGCCGCACTGCTCCTGTCCGCGTGCGGCTCCGGCGGAACGTCCGGCGGGGGCGGCAACACCAACTTCGTCACCGGCACCGACGGCATCGCCACCGTCGCGAAGGGCGAGCGGACCGCGGCACCCGACCTGTCCGGCAAGACCATCGACGGCAAGACGCTCGACGTCGCCGACTACAAGGGCAAGGTCGTCGTCATCAACGTCTGGGGTTCCTGGTGCAACCCCTGCCGCGCCGAGGCCAAGTACTTCGCGAAGGTGTCCAAGGAGTACGCCGGCAAGGGCGTGCAGTTCGTCGGCATCAACACCCGGGACACCTCGACCGACGCCGCCGTCGCCTTCGAGAAGGACTGGGGCATCACCTATCCCAGCCTGTACGACCCGACCGGCAAGCTGCTGCTGCGCTTCAAGAAGGGCACCCTCAACCCGCAGGCGATCCCCTCCACGCTGATCCTCGACCGGGACGGGAAGATCGCGGCCCGCTCGCTGTCGGCGCTCAGCGAGGAGCGGCTGCTGAAGATGCTCAAGCCGGTCGTCGCGGAGCAGTGACGTGACCGCAGTCACCACCCTCGCCGCGGCCACGGACCCCAACGGCACGGTGCTCAACGGCGCCCTGCTGGTGGCCCTGCCCATCGCCCTGATCGGCGGGCTCGTCTCCTTCTTCTCGCCGTGCGTCCTGCCACTCGTGCCCGGCTATCTGTCGTACGTCACCGGAGTCAGCGGCACGGACCTGGCCGAGGCCCGGCGGGGGCGGATGGTCGCCGGTGCCTCGCTGTTCGTGCTCGGCTTCACGGCCGTGTTCGTCTCCGGCGGGGCCTTCTTCGGCTACTTCGGGCAGACGCTCCAGGATCAGCGGGGCGTGCTGTCCAAGGTGCTGGGCGTGTTCATGATCCTCATGGGCGTCTTCTTCATGGGCCTGATGCCCTGGCTCACCCAGCGCGAGTTCCGTTTCCACAAGAAGCCGGCGACCGGACTGGTCGGCGCGCCCGTGCTGGGCGCGCTGTTCGGCATCGGCTGGACGCCCTGCATCGGCCCGACCCTGGCCGCCGTGCAGACCCTCGCCCTGGACCAGGGCAGCGCGGGACGCGGCGCCATACTGACGGTCGCGTACTGTCTGGGGCTGGGCGTGCCGTTCGTGCTCGCCGCGGTCGCCTTCCGCAAGGCGCTCGGCGCCTTCGGCTGGGTCAAGCGGCACTACGTCTGGGTGATGCGCATCGGCGGCACCATGATGATCGTGACCGGTCTGCTGCTGCTGACCGGTGCCTGGGACCGCATCGTGCAGGAGATGCAGGTCTGGTCCGACGGCTTCACTGTGGGGATCTGATCGATGAGCAAGACCACGACCACCGACGCGAACCAGGCCGCCGCCGACGACCGGGAGCTGGGCGCCGCCGGCTCCCAGCTCACCACCGCGCCCAAGGAGGAACTGCCCAACCTGCCCGCTCTGGGCGTCCTCGGCTGGGCCCGCTGGTTCTGGCGGCAGCTGACCTCCATGCGGGTCGCGCTGCTGCTGCTCCTGCTGCTGTCGCTCGGCGCGATCCCCGGCTCGCTGATCCCGCAGTCCGGCGTGGACGAGACGAAGGTCGCCGACTTCCGCAAGGACCACCCCGCCCTCGGTGACCTCTACGACAAGCTCGGCCTGTTCCACGTCTACAGCTCGGTGTGGTTCTCCGCGATCTACATCCTGCTGTTCATCTCCCTCATCGGCTGCATCGTCCCGCGCACCTGGCAGTTCGTCGGCCAGCTGCGCGGCCGCCCGCCCGGCGCGCCCCGGCGCCTGACCCGGCTGCCCGCCTACACCACCTGGCGCACCGAGGCCCCACCCGAGCAGGTCCGCGAGGCCGCGCTCGCCCTGCTGAAGAAGCGCCGCTTCCGTGCCGACCTCGCCGGTGACGCCGTCGCCGCCGAGAAGGGCTACCTGCGCGAACTGGGCAACCTGGTCTTCCACATCGCCCTCATCGTGATGCTGGTCGCCTTCGCCTGGGGCCAGCTGTTCAAGTCCGAGGGCAACAAGCTGGTCGTCGAGGGCGACGGCTTCTCCAACACCCTCACCCAGTACGACGACTTCAAGTCCGGCAACCTCTTCTCCGCCGACGACCTGGTCCCCTTCAGCTTCGACCTGAAGAACTTCACCGGCACCTACGAGCGCACCGGCCCCAACAAGGGCACCCCGCGCACCTACCAGGCCGAGCTCACCTACAGCGCGGGCGCCTACGGCCAGCAGAAGAAGACCACCGTCAAGGTCAACGAGCCGCTGCAGATCGGCGACGCCAAGGTCTACCTGGTCAGCCACGGCTACGCTCCCGTCGTCACGGTCCGCGACGGCAAGGGCCGGGTCGTCTTCCGCGACGCCGTACCGCTGCTGCCGCTCGACGCCAACGTCACCTCCTCCGGTGTCGTCAAGGTCCTCGACGGCTACCGCACCCCCGAGGGCAAGAAGGAACAGCTCGGTTTCAACGCCTTCTTCGTGCCCACCTTCGGCGGCTCGGCCAGCGGCACGATGCTCTCCCAGTTCCCCGCGCTCGACCATCCGGTCCTCGCGCTGTCCGCCTACCACGGCGACCTGGGTGCCGACTCCGGCATCCCGCAGAGCGTGTACCAGATGGACAAGAGCAACATGAAGGAGTTCAAGGACTCCAAGGGCCAGCTGCTGAAGAAGCTGCTGCTGCCCGGCGAGACCATGAAGCTCCCGGGCGGCGCCGGCTCGGTCACCTTCGAGAAGGACATCAAGGAGTGGGCCGGCTTCCAGGTCGTCCAGGAGCCCGGCGGCGGCTGGGCCCTCGCCGGTGCCCTCGCCGCCATCGGCGGACTGGCCGCCTCCCTGTTCATCCAGCGCCGCCGCGTCTGGGTGCGGGCCGTGCAGGGCGCCGACGGCGTCACCGTCGTCGAGATGGCCGGCCTCGGCCGCAGCGAGTCCGCCAAGGTGCCCGAGGAACTCGGCGACCTCGCCGGGATCCTGTACGACCAGGCGCCCGGCGCCCCCGACCCGGACGACGACCCCGCAGCGTCCTCCACCACCCCCGACCCCCAAGTCGTACCTGCCGAAGGGGCTGAGCAGCAGTGACTCTCGCCGCCGCCACCAACGAAAACCTCGCGAGCATCAGCAACGTGCTGATCTACTCCGCGATGGCCGTCTACACCCTGGCCTTCTTCGCGTACATCGCCGAATGGCTCTTCGGCAGCCGCAGCAAGGTCGCCCGCACGGCAGCCGCCCTCACCGCGCAGGCGGAGGAGCAAAAGGCCGGTCCGGCGGTCACCGTGAAGAAGGCCGGCGGCACCGCCGTACTGGAGCGGCCGAAGGTCGTCGTGCGGGCCGCGGCCGGTCAGCGGGACGTGCCCGACGGGCCCGGGGCGCACGGCGGGGACGAGCAGGGCGACCTCTACGGGCGTATCGCCATCTCCCTCACCGTGCTCGCCTTTCTCGTCGAGTTCGCCGGGGTGCTTGCGCGGGCCCTGTCGGTGCAGCGGGCGCCGTGGGGCAACATGTACGAGTTCAACATCACCTTCTCCACGGTCGCCGTCGGCGTGTACCTCACGCTGCTCGCCCTGAAGAAGAACGTCCGCTGGCTCGGCCTGCCCCTGATCACCACGGTCCTCCTCGACCTCGGTCTCGCCGTCACTGTCTTGTACACCGCCAGCGACCAGTTGGTTCCCGCCCTCCACTCGTACTGGCTGTACATCCACGTCTCCACGGCGATCTTCTGCGGCGCGGTGTTCTACGTCGGCGCGGTCTCCACGGTCCTGTACCTGTTCAAGGACTCCTACGAGAACAAGCTGGCGAGCGGCGGCACGCCCGGCACCTTCGCGACCTCGGTCCTGGAGCGGCTGCCCGCCGCGTCCTCCCTCGACAAGTTCTCCTACCGCGTCAACGCGGCCGTCTTCCCGCTGTGGACGTTCACGATCATCGCGGGCGCCATCTGGGCCGGCGACGCCTGGGGCCGCTACTGGGGCTGGGACCCCAAGGAGACCTGGTCCTTCATCACCTGGATCGCCTACGCCTGCTACCTGCACGCCCGGGCCACCGCCGGCTGGAAGGGCCGCAAGGCCGCCTATCTCGCGCTCATCGCCTTCGGCTGCTGGCTGTTCAACTACTACGGCGTGAACATCTTCGTCTCCGGCAAGCACTCGTACGCGGGCGTATAAGCACGCGGGCGGGTAAGCCCCTACGGCGAAGGCCGGTTCCCGTGACCCAGGTCACAGGAACCGGCCTTCGTCGTGCGGACAGGTAGGAGAGCGTGGATACGAATCTGCGGAAGCGCATCCGCGCGGGGGACCACGACGCCTTCGGCGATCTCTTCGACGCGTACGCACGCTCCGTCTACAACCACGCCTTCCGGCTCACCGGCGACTGGGTGAGCGCCGAGGACGTCGTCTCGCTGACCTTCTTGGACGCCTGGCGGTTGCGGGAGAGGCTCGACGAGGAGGGCGGATCGCTCAGGCCCTGGCTGCTCGGCATCGCCACCAACGTCACGCGCAACACCCGCCGCGCCGCGCGAAGACACGCGGCCGCGGTGGCCCGCCTACCGCGCGACGAGGCCGTACGGGACTTCGCCGACGAGGTCGCGGGCCGCGTGGACGACGCGGCCCAGCTGGCCCTCGTGCAGACGGCGTTGGCGAAGCTGCGCCGCGCCGAGCGCGAGGTGCTGGCGCTGTGCGTGTGGTCCGGACTGGACTACGCGGCGGCCGCCGAGGCGCTGGGCGTGCCCGTGGGCACCGTACGGTCGCGGCTCTCCCGGGCGCGGACAAAACTCGCGAAACACCTGAAAAGCGCGGAACTGCCTTCCGGGCTCGGACAGATGAGAGGTGACCGCACCACCGCGGTCAGGCCCATAGGGGAGGGAAACCGATGAACCAGCTTCCCGAGAGAGACCTTCCGCCGGGCCGTCACCGACTCCTCAAGGAGCATCTGATGACCGAGATCCGGCGCACCGACCACCCCGCTCCCGCCCGCAAGCCGTCCAGGTGGCTGCGTCCCGCCCTGGTGGCGGGTGCCGTCGCGGCCGTGGCCGCCACCCTCACCCTCGCCCTGCCGTCCGACGAGCCCGCACCGGCCGCTTCTAAGGAGGCCGCGGCCCTGCTGGAGGACATCGCGCTGGCGGCCGAGCACGCGGACGTGCCGAAGAACATCCGCGACGACCAGTTCGTGTACATCAAGAGCAAGGGCGGCTGGACCTCGCAGACGGGCGACGGGCCCGCGAAGCTCGAACCCATCCGTCAGCGCGAGGTCTGGCTGTCGGTGGACGGCTCGCAGGCGGGCATGCTGCACGACCCCGATGCCAGGTCCGACCACGAACTGCTGGAGAAGCCGACCCCCGGCATCCCGTCCAACACGAACTACCGCCACCTCCAGACCCTCCCCACCGACCCCGACAAGATGTACGAGTGGCTGAACAGCGTCAGCGAAGGCAGCAGCAGCAAGGACGAGGCCAACTTCGTCCTCGTCGGCGACCTCGCCCGTGAGTCCCTGATGCCGCCCGCCCAGGCCGCCGCGCTCTACCGGGCCGCCGCGAAGATCTCCGGTGTCTTCGTCGTCGACGACGCGGTCGACGCGGCCGGCCGGCACGGGGTGGCGGTCGCCCGGGTCGACGACGGGGAGCGCGTCGAGCTGATCTTCGACAAGAAGACCAAGGAGTTCCTCGGCGAGCGCGAGGTGGCCGTCGAGGACCTGCCCTGGGGCTTCGAGAAGGGGGAGGTGACCGGCCGCTTCGCCGTCCTGGAGCGTGCCGTGGTGGACAAGCGGGGCGAGCGCCCGTAACCGCGTGCGCGCTCCCCGGCCAGGGGTCAGGCTGGTGTCATGACCGGTTCCATCGAACAGGGCACCAGCCAGACCCACGGGAACACGCGCGTCCTGCACTTCCTGGTACGGCTTCCCCGGCCCATGGAGGCGGTCTGGCCGGCGTTCGCCACCCCCGAGGGGCTCGCGGGCTGGTTCACCGAGGCCGATGTACTCCAGCCGCGGCTCGGCGGCCTCGTCGCGCTGAGCGGGCTGGGCGCCGGGCAGATCACCGCCTGGGACGTGGACCGGGTCGCCGAGTACACCGTGGAGGGCACCGGCCGCATCCGCTTCCATCTGGAGCGTGACGGCGACGAGGCCTGCGTCCTCCGCTTCACCCACGAGTCCCAGGGCGGGCAGGAGTCCGAGCAGCGCTGGCGGGCGCGGTTCGAGCGGCTGGTCAGCCTGCTCGGGAACAGCCCTTGATCAGGTCGCTCTGCCCGGCGGCGGCCGCGGTGACCCCGTACCAGGTGACCCGTGCCGTGGGGCGCCGTACGACCCCTCGGTAACCTGGGCCGATCATCGCCGCGTTCGCGGCAGTCGGGCCCGGGTGTGGAGGGACGGTCATGGGTGCTGCGCCGGTACTGGAGGAGCTGCGGGAGGTCTGTCAGCCGCAGGCCAAGCTGGCGAGCCGCAACGGTGAGCACTGGGCGGGCCGGCTGTACATGCGGAGGATCTCGCTGCGGGTGACCCGGCAGCTGGTGCGCACCCCCGTCACCCCGGACCAGCTGACCTGGACGATGGTCGTGTGCGGGGTGGCCTCCGGTGCCGCGCTGATGATCCCGGGGCTGACGGGCGCGGTCCTCGCGGTCGTCCTGATGCAGCTCTTCCTGCTCTTCGACTGTGTGGACGGCGAGGTCGCCCGCTGGAAGGGGCAGAACAGCGCGACCGGCATCTACGTCGACCGGCTCGGCGCGTATCTGGCGGACGCGGCGCTGATGATCGGGGCCGGGTTCCGGGCGGCCGGGTCGGGCTTCGACGGCTGGGTGTCCCTCGGGCTCGCGACCGCCCTCGGGGTCGTCCTGCTGAAGGCCTCCACCGACCTGGTGGACGTGGCCCGGGCCCGGCGCGGGCTGGGCGTCGCCGACGACGAGGCGACCCGGCCGCGCTCGCAGGGCGTGGCCACGGTCCGCCGGCTCGCCGCCGCCTTCAAGATCCACCGCGTGACGAACGGCATCGAGGCGTCCCTCGTCCTGCTGGCCGCCGCGGTCGCGGACGCGGTGACCGGCGGCGTCGACCCGACCCGCTGGGTGCTCGTCGCGCTGGCCGTGATCACGTGGCTGATGGTCCCGGCCCACCTGCTGTCGATCCTGTCGTCGTCCCGTCTGCGCTGAGGCAGCCCAGATAGTCGTGGAGGGCGCCCGCGCCCTCCAGCATCGCCCGCGTACGAGCCGTGAGGGCCTCCCCGCGCGCCATGATCGCCGCGCGCAGGGCCTCGCTGCTGCCCTCGCGCCGCAGGCCCTCCAGCACCGGGCGGATCTGGTCGAAGAGGTAGTGGCTGCGGCGCAGGGTGTGGACGAGCCGGGCGTCCCGGACGTCGGTGGGGGTGTAGACGCGGTAGCGGGTGCCGCGTTCCCGCTCCGGGGAGAGCAGTCCCGCCGCTTCCCAGACGCGCAGGGCGGAGGTGCGTACGCCGAGCAGGGCCGCCACCTCTCCGATGCGCAGGCCGCCGGAGCGGGGGAGCGGGGGCGGTTGCTCGCGGGCCAGTGACTCCAGGGCCTCGCTCGTCGCCCGCAGAGCCACCCGTTCCTGGTGCAGCGCGGCGTGTGCCGCGTCGAACACCGCGAGGGCGCCCGGGACGTCCCCGTCGTGCACGGTCCGCATGATCCGGGTCGCCGTCACCGGGCCGTACGTACGCATGAGCACCCGGTACGCCAGCAGAGCGCGGCGGTGTACGCCCGTGAAGACCCGGTAGCCCGAGTCCGTCCGGGCCGCCGGGGGCAGCACACCGGCCTCCTCGTAGTTGCGGATCTGCTGCGTGGAAACACCGGCCAGCCGGGCCAGGTCCACGGGACGGAGACGGCGTTCGTTCCTCACGGGTTTGAAGGTTACGCGCTGCTGCTTCCGCAGCCACCGTGCTCAAGTCTCAACTCGCTACTTCAATGAGACAGTTGAAGGCATGGACGACCGCATCCGCGTCATCGGCGCCCGCCTCCACAACCTCAAGAACGTCTCCCTCGACATCCCCAAGAACAAGCTGGTCGTCATGACCGGCCTGTCCGGCTCGGGCAAGTCCACGCTCGCCTTCGACACCCTCCACCGGGAGGGCCAGCGGCAGTACATGGAGTCGCTGGGCATGGTCACCGGCCTGGTCAGCAAGCCCGCCGTGGACTCGATCACCGGCCTGTCCCCGTCCATCAGCGTCGACCAGCACCTCACCAATCGCAGCCCGCGCTCCACGGTCGGCACGGTCACCGACGTCTTCACCTACCTCCGCCTGCTGTGGTCGCGGATCGGCAGCCGCCCCTGCCCGGGCTGCGGCGGGAGCGTCCCGCCGTCGTACGCCTGCGACGCCGAGCCCGACGAGGACGCCGAGGGCGGGCAGACGCCCTGCCCGCACTGCGGCACCCTCGTACCCGAGCCGGTGATGGGCTCCTTCTCCTTCAACAAGCCCGCCGGCGCCTGCCCGGCCTGCACCGGCCTCGGTGAGGTCATCCGGCCCGACGTGCGGCGACTGGTCGACGGCCGCCGCTCGGTCGCCGAGGGCGCGGTGCGGGGCTGGAACCCGAAGTTCACCGAGTGGAACATCCCCGTCCTGCGCGCCGCCGCCCGCCACTACGGCTTCCCCTTCGACCCGGACACACCGGTCGCCGAACTGGGCGATATCCAGCGCGACTTGCTGCTGCACGGCGTCGAAAGCCCGCAGTTCCGGCGGCACTTCCCCGCGACGGACCCTCCGGCCACCGTCACCGCGGGCCGTTTCGAAGGAGTCGCGACCGCGCTGCTGCGCCGCTACACCGACCGCGCCGACGACCCCGAGTACCGCGAGCGCGCCGAGAAGCAGGGCCTCACCAAGCAGGTCTGCACGGAATGCGGGGGCGCCCGGCTGCGGGCGGAGAGCCGGGCGGTCACCGTGCACGGGCTGACCATCGTCGAGGCGGCCCGGCTGCCACTGACCGAGCTGGCCGCCTGGCTGACCGGCCTGCGTGAGCAGTCGGCCGGGCAGGAGTGGCTGTTCGCGGAGCCGGTCGTCGCCGACCTGGAGGAGCGGGTACGGCGCCTGGTGGACGTCGGCGTCGGCTACCTCACTCTGGAGCAGTCCACCCCGAGCCTGTCCGCCGGGGAGACGCAGCGGCTGCGGCTGGCCGCCCTGCTCGGTTCGGGACTGACCGGCGTGCTGTACGTCCTCGACGAGCCGACCATCGGCCTGCACCCCTCGGACACCGCCCGCCTGATCGCCGTCCTGCGCCGCCTGCGCGACCTGGGCAACACCGTGCTGGTCATCGAGCACGACCTGGACGTCCTGCGCGCGGCCGACCACGTGGTCGACGTCGGCCCGGGCGCGGGCCGCGACGGCGGCCGGATCGTCGCCGCGGGCACCCCGCAGGAGGTGGCCCGGACCGAGGCCTCGGTGACCGGCGCGTACCTGTCGGGCCGGCTGCCCGCGCCGGGGTCGCGGGGGCGTGGGAACAGCGATGCGGCACTGGTGATCCGCGGCGCACGGGCCCACAACCTCAAGGACCTGACGGTACGCATCCCGCTGGGCCGCCTGGTGACGCTCACGGGCCCGTCGGGCTCCGGCAAGTCGACGCTGCTGCTGGACATCGTCGGCCGGGCCGCCCGCCGCCACTTCCACGGCGCCGGGGAGCTGCCCGGCGAGCACGACGACATCGACGGCTGGCGGCACCTGTCCAAGGCCGTCCTGATCGACCAGGAGCCCATCAGCCGCGTCCCCCGCTCCAACGCGGCGACGTACTCGGACGTCTTCACCCCGATCCGGGAGGTCTTCGCCGCCCGCAGCCAGGGCCGCCTCACCGCCGGCCACTTCTCCTTCAACACGCCGGGCGGACGCTGCGAGCGCTGCGAGGGCGCGGGCGTCCTCACCGTCCGGATGCACTTCCTCCCGGCGGTGGAGGTGCGCTGCCCGGCCTGCCGGGGCCGACGCTTCCGCCCCGAGGTCCTGTCGGTCCGTCACGAGGATCACGACATCGCCGAGATCCTCGAGGCGACGGTGGACGAGGCACTGACGGTGTTCAAGGACGTCCCGCAGGTGGCCTCCCGGCTCCAGCGCATGGCCGATGTCGGACTGGGCTACCTCCCGCTCGGCCAGCCCGCCACCACCCTCTCCGGAGGCGAGGCCCAACGCCTCAAACTGGCCAAGGAGCTGGGCCGCCGCACGACCGGCCGCGCCCTGTACCTCCTGGACGAACCGACGACCGGCCTGCACGCCGCCGACACCGCCCGCCTCCTCGACGTCCTCCAGCGCCTCGTCGACGCGGGCCACTCCGTGGTGACGATCGAACACAACCTGGACGTCATCCGAGCCTCCGACTGGCTGATCGACCTCGGCCCGCAGGGCGGCGCGGCCGGGGGCCGGCTGGTGGCGGAAGGACCACCGGCGCACTGAACGTTCGCACGGCCTCGCACGTCTTCGTACGGGATCCAGCCGACCACAAGGAGGCCTAACCGATGAAGGCGTCACCCCGGCACGGCAGACACGGCCCGGCATGGGCGCTGCTGGCAGCCACCGCAGCCTCGCTCTGCGCGGCCTGTACGTCGGTGTCGGACGACGAGGGCGACGTACGGACCGCGCCGTCCTGCGCGTACGTCGTCGAGTACGACAGCCGCAGATACCTGGGCCGGGGGGAGACCGACCTCCCCGTAGGGGAGTCGCTCGGCGGCGCCACCCGTCCGGCGTGCGACGACACACCCGGCGACGGCGACGACGGGGAGGGCCCGACCCTGACGACCGCGTTCGCCGTGCGGGGGGTGGACCCGAGCGTCGCCATCGCGGTGGCGGAAAACCCCGGGGAGTACCGTCTCGCCGTCGTCGACCACGTCGAGGAACTCCCGCCCGAGCTGAAGAAGCTGATCGAGAAGTCCTGACCGGCCGGCCCTCAGCCCTGCCGTTCCAGCACCGCGTAGTCCGCGAAACTGCGCCGGTAGCGGGTGTGCCGGGTCTCCTGCGTGTGCCTGCGCTGCCACTCCTCGACCTCCGCCGGACCCCGGCACGGCCCGGAGGAGGCCCCGCAGTCGGCCTCCTCGCCCGAGACGCAACGGGCCTCGTACTCCGGCTCCGCCGACGGGTCCTGCACGATCGTGTACGGCACGTAGCGGAAGAACCGGCGGACACGGACGTCCGTGGTTCCTTCGACATGGTCCCGCCGCTGATGCCGGCGCAGCAGCACGTTCGCGTCGGTCTCGGCGGTGCCGTCGGCACGGGCCCGGGCCTCGTCCCGCCGTACGGCGAGTTCCGCGCAGGTCGGACAGTCGGGCACCGGCACGGGGGGCCGACTCAGGTCCTCCACCCCGTAACGCCCGATCTGGGAGCGCGCGTTGGCCGCCTGCACGCCCGCGCTCAGCCGCTCCTCGGGTGTCGCCGGGCGGATCAGGTCCCGGTCGGCCTCCCACTCCCGGCCCCCGCCGACCGGACGCAACATCGCGTACGGGCCCGCCTTCCCCCGGTACTCGCCGACCTTGTCCGACTTGGGGTCATAGACGAGCGTTCCCCTGTCGATTTCCTTTGCGATCCGCTCAACCATGTTCTCTCCGCACCCACTTGGTCACTCTGGGTGTATCGAGCGTCGCCCAAGGGAACCGTCCGTATCAATACCGCACGCGTGCCACAGGATCACTGTCACGGAGGGGGACGAAGCCGTGAGCCGACGCAACGCCGAGTCAGGGACGGGTGCGAGTACGGCCGCCGTGTTCGGCGAGCTGCTTCGTCACTACCGGGAGGCCGCCCTGCTCACGCAGGAGGCCCTCGCCTCCCGGATCCCGTGCGACCGTTCCCATGTCGCCCGGGTGGAGGCGGGGACGCGGGTGCCGCAGGAGTCGTTCGCGAAAAAGTGCGACGAACTCCTCGATACGGGTGGGGTGTTGCTGCGGCTGTGGGGGAAGATCGACTGGTATCCGCAGGTGGAGCATCCGGACTGGTTTCGGCGGAGGGCCGAGATGGATGCGGAGGCAGTCGCGTTGCGGGAGTACCAGGAGCGGGTGATCCCGGGCTTGTTGCAGACGCCCGAATACGCGCACACGCTGTTCAGTCGCCGTCGCGCGGACGCCGATGAGATCGAATCGCGCGTCCGCGCGCGTATGAGCCGACAGCAGCGCTTTCTGGCCGATGACGGCCCGCTGTACGTCGCCATCCTGGACGAAAGCTGTCTGCGCAACGCAGTGGGGAGCCCGGAGATCATGCGGGACCAGTGCGCGCATCTGCTGAGCGTCGGACAGCGCCCCAACATCCGTATCCAAGTCGCCCCGTCGGACCTCTTCGGGCTCGTGCGTCCTAGGGGCTCGATGTCGCTGATCGAACTGGCTGACGAGCGATGGGTGTACTCGGAATCGCTGGACCGTGGCCACTTCAACAACGATCCGGCCCTCTACAGCGCCATTTCCACGCCTATGATGTGCTCAGGGCGGACATTCCGTCAGCCCGCGAGTCCGCCGCTCTGATCAGCGACGCGATGGAGAGGTACGAGGAGCATGGACAGGCACGAGCTCAGTGCGGCGACCTGGATCAAGAGCAGCTACAGCGACGACAACGGCGGCAACTGCATCGAAATAGCCCCCGATTTCCCCGGCACCGTCCCCGTCCGCGACAGCAAAACCCCTGACGGCCCGGTGCTGCTCCTCCGCCGGTCGACCTGGTCCGCCTTCATCACGGCCCTCAAGAGCTGAGCCCGTTCCGGGAGGAACCTGGCCTACCCAACCTGATGCGCCCCAGCGGCTCCATGTCGCTGATCACGCTGCCCAACGGATCACGATCCGGCCCTCTACGCGCGCCACAGCCGGACCTATGCTTTGCTCAGGGCCGACGCTCCGTCAGCCCGCGAGTCCGCCGCTCTGATCAGCGACGTGATGGAGGGGTACGAGGAGCATGGACAGGCACGAGCTCAGTGCGGCGACCTGGATCAAGAGCAGCTACAGCGACGGCAACGGCGGCAACTGCATAGAAGTAGCCCCCGATTTCCCCGGCACCGTCCCCGTCCGCGACAGCAAAACCCCTGACGGCCCGGTCCTGCTCCTCCGCCGTAGGACCTGGTCCGCCTTCATCACGGCCCTCAAGGGCTGAGCCCGTTCCGGGAGGAACCTGGCCCGGCCTCAGGGCTCGTCCCGCTTGTTGTCCTCGCCGTCCTTCTTGTCCTCGTCGAGGGACTTGAGGAAGTCGGGGTTGTCGTCGGGCGCGACCCACTGCCGCGACCGGCCGCCGCCGCGCACGCCGGACCAGCCCTCGGCGGCAGGGCGGCGCTTCTTGCCGGCGATGATCCAGGAGATCGAACCGACCAGCGGGAACAGCAGCACGAGGATCGCCCACAGCGGCTTGGGCATGTGGCGGATGTCCTCGTCCTTCGTGCTGATGCAGTCGATGAACGCGTAGACGCTCAACGCCAGCGGCACGAGGAACATCAGTACCCGGAGCATGCGGCCTCTCAGCGAAAGCGGTGGGCGGTACAGGGCCAGGGTAGCCGCTCGGGGATACTTGACCCCATGGCTTACGACGATCTTCGCTCCCTGCTCAGGGCGCTGGAGCGCGAGGGTGACCTCAAGCGCATCAAGGCCGAGGTCGACCCGTATCTGGAGGTCGGTGAGATCGTCGACCGGGTCCAGAAGTCCGGCGGTCCCGCGCTGCTCTTCGAGAACGTGCGCGGGTCGAGCATGCCGCTGGCGATGAACGTGTACGGCACGGACCGCCGCCTGCTGAAGGCGCTCGGCTTGAAGTCGTACGGCGAGATCTCCGAGAAGATCGGCGGGCTGCTCAGGCCCGAGCTGCCGCACGGGTTCGTCGGGGTGCGTGAGGCCTTCGGGAAGCTCGGGGCGATGACGCACGTCCCGCCGAAGAAGGTCAAGGACGCCCCTGTCCAGGAGGTCGTGCTGCACGGCGAGGACGTCGACCTGGAGCAGTTGCCCGCCCTGTTCACCTGGCCCAAGGACGGCGGCTCCTTCTTCAACCTCGGCCTGACGCACACCAAGGACCCGGAGACGGGCATCCGCAACCTGGGCCTGTACCGCCTCCAGCGGCACGACCGGCGCACCATCGGCATGCACTGGCAGATCCACAAGGACAGCCGGAACCACTACCAGGTGGCGGCCAGGCGCGGGGAGCGCCTCCCGGTCGCGATCGCCTTCGGCTGCCCGCCCGCCGTGACGTACGCCTCCACGGCCCCGCTGCCCGGCGACATCGACGAGTACCTCTTCGCCGGGTTCGTCGCGGGCAAGCGGATCGAGATGGTCGACTGCAAGACGGTGCCGTTGCAGGTGCCCGCGCAGGCGGAGGTGGTCCTGGAGGGCTGGCTGGAGCCCGGCGAGATGCTGCCGGAGGGCCCGTTCGGCGACCACACCGGCTTCTACACCCCGCAGGAGCCCTTCCCGGCGCTGAAGATCGACTGCGTGACGATGCGGAAGCGGCCTCTGCTCCAGTCGATCGTGGTGGGCCGGCCACCGACGGAGGACGGACCCCTGGGGCGGGCGACGGAGCGTTTCTTCCTCCCGCTGCTGAAGATCATCGTCCCGGACATCGTGGACTACCACCTGCCGGAGGCCGGGGGCTTCCACAACTGCGCGATCGTCTCGATCGACAAGAAGTACCCCAAGCACGCGCAGAAGGTGATGCACGCGATCTGGGGCGCGCACATGATGTCCCTCACCAAACTGATCGTGGTCGTCGACTCGGACTGCGATGTGCACGACCTGCACGAGGTCGCCTGGCGGGCCCTCGGCAACACGGACTACGCCCGCGACCTCACGGTCGTCGAAGGCCCCGTCGACCACCTCGACCATGCCTCCTACCAGCAGTTCTGGGGTGGCAAGGCGGGCATCGACGCCACGAAGAAGTGGCCCGAGGAGGGCTACACCCGTGACGGCGGGTGGCCCGACATGGTGGAGTCCGACCCGAAGACGGCGGCCCTGGTGGACCGCCGCTGGAAGGAGTACGGCCTGTGAGCAGCGCCTCCGCCGCGATCCCGCAGCCGGGCCGCACCAAGGCGTTCCTGCGCCTGGTGATGATCGAGCACTCGGTGTTCGCGCTGCCCTTCGCGTACATCGCCTCCCTCACCGCGATGTTCCAGTGGGACCGGAACATCCACTGGGGCAGGCTGCTGCTGGTCACCCTGGCGATGGTCGGCCTGCGCACCTTCGCGATGGCCGTCAACCGGATCATCGACCGCGAGATCGACGCCCGTAACCCCCGCACCGCGCACCGGGAGCTGGTCACCGGGGCGATGTCGGTCAAGCACGCGTGGACCGGCGCCCTCATCGCCCTGGTCGTCTTCCTGGCCGCGGCGGCCCTGCTCAACCCCCTCTGCCTGGCCCTGGCCCCCATCGCGGTGATCCCGATGGTGGTCTACCCGTACGGCAAACGCTTCACGAACTTCCCGCAGGCCATCCTCGGCCTCGCCCAGGCCATGGGCCCGGTGGGCGGCTGGCTCGCGATCACCGGCGAGTGGTCCTGGGAGGCCGTCGTCCTCGGCCTGGCGGTCGGCATCTGGATCGGCGGCTTCGACCTCATCTACGCCTGCCAGGACGTCGAGGCCGACCGCGAGATCGGCGTCATGTCGGTCCCGGCCCGCTTCGGCGTCCCGGCGGCGATCTGGGGCGCGCGGGTCTGTCACGCCGTGACCACGGGGTTGTTCGTCTGGTACGCCCTGGCCACCGACGCGGGCGCCTTCTTCTGGCTGGGCCTGCTGATAGTGGCGGGGGCGTTCGTCTACGAGCACACCATCGTGCGGCCGCACGACCTGTCCCGCGTGAACAGGGCGTTCTTCAGCGTCAACGGGTTCATCGGGATTGCCCTGTTCGGGTGCGCGCTGCTCGATCTTCTGGTTCGGGGTCTGACCGTGTGAATACGGTGCGGCCTGCCATCGAGTGCAGAGAGAGGGAGGCCGATGTGACCATCTCGGACAGCGACCGCCCGCACTCGCAGCTCGCCCGGTACGAGGACATGTTCCGCGGTTACCGGACGGAGATTGTCGAGGGCAACATCGTGATGAGTCCGCTGAGGCCGTTTGCCATCCCGTTCAGCGACGAATTCGAGTTCTGCCCCGGTCTTGCGCGCATTCCAGCGGCCGAGAAGAACCGAAACCTGACCTCCTACGCGCCTGACCTCATCGAACTCGCCGTCGAGGTCGTTTCCCCCAGCAGCGTCCGCAACGACTACGACGTCAAGGACAAGCACTACGCGTCTCGGGGCATCCCGAACTACCTGATCTTCGATCCGCAGAAGGCGCATCTCGTCACCCTCTGGAACCCCGGCCCCGACGGCTACCGCGGACGGGACACCTTTCCGTACGGTGGCAAGGACACCGTGGAGACCGAGGTCGGACGCCTCACGGTCGATACCAGCCGTCTTCCTGTCGACCCCGAGTCGCCCGGCGCGTCCTGAGCACGGCCCCGGTCGCCTGGCGCCGCAGCAGGAACGCCGCCGCCACACCCGCCACCAGCCCGATCAGATGGCCCTGCCAGCTGACGCCCGACTGGGTCGGGGCGATGCCGGCCAGGATCGAGCCGCCCCAGACCGCAGCGACCAGCAGGCCGGCCAGGATGCCCAGGGGGCGGCGGTCGACGAAGCCGGTCACCAGGAGGAAACCGAAGAGGCCGAAGATCAGGCCCGAGGCGCCGGCCGTGTTGGTGCCGGGCGGGGATATGAGCCAGACGCCCAGGCCGTCGGCGACGATGATCAGGGCGCAGGCGGCGGCGAACCGGCGCAGGCCGCCGAGCGCCGCGAGGAAACCGAGGACCAGCAGCGGCACGCTGTTGGCGGCCACATGGGCGAATCCGAAGTGGACGAAGGCGGCGGGCACGACGTCCACCAGCTCGGACGGTATGCGCGGGACGATGCCGAGGCCGTCCAGCGCATGGCCGCTGACCACATCGGCCACTTCGAGCAGCCACAGCAGCGCGACCCAGCCCAGCATGATCTTGGCCGCGGTCTTGGCGCGGTCGCCCCGCGACCACCCCGGCGCCGTCATCACCGGCATGGCAACCCCCAGCTCGCTCGTCCCCTCCGGGGAACGACCGGGCCCCCTTGGCCGGTTCCCACCCTGCGACGCCGGATAGGCTCGGTGTCGTGAACCCAGTCAAGCCAGGAGAGACGGCGCGTACGCCTTGGATCGTAGGGGTGTCCGGCGCCTCCGGCACACCGTATGCCGCCTCCGTGCTGCGCGCGCTTCTCGCCGCCGGGGAGAGCGTCGACCTGGTCGTCAGCCGCGCCTCACGGCTCACCCTGCTGGATGAGACCGGGATCTCGTTCCGG
Source organism: Streptomyces deserti (assembly GCF_054782695.1). Taxonomy (NCBI): domain Bacteria; kingdom Bacillati; phylum Actinomycetota; class Actinomycetes; order Kitasatosporales; family Streptomycetaceae; genus Streptomyces; species Streptomyces deserti. Next base: position 44,074 of record NZ_BAAGRZ010000017.1, read on the forward strand.
GACGCCCACTGGCAGGACGACCTGCGGGAATGGCTGTCCCGCGGGGCCGACGGGAAGCCCGGCACCTTCGCAGTCGACCTCGACGGCGTGCGGTACTGGAACGCCGGTGACCTCGCCGCCGGGCCGTCCTCCGGCTCGTATCCCGCCCGGGGCATGCTGATCGTGCCCGCCTCGACGGCCTGCGTGGCCGGGGTGGCGCTCGGTCTGTCGAAGGACCTGTTGCAGCGGGCCGCGAGCGTGACCCTGAAGGAGGGGCGCAAGCTCGTCGTGGCCGTACGGGAGACCCCCCTCAACGGGCAGACGCTGCGGCACCTCGTGGCCCTCGACGACGCGGGCGCGACCGTGGTGCCCGCCTCACCGGCCTTCTACGCGGGCGCGACGCACATCCAGGACCTGGTGGACTTCGTCGCCGGACGCGTACTCGACGCGGCGGGCGTGCCGCATCGGCTCTATCGCCGTTGGGAGGGTGAGCTCGGCGGCGGGTCCCGTACCACCTGAGCACCTCACCCTCACTCTCCAGAACTCTTCAGACCTCTCAGACCTCTCAGACCTCTTCAGCGGAAGGCTTCGATCGCATGGACGCGGTGGACAGGCAGCTCATCCAGGCCCTGAGGGAGAACGGCCGGGCCTCCTACGCGGAGCTGGGACGCCTCGTCGGCCTGTCGGGACCCAGCGTCACCGACCGCATCAACCGGCTGGAGGCGGCCGGTGTCATCACCGGCTACCGCGCCACCGTGGACTCCGCCTCGCTCGGCCTCGGCGTCACCGCCCTGATCGGCATCTCGCTCTCGGACGCCGCCGACCACGAGGACGTGGCACGCCGGCTGAAGGACCTGCCCGAGATCGAGGACTGCTGGTTCATCGCGGGCGACGACTCGTTCATGCTCAAGGTGCGGGCCACGGATGTGGACGGCCTGGAGAAGATCATCCGGCGGCTGTCGGGGACGAAGGGCGTCTCCCGGACCCGTACCACCATCGTGCTGTCCACGAAGTGGGAGAACCGGGTGGGTGAGCTGCCCGAACCGGCGTAGGCGCGGAGCGTCGTTCGGGGGTCCCGCCGCCCGAAGGGCGGGGGAGTACGGTTGACGAAGTCTGTCTCTAGGTGGAGGTAACGGCATGGACGTCGGGCTCAAGCGCGAGCTGGAGGAGAAGGTCCGCTCCGGTGAGCGGCTGACCCGCGAGGACGGCATCGCGCTGTACGAGTCGGACGACCTGGCCTGGCTCGGCGGGCTCGCCCACGAGGTGCGCACCCGCAAGAACGGTGACGTGGTCCACTTCAACGTCAACCGGCACCTCAACATGACCAACGTGTGCACGGCCTCCTGCGCGTACTGCTCCTTCCAGCGCAAGCCGGGGGAGAAGGACGCGTACACGATGCGCATCGAGGAGGCCGTCAAGCTCGCCAAGGCGATGGAGTCGGAGAACCTCACCGAGCTGCACATCGTCAACGGGCTGCATCCGAACCTGCCGTGGCGCTACTACCCGCGCTCGCTGCGGGAGCTGAAGAAGGCCCTCCCGAACGTCTCCCTGAAGGCCTTCACCGCCACCGAGATCCACCACTTCGAGACCATCTCCGGGCTCACCGCCTCCGAGATCCTCGACGAACTCATCGACGCCGGGCTGGAGTCCCTCACCGGCGGCGGCGCGGAGATCTTCGACTGGGAGGTCCGGCAGCACATCGTCGATCACCGCACCCACTGGGAGGACTGGTCGCGCATCCACCGGCTGGCGCACGAGAAGGGGCTGAAGACCCCGTGCACCATGCTGTACGGCCACATCGAGGAGCCCCACCACCGCGTCGACCACGTGCTGCGGCTGCGTGAACTCCAGGACGAGACCGGCGGGTTCCAGGTCTTCATCCCGCTGCGCTACCAGCACGACTTCGTCGACATGAAGGACGGCAAGGTACGCAACCGCCTCCAGGCCCGGACGCAGATGGCGACCGGCGCGGAAGCCCTGAAGACCTTCGCCGTCTCCCGGCTGCTCTTCGACAACGTGCCGCACGTCAAGGTCTTCTGGGTGATGCACGGCGTCAACACCGCCCAGCTCGCCCTGCAGTTCGGCGCGGACGACATGGACGGCTCGGTCGTCGAGTACAAGATCACGCACGACGCGGACAACTTCGGCACGCCGAACAAGCTCACCCGCGACGACCTGCTGGACCTGATCCGCGACGCGGGCTTCCGCCCGGTGGAGCGCAACACGCGCTACGAGATCATCCGGGAGTACGACGGTCCCGACCCGGCGCGCAGGGAGTCGCCGCAGCCGATGCGGGTGTGAGGCCGACGGGGGCCCCTTCGTTCGGCGCCCGCACCAAGGGGTACCCGTCCGGCATGCCCACCACGAAGGCTCCCGAGGACGCCTACACAGCCGAGCCCTTCGTCCCCGAAGGGGCAGGACTCGACGAGCTGCGTCAGGCAGCCGCCGGCTGCCGGGGCTGCCCCCTGCACAGGGACGCCACCCAGACGGTCTTCGGCACCGGAAACACCCACGCCCGCGTCATGCTCGTCGGCGAGCAGCCCGGCGACCAGGAGGACCGCCAGGGCACACCGTTCGTGGGCCCCGCCGGAAAACTCCTCGACCGAGCCCTCGCAGAAGCCGGCATCGACCCCGGCGAGACGTACGTGACCAACGCGGTCAAGCACTTCAAGTTCACCCAGGCCGAGCCCCGCAAGCGGCGCATCCACAAGGCGCCGACGCTGCGCGAGATGACCGCGTGCGGGCCGTGGCTGGCCGCCGAGCTGGCGATCGTCGAGCCCGAGCTGATCGTGGTCCTGGGCGCCACCGCCGGCAAGGCCCTGCTCGGCTCGTCGTTCCGGGTCACGCAGGTGCGCGGGACGGTGCTGGAGGAGGAGATCCACGGGCGGCGCGAGCTGCTCGTGCCGACGGTGCACCCGTCCTCGGTGCTGCGGGCGGACGACCGGGAGGCGGCGTACCGAGGGCTGCTGGAAGATCTGAAGGTGGCGGCGCGCGTACTTTCGTAACGGCTACGATCCCCGCATGCCCCTTACCTTCACGCTCGATCCCGCCGTCACCCCCGAGTTGCGCGACGGCATCCTCGACCTGTGGGCCGACGTCTCCAACGCGGGCGGAGCCGTCGGCTTCGTGCCGCCGGTGGAACGGGAGGCGATCCGGCCCGAGCTGGTGAAGCACTTCGTGGCCATGGCGGAGGGACGGGCCCGGCTGCTCGTGGGACACGACGAGGAGGGCCGGGTGGCCGCCACCGCCTTCTTCCACCACAACACCCACCGGCTGCAGACGCACTGGGTGTGGCTGTACACGGTGATGGTGCACCCCCGGCACCAGGGCAGGGGTTACGGCCGTGACCTGCTGGCGGCGGCCACCGACGCGGCCCGCACCTTCGACGGCATCGAGGCGATCCGGCTCACCTGCCGGGGCGGCCTCGGCCTGGAGCGCTTCTACGCGTCCTGCGGCTACAAGGAGGTCGGCCGGATCCCCGGCGCGATCCGCGTCGCCCCGGGCGACGACCGCGAGGACATCATCATGCTCCTGCCGCTGACCTGAGCCTCGTACGTCCTGCCCGTCCCCTGCCTGTCCCCCCGCGGTACCTGCTGCTCGTATCTGCTGCTCGTACCCCCCTGCGAGATCCGCACCCCGGCGTGCTTCACTGGACGGTGCCTGTTTGTGCCGGAAACGGAAGAGTGGATTGAGATGCTCCGCTACACGCTGATGCGCCTCGGGATCTTCGTGGGCTGCCTCGTGGTCGTCTGGGGCCTCGTCTACGCCGGGGTCTTCCCGCGTGGCCTCGGCTCGTCGAACGGCATGTGGATCATCCTGCTCTCCCTGGTGATCTCGGCCCCGATCAGCTTCGTGGTGCTGCGCAAGGAGCGGGACCGCGCCTCCATGCAGATCGTTCAGAAGGTGGACCGGGTGAAGGCCAACCTGGAGGCCAACCGCAGCCAGGAGGACGTGGCCGACGACGCCGCCCGGACCCAGGGCCAGACTTCCTGAAAAATCTCCCTTTGCGTTCTATGGGCGATTGCGGCTACCCGCCTCTCAAAGCCAGGCTTTGAGGCTCTCAAAGTTCAGGTGTTAAGGTCTTCGTATGAAGCCCGCAGCCGCGTCCCCCATGCCCCGGAGCGTTCCGCTCGTGGCGCGTCTGCACGTGGACCTGTGCCGGTGCGCGTCGGCGACCTGTCGTCCCTGACGTTCCTCCACCGTCATCCACGTCAGTCCCTACGCGTCCCCAACGGAGCATGTCCGTGTCCACGCACACGAAGTCCTTCAAGGTGCCCTTCTGGGCCCAGATACTCGCCGGCCTCGTCCTGGGCGTCCTGCTCGGCTGGTTGGCCCGCAGCCAGGACCTGTCCTGGCTCGTGACGACCCTGGAGAAGATCGGCGACACCTTCGTCGGCCTGCTGAAGCTCGCCGTCGCCCCGCTCGTCTTCTTCGCGATCCTCGTCTCGATCACCAGCCTGCGGAAGGTCAACAACGCGGCCCGCCTGGCCTCGCGCACCCTCCTCTGGTTCATGATCACGTCGCTGATCGCGGTCAGCATCGGCCTCGTCATCGGCCTGGTCACCAACCCCGGTGCCGGTACCGGCCTCACCCCGAGGGACGGGGCGAAGCCCGAGACCACCGGCTCCTGGCTCGACTTCCTCACCGGCATCATCCCGCCCGACGTGATCACGCCGTTCACCGAGCTGAACGTGCTCCAGATCGTCTTCATGGCCGCCGTCGCCGGTATCGCCGCCCTCCAGCTCGGCGAGAAGGCCCAGCCGATCCTCACCCTGAGCGAGTCCGTCCTCGAACTGCTGCAGAAGGCCCTGTGGTGGGTCATCCGGCTCGCTCCGCTCGGCACGGTCGGCCTCATCGGCAACGCCATCGCCACCTACGGCTGGGACCTGATCGGCAAGTACGCCACCTTCACCGCCGACATCTACGTCGGCTGCCTCATCGTGCTGTTCGTGGTCTACCCGGTGCTGCTCGCCACCGTCGCCAAGGCCAACCCGATCCAGTTCTTCAAGGGCGCCTGGCCCGCGATCCAGCTGGCCTTCGTGTCCCGCTCGTCGGTGGGCACCATGCCGCTGACCCAGAAGGTCACCGAGCGGCTCGGCGTGCCGCGCGAGTACGCCTCCTTCGCGGTGCCCTTCGGCGCCACGACGAAGATGGACGGCTGCGCCGCCATCTACCCGGCCATCGCCGCGATCTTCGTCGCCCAGATCTTCGACATCCAGCTCGGAATCGGCGACTACCTGCTGATCGCGTTCGTGTCGGTGGTCGGCTCCGCCGCCACGGCCGGGCTCACCGGCGCGACGGTCATGCTGACCCTGACCCTGTCCACGCTCGGCCTCCCCATGGAGGGTGTGGGCCTGCTCCTCGCGATCGACCCGATCCTCGACATGATCCGCACCGCGACCAACGTCGCCGGGCAGGCCCTGGTGCCGGTGGTCGTCTCGGCCCGCGAGGGCCTGCTCGACCGGGACGCGTACGGCAGCGTCGGCGCCTCCCCGGTGGACGAGCCGGCCGGTCCGGCGGAGCCCGCGGACGAGCCGCGGCAGGTGCCGGCCACGGCCTGACGGGACCTGACCGGTCTCCGGCGGGGCCCTGCCGGGGACCCGGACGGGGGCCCGGCGCGGCCTGAAGGAGACCTGGCCGGACGCCTCGGACCGTACGCTGATCCGCATGGGTGCCGTGAAGAGCAAGCGGATGCCGCGTGCGGTCCGTGAGCAGCAGATGCTGGACGCCGCCGTACGGACCTTCGGGCAACGCGGGTACATGGCCGCCTCGATGGACGAGATAGCCGAACTCGCGGGCGTCTCCAAGCCGTTGGTGTACCTGTACCTGAACTCGAAGGAAGACCTCTTCACGGCCTGCATCCGTCGCGAGGCCGCCGCGCTCACGGCGGCGGTCCGCGCGGGCGTCCGCCCCGACCTCCCCGCCGACCGCCAACTCTGGGACGGGCTGCGGGCGTTCTTCACGCACACCGCGCAGAACCCGGACGGCTGGGCGGTGCTGCACCTCCAGGCCCGCACCCACGGCGAGCCCTTCGCCGCCGAAGTCACCGCGATGCGCGAGGAGATCGTCGCGTTCGTGACCCAGCTGATCCTCGCCGCCGCGCGCGAGGCCCACCGCGACCCGGACCTGCCGGAGCGCGAGGTCGCCGGCCTCGCCGAGGCCCTGGTCGGCGCCGCCGAGTCCCTCGCCGCCTGGGCGAACGCCACCCCCGGTGTCACCGCCAAGCAGGCGGCGGCCACCCTGATGAACTTCGCGTGGGCGGGCCTGGGCGACCTCATGGCGGGGCGCCCTTGGTCGCCGCCGGACGAGCCGGACCCCCGTCAGGCGGGGTAGACCTCGCCGGTCAGGTGGAGCCGGTCGTTCCCGCCGCGCAGTTCGAAGCGGCCGCCCTGCGCCGCGTACGTCACGGTCCCCGGCAGCAGCACCGGAGCCCGGAAATCCGCCCGTACGACGGCCGCGTCCGGTGTGCCGTGTGCGGCCAGGCAGCGGGCCACGGTCCACATGCCGTGCGCGATGGCCCGGGGGAAGCCGAACAGCCGGGCGCCGAGCGGGTGCAGGTGGATCGGGTTGCGGTCCCCGGACGCGGCACCGTAGCGCCGCCCGACATCCCCGGCGAGCCGCCACTCGGCGACGACCGGCAGCCGCTCGCGCTCCATCCCGGCGGGCTCGGCGGGCTCGGCGGCCCGGTGTCGCGTGCGGTGCCGGGCCAGGTAGGTGCTGCGCGACTCCCACACCAGCTCGCCGCCGGCCCGCGTCTCGGTGACCACCGCCGCCTGCGTGCCGCGCCGGTGGGGCGCCAACCCCTCGACGTACACGGTGAGTTCGTACTCCCCGGTGGCCGCGAGCCTCCGGTAGCGGGTGATCGAGACCGAGGTGTGGACCAGGCCCAGCAGCGGCAGCGGGAAATCCCGGCCGCTCATCAGCCGCATGGCCAGCGGGAAGCCGAGCACATGCGGATAGGTCACCGGCAGGGCGTCCTCCCCGGTCGGGAACCCGCACACCCGCTCGTACGCGGCCAGCCGCGCCAGGTCGACGCGCACGCCGGGCAGCACGAGTTCGCCGCGCGGGAACTCGGCGTCGGGGCCGGGCCGTTTGAAGGGGGACAGCAGGGCGCCGCGGGCGAGGAGCGGCGGCAGGGAGGGAGCCGTGGTCAGGGTGATGGTCACTACGCCCCCAGCAGGCTCTGGCCGCATACGCGGACGACCTGCCCGTTGACCGCGCCCGAGCCCGGATGGGCCAGCCAGGCGGTGGTCTCGGCGACGTCCACGGGCAGTCCGCCCTGGGCGAGGGAGTTCATACGACGGCCCGCCTCGCGGATGAGCAGGGGGACGGCGGCGGTCATCTTCGTCTCGATGAAGCCCGGCGCGACCGCGTTGACCGTGACCCCGTGCTCTACCAGGGCGCGCGGCGCCAGGGAGCGGACCAGGCCGACGATGCCGGCCTTGCTCGCCGCGTAGTTCGTCTGGCCCGCGTTCCCGGCCAGGCCCGCGATGGACGCCGTCGCCACGATCCGACCCCGGGGCTTGATCGTGCCGGTCGCGAGCAGCGCGTCGGTGGTGCGCAGCACACTCGCGAGATTGACGTCGAGGACCTGACTCCAGCGTTCGGCGGGCATGTTGACCAGCCGCCGGTCGCGGGTGATGCCCGCGTTGTGGACCAGGATGTCCAGGCCGTCCGGGAGGGCCGCGGCGATCCGCTCGCCCGCGTCGGCGGCCGTGATGTCGAGGGGGAGCGCGGTGCCGCCGAGCCGGTCGGCGACGCGCCGGGCGTCCCGCTCGGCCTGCGGCACGTCGAGGACGACGACCCGGGCACCGTCCCTGGCCAGCGTCTCGGCGACGGCCTCGCCGATGCCGCGCGCGGCGCCGGTGACCAGGGCGGTGCGGCCGGCGAGGGGGCGGTCCCCGTCGGCGGGCGCCTCCACCTCGCCGGAGCCGACGTGGATCACCTGGCCGCTGACGTAGGCCGACTTGGGCGAGAGCAGGAAACGCAGGGTGGACTCGGCGGCGGGCGCGTCGGTGAGGCGGACCAGGTTCACGGTCCTGCCCCGGCCGATCTCCTTGCCGAGGGAGCGGGTGAGGCCCTCCAGGGCCTGCTGGGCGGCGGCCTGATGGTGGTCGGCGGCATCGAGCGGGGCGCCCAGGACGACCACGCGGCCGCTGGTCGCGACCGACCGTACGACGGGGTGCAGCACCGCATGGACCTCGCCCAGCCCTTCGGCGTCCCGTACGCCGGTGGCGTCCAGGACGACGGCGGCGGGCCGGCCCGAGTCGGCCCCGAGTCCCGTACGGATGAGGACGGGCGCGAGGTCCAGGCCGGACTTGCCGGCGGTGACGTGGAGGAGGCCGCCGTCCAGCACGGGCCGCTCGGGCGACCAGCGCCGCAGCACCGCGGGCTGCGGAAGGCCCAGGCGGCGGGTCAGGAAGCGGCCGGGCGCCGTGCCGGTGAAGCTCAGATAGCGGTCGGCCATGTGCGTCTCCCAGCTGCCGAAGAGGCTCACTCGTGCTTACTCTGGAGTAAGGTTACCGGAGGTAAGGGTATGTCACGGGTGAGGAGCAGGTCGAGATGAGCCCCCGCAAGTCAGGCCCCGCGCAGCCGCCGCAGGCACGCCGCGTCGCGATCGTCGGCGGCACCCGCATCCCGTTCGCCCGCTCCGACGGGCCGTACGCCACCGCCTCGAACCAGGAGATGCTCACGGCGGCGGTGAACGGCCTCGTCGAGCGCTACGGGCTCCAGGAGCCGGGCGCCGTGGGGGAGTTCGTCGCGGGGGCCGTCCTCAAGCACAGCCGCGACTTCAACCTCGCCCGCGAGACGGTCCTCGGCTCCCGGCTGGACCCGCGCACCCCGGCCTACGACATCCAGCAGGCCTGCGGCACCGGCCTCCAGGCCGTCATCGCCGCCGCCAACAAGATCGCCCTCGGGCAGACGGAGTCGGCCGTCGCGGGCGGCGCGGACACGGCGAGCGACGCGCCCCTGGGGGTGAACGACGGACTGCGGCGCGTTCTGCTGGAGGCCAGGCGGGCGAAGTCCCTGGGCGGACGGCTGAAGGCGCTGGCGAAGGTGCGCCCCTCGCATCTGGTCCCCGACATCCCGCGCAACGCCGAGCCGCGCACCGGCCTGTCGATGGGCGAACACGCCGCCGTCACCGCCCGCGCCTGGGGCATCGGCCGCCAGGCGCAGGACGAGTTGGCCGCGGCCAGTCACCAGCGGCTGGCGGCGGCGTACGAACGCGGCTTCTTCCAGGACCTGGTCGTCCCCTTCCGCGGCCTGGCCCGCGACCAGAACCTGCGCCCCGGCTCGACGGTGGAGAAACTGGCCGCCCTGAAGCCGGTGTTCGGCCTGGACCAGCCCGACCCGACGATGACCGCGGGCAATTCGACGCCGCTGACGGACGGGGCGGCGGTCGTGCTGCTGGCCTCCGAGGAGTGGGCGCGGGCGCGCGGCCTGGAGCCGCTGGCGTATCTGACGGCGTACGAGACGGCGGCCGTCGACTTCGTGCGCGGCGATGCGGCCGGCGGCGAGGACGGCCTGCTGATGGCCCCGGCGTACGCGGTCCCGCGCATGCTGGAGCGAGCGGGACTGGGGCTGGACGACTTCGACCTGATCGAGATCCACGAGGCGTTCGCGTCCCAGGTGCTGGCGACGCTCGCGGCCTGGGAGAAACGCGGGCTGGGCCCGGTGGACCGCGCCCGTCTGAACGTGGCGGGCTCGTCGCTGGCGACCGGTCACCCCTTCGCCGCCACCGGCGCCCGTATCGTCGCGACCCTCGCCGCACTCCTCGCCGAACGGGACGCCCCCGGACGAGGATTGATCTCGGTGTGCGCGGCGGGCGGGCAGGGGGTGACGGCGATCCTGGAGCGGGCGTGAAGGTGCTGCGGACGCGAAGGTGAAAGACCCTCACGTAACCCCCGATACTGCACAGGCCTGGCTCCGGACCACCCCCGGACCCGCACAAACCCGCCACGTGAGCCCCGTACGCTCCCCTACCTGCCGGCAGTGACCCATTTCTCCGGGTCCTGCCGGTTGAGCGCCTCGGCGTGCGAGGCACGTACGTCATGCAGCAAGCAGTTCTTCGCTGCACGCCCCAGGAGCCGCCCGTGTCCACTGCGTTTCCCTCCTCCGCCTTCGACGACGTGTACGGCGGTCCCGTCCTCGTCGAGCCCGAGACACGGCGGCTGGACGGGGCCGTGCGGGAGGCCTCCGTACCGCCCCTCGCGCAGCCCGTGCGGCACGGGTCGCTCGCCGACCTGCCGTTCGACAACGCGGGCGCGGCCGCGGACGCCGTGGTGCTCAGCCGCAAGACGGCGGACGGGCGGTGGGCGGACGTGACGGCGGCACGGTTCGCCGACGAGGTGCTGGCCGTGGCGAAGGGCCTGATCGCCGAGGGGCTGATGCCCGGCGACCGGGTCGCCGTGATGGCCCGCACGATCTACGAGTGGACGCTCCTCGACTTCGCCGCGTGGGCGGCCGGCCTGGTCACCGTCCCCATCTACCCCACGGCCTCCGTCTTCCAGGCCCGCTGGATCCTCCAGGACTCCGGCGCGGTCGCCCTCGTCACCGAGACGGTCGCGCAGGCCGCGGCCCTCGGCCCCGAGCGCGAACGCCTGCCCGACCTGCGGCACGTGTGGGTCGTCGAGAAGGGCCACGTGGAGCGCCTCGCGGAGGCCGGCGCGCACGTGCCGGACCCGGAGGTCGAGGTACGGCGCGGGATGCTGGCCCCCGACACGCTCGCCACCCTCGTCTACACCTCGGGCACGACCGGCCGCCCCAAGGGCTGTGCCCTCACCCACGGCAACTTCTTCGCCGAGGTGGACAACGCGATCGAGCTGCTCTACCCGGTCTTCCGGGCGCGGACGAAAGAGGAGGCGTCGGTCCTGCTCTTCCTGCCCATGTCGCACGTCTTCGGCCGCATGGTGGCCATCGCCTGCATCCGGGCCCGGGTACGGCTGGGCCACGCGCCCAGCATCAAGTCGGCCGACCTGCTCCCGGATCTGGCGAGCTTCCGGCCGACCTGCCTGCTGGCCATCCCGTACATGCTGGAGAAGGTGTTCAACGTCGCCCGCGCCAAGGCCGAAGCCGCGGGCCGGGTGACGTCGTTCGACCGCGCGGTGTCCGTGGCACGGCGCTACGGCGAGGCGATGGAGGCGGCCCAGACCGGCACGGGCCCGGGCCCCTCCCGGTCCCTGAAGACGGCCCGCGCCTTCTACGACCCCCTCGTCTACCGCCGTCTGCGCAACGCCATGGGCGGCCGGGTGAAGTACGCCATCTGCGGCGGCTCCCCGCTGGGCCGCAGCCTGGCCGCGTTCTACGCCGGCGCCGGCATCGAGGTCTTCGAGGGCTACGGCCTGACGGAGACCACGGGCGCGTCCACGGTCACGCCCCCGCTGAAACCCCGCCTGGGCACGGTCGGCTGGCCGCTGCCCGGCACCCGGATCCGCATAGCCGCCGACGGCGAGATCCTGGTCGCCGGGGACCACGTCCTGCGCGGCTACTGGGACCCGGCGGCGGGCGGGGTGGTCCCCGCGACCCCCGACGGCTGGCTCCCCACGGGCGACCTCGGCGAGCTGGACGACGAGGGGTACCTGACGATCACCGGCCGCAAGAAGGAGATGCTGATCACCGCGGGCGGCAAGAGCGTGGCACCGGCCCCGCTGGAGAACTGGCTCCGCTCCCACCCCCTGATCTCGCACTGCATGGTGCTGGGCGACGGCCGCCCGTACGTCACGGCCCTGATCACCCTGGACCCCGAGGGCATCACCCACTGGCGCCGGATGAACGGCAAGCACCCGGTGCCGCCGAAACTCCTCGTCGACGACGCCGAGTTGAGGGCCGTGCTGCAGCGGGCGGTGGACGAGGCCAACAAGCTGGTCTCCCGCCCGGAGTCGATCCGCCGGTTCGCGATCCTGCCCGTGGACTTCACGGAGGAGGCAGGGCATCTGACACCGTCGATGAAGCTGCGCCGGGAGGCGGTCATGCGGGACTTCGCCGCTGAGGTAGAAGGGCTGTACGCGCGGTAGGGCGCCGTCCGCGAGGTGCTGTTGCCGTCTCTTTACCCGAACTTCTTGACTCCGCCCACTGTCGCCCCGTTGGCTTTCAGGCACCTCGGTCGCGATGTTGCTCCCTGTCCGGAAGGCACCTGAAGTGAACCCGCGTATCACCCGTCGGACCGCTGTGCGTCGTATCGCCATACCCCTGGCGGCCTCCGCGGCCGCCCTCTCCCTCGCCGCGTGCGGCGTCCTCGGCGGCGTCGACGGGAGCGACAGCTCCGCGGCCCCGGAGAAGGGCGACGACATCACCGTGGGGCTGCTGCTGCCCGACCGGGACACGGCGCGCTTCGAGAAGTTCGACTACCCCCTCATCAAGAAGGAGGTCGCCGCCCTCACCGACGGCAAGGGCACGGTCCGCTACGCCAACGCCGAGGCGAGCGCGGCCCGGCAGAGCGAGCAGTTCCAGCAGATGATCGACGCCGAGGTGGACGTCGTCCTGGTGGACGCGCTGGACGCCAAGGCCATCGCGTCGGACGTGGCGAAGGCCAAGGACGCCGGCATCCCGGTCATCGCCTACGACCGGCTGGCCGAGGGCCCGATCGACGCGTACGTCTCCCACGACAACGAGCTCGTCGGCGAGGTGCAGGGCCGCTCCCTCGTCGAGGCGCTCGGCCCGCAGGCGTCGGCCGGCAAGGTCGTCATGATGAACGGCGACCCCGCCGACCCCAACACGGCCCTGTTCAAGAAGGGCGCGCTCGGCGAGCTCCGGGGCAAGGTGAACATCGTCAAGCAGTACGACACCGCGAAGTGGTCCCCCGAGATCGCCAAGGCGAACATGAAGAAGGCGATCGGGTCCGTCGGGCTGACCGGCATCGCCGCCGTCTACTCGGCCAACGACGGCATGGCGGGCGCCGTCATCGAGGCGCTCGAGGAGGCGGGCGCCACCGACCTCCCGCCGGTGACGGGGCAGGACGCGAACCTGGACGCGGTGCAGCGGATCGTCTCGGGGGAGCAGTACATGACGGTCTACAAGTCGTTCCTGCTGGAGGCGACCAACGCCGCGAAGATGGCGGTGGCCAAGGTCCAGGGCCGCGACATCGAGTTCGACGCGCTGACCCGCGACCAGGTCGACAGCCCCACGCAGAAGAAGATCCCGTCGATGCTGGTGCCGGTGGTCGCCCTCACGAAGGACAACATCAAGGACACGGTGATCAAGGACGGCGTCTACACCGTCCGGCAGATCTGCACCCCGGCGTACGAGGCGGACTGCGCGGCGATCGGCCTGAAGTAGACCGACCTCCTCAACCACCCGGCGCGGCGGGCGCGTTGCGGCGGCAGCTGTCCGCCACGGTGTCCGCGAACGCGCGGGTCGGCGGGGTCAGCGCGTCCCAGCGGCGCACGGCCCAGCCGACGGACAGGGGAGGCAGGGCCCGCAGGGAGACCAGTCGCGGGGGGCCGTCGTCACGCGGGACCGCGTGACCCGGCAACGCGGGCACGACAGCCCTGCCCAGCCCCAGTTCGGCCGGCAGCAGCGCGGTGTCCCAGTCGGGGACGTGGAGTTGGGCGACGGCTTCCCCGCCGCCCTGCTGGCCCTCGACCGCCGCGCCGACCTCGCGGCGGTGATCGGCCCCGAGGCCGAGGTGATCGTCCACCGCTACGCGAGCTGCGACCGTACGGCCACTTACCCGCCCCTCGCCGACCCCGACGCCCCCTTCCCCGACCGCTTCACCGGCCGCTCCCACCGGCCCCTGCTGAGCCCGCCTCCCTGGCAGGACTGCCTCACCGTGATCGGCGGCCCGAGGGCCCCGGCCCACGGCCCGCGTATTGGAACCACCGATCCAAAACCGTGCTAGAGTCCTGCCATGGCCCGACCGAGGACGTTCGACGAGGAGCGGGCTCTGGAAGCGGCGATGCGCACGTTCTGGGAGAAGGGCTACGAGGCCACCTCCACGCAGGACCTGTGCGAGGCAACCGGTCTGGGGCGCAGCAGCATCTACAACACCTTCAAGAGCAAGCACGACCTGTTCGAACGGGCCCTAGCCCGCTACCTGGACGCCATGACGGAAGCTCAACTCGCTGTCCTGGACGGCCTGGAGCGGCCGGCCGTCGAGCGGGTCCGGGCGCTGCTCGCCCGCATCGTCGAGAGTGAGGCGGAGTGCCGGGTGACCGCCGGGCGGGCGCTGGGCTGCCTGGGCGTCAACACCGTCGTGGAGCTGGCCGCGCGCGACCCCCGGGCGGCCGCGCTGCTGGAGCGTGACACCGCGCGGCGCCTCGCCGCCTTCCGGGCCGTGATGGAGGCGGGCCGGCGCGACGGCAGCATCACCTCCGCGCGTGACCCCGACGCCCTGGCCCGTTTCCTCAACGCGACGGTCGCCGGCCTGCGCGTCTCCAGCCAGGGCGGTGCCGACCGGGCCGCCCTGGAGGCGATCGCCGAGACGGCCCTGGACGCGCTGACGCCCTGAGCGCATGCCCCTGGTGGGGGGCTTTCGCGCGGGCAAGTTTTGAACTGAACGATACATAACACTCGGCGCCCAACGCTCGGCACCCGACGATCAACGCCCAAACGATCGATACGCAAGCGATCGATACACAAGCGCTCGATACACAAGCGCTCGATACACAAGCGCTCGATACACGAACGACAGCAGAGGAGACGACCGTGCCCCGTGCCGTGTACGTCCTGGCGCTCGGCATATTCGCCATGGTGACCAGCGAGTTCGTGGTCGCTGGCCTGATGCCGCAGATGGCCGACGGCCTGAACGCCACGGTCCCGCAGATCGGGTACCTGATCACCGCGTTCGCGGTGGCCATGGCGGCCGGCGGGCCGTTCCTGACCGTGGCGGTGATGAGACTGCCACCCCGTACCGCGCTGATGGTGCTGTTCGCCGTCTTCCTGGCCGGTAACGTCCTCGCCGCCGTCGCGACCGGCTACGGCGTGATGCTGGCCGCCCGGATCATCACCGGCATCGCCTCCCAGGCCTTCTTCGGTGTCGGCATCTCGCTGTGCGTCCAGCTCGCCCGCCCGGAGATACGGGGCCGGGCGATCGCGGTCGTCATGAACGGCCTGATGCTCGGCACGCTGCTCGGGCTCCCCCTGTCCACGCTGGTCGGCGAGCGGTTCGGCTGGCGGGCGGCGTTCTGGGCCATCTCGGCGCTCACGCTCCTGGCCGCCGCGGTGACCCTGGTGGGCGTCCCCCGTCTGGAGCGCGCCGGAAGCGGCGGCGGCCTGCGCGCACAGGCCGGTGTCTTCCGGAACCCGACGCTGTGGCGGGTGCTGTCCACCAGCACGCTCATCATCGGCGCCACCTTCTCCGCGTTCAGCTACTTCAACCCGATCCTCACCGAGGTCACCGGCTTCTCCACCGCCACCGTGCCCGTGCTCCTGACCGCCTACGGTGTCGCCACGGTCGTCGGCAACACGGTCGTCGGCCGCCTCGCCGACCGCCGCACCGTGCCCGTTCTGGCCGTCGGCCTGCTGCTCAACGCGGTGTTCCTCACGGGGTTCGCGGTCCTCGCCGGCCTGCCCGTACCCGCCGTCGTCTGCATGCTGGGCATCGGCCTGGTCGGCGTCACCATGAACCCGGCCATGGTCACCCGCGTCCAACGCACCGGCAACGCCGGCCCGCTGGTCAACACCGTCCACTCCTCCTTCATCACCCTCGGCGTCATCCTCGGCTCCTCCCTCGGCGCCGTGGCGATCGACGCGTGGGGCCTGCGCGCACCCCTCTGGCTCGGCGCCGCCCTGGCCGTCCTGGGCCTGGCCACCCTGCTGCCCGAGCTCACCCGGTCCGGCGGGCGATCAGGCACGCCTGCGGAGTCGACTCCCCGAACCGGTCGTCCGGTTCGCGCAGCGTCCGGCTCAGGAGGCTGAAACCGGCGTCCTCCAGCAGCCCGGCGATGAGCTCCGGCCGCCGCCGCTCGAAGGCCAGGGAGACCGGGTGGCCGAACGGGCGGTCGTGGCGCCGGGGCTCGTCGCCCGTCTGGAAGGCGACCAGCAGCGGGCCGCCCGGCGCCAGGACCCTGCGGAACTCGGCGAACAGGGCGGGCAGCCGGTCCAGTGGGGTGTGGATGATCGAGAACCAGGACACGGCACCCGCGAGGGCGCCGTCCGGCAGGCCGAGCTCCAGCATCGAGCCCTGCTCGAACCGCAGCCCCGGGTTCTCCCGGCGCGCGATCGCGAGCATCGACTCGGACAGGTCGACGCCGAACACGGCCAGCCCCCGGGAGGCCAGATACGCCGTCACCCACCCCGGCCCGCACCCCAGATCGGCCACCTGACCGCCGTCCTCGACGAGCTCGGCGAACCCGGACAGCAGCGCCCGGTCCAGCGGCATCGCCGCGAGCGCGCCCCGGAACAGGTCGGCGTAGTCCTCGGCGATGGCGTCGTAGAAGGTGCGGGTGCTGGTCACGAAGTCGGCGTCGGTCATGGCCGGGACCCTAGCCCGGCCCACTGACAGCCCGGCGCGTTTCAGCCGACCTCTGTTCGGGCCCATTGACAGCCCGGCGCGTTTCAGCCGACCCCCACCGCGCGCAACACCGCCGTCGTCCCCGCCGCGCCCAGGACGACCACCGCGAACGGCGCCCGGCGCCAGGCCAGTACGCCGCCCGCCAGGACCCCGGCCGGGCGGGCCCACCCCGCGAAGGAGCCGCCCTCGGTGAGGGCGCCCGTCGCCAGCAGGGCCACCAGCAGCACGACCGCCCCGGCGGACAGCAGCTCCTGGGCACGGGCCGGGAGGGTGACCCGGCCGTGCAGGACCGGGCCGACCAGGCGGAAGGCGTACGTGCCGACCGCGAGGGCCAGGATCATGGCGACCGTCTCGTTCATATCGACCGCTCCTCGCGTGACCGGCCCCTCGCGGGCACCGACCGGGCACCAGGCAGGTTCGCCGTCACGCCGACCGCCCCCGCCCGTACAGAGCCAGCCCCGCCAGTGCCAGCAGTACCGGTACTCCCGCCGGGACGGCCGGGGTCACCGCCAGGGCCAGCGCGGCGCCGGGGAGGGCTGCGCGCCGCAGGCCCGCGTCCTGGCGCAGGGCGGGCAGGACCAGGGCGGCCAGGACGGCGGGGAAGGCGGCGTCCAGGCCGTACCGCGCCGTGTCCCCCAGGGCACTGCCGGCCAGCGCGCCCACCAGCACACCCGCGTTCCACACGGCGAACAGTCCGAGCCCGGACACCCAGAACGCCACCCGCCGCCGTCCGGGATCGGCCTGGGCGAGCGTGAAGGCCACCGTCTCGTCGGTGACCAGGTGCGCCCCCACGAAGCGGGCGAGCCGGCCCCGGCCCAGGGTCTCCGCGACGGCCAGGCTGAAGGCCGCCGTGCGTGTGTTGAGCAGCAGGCCCGTGGCCGCCGCGGCGACCGGGCCGCCCCCGGCCAGCAGCACACCCACCGCGCTGAACTGGGCGGACCCCGCGTACACCACGAGCGACATCACCACCGGCACCCACACCGGCAGCCCGCCGGCGACGGCGATCGCCCCGAACGACACTCCGACGATGCCGCCGGCCAGGCAGACGAGGGAGACGTCCCGGAGCAGTTCCGGGTCGGGGAGAAGGAGTGAGGCTGTTCGCCTTACCGAACGCATGTTTTCTAGAATGGACAGTAGCTGCCCTGTTCGTCAACGCGAACAATCGTATCGATGGAGCGAACACCATGGCCGATCCCGTACCGCCCCGCCTCCCCCTCGACTGGATCGCCGCCGCCCTGCGGCGCGAACGCACCCGGGCCGGGCTGTCGCTGTCCGAGCTCGCCAAGCGGGCCGGAATCGCCAAGTCCACGCTGTCCCAGCTGGAGGCGGCGACCGGGAACCCGAGCGTGGAGACGCTGTGGGCGCTGGGCGTGGCGCTGGGCGTGCCCTTCAGCGCGCTGGTCGAGCCGCCCGCCCCCGCCGTCCAGGTGATCCGGGCCGGTGAGGGCCCCGCCGTGGCGTCCGAGCAGGCGAACTACGTCGCCACCCTGCTCTCCGCCAGCCCGCCCGGCGCCCGCCGGGACATCTACCACCTGCGGGCGGAGCCCGGCGCGGCCCGGGAGTCGGAGCCGCACATCCCCGGCACGGTCGAACATCTCGTCGTCAGCACGGGACGGGTGAAGGCGGGACCGAGCGGCCAGGAGGCCGAGCTGGGCCCCGGGGACTACATGACCTATCGAGGGGATGTGCCGCATTCCTACGAAGCACTCGCGCCCGGAACGACGTTCGTGCTGATCATGCAGCACGTGTGACACCGTCCAGGCGACCTGAGAATTCTCCGGGAATTCACCTCCCGGCCAGGGAATTCCCCGGCCGGGCGGGCCGCGAAAGGCAGGAGCCCCGTCGCCGGGTGGCGCGGGGCTCCTTGGGTACTGCGCTCAATCAGACAGGGGTGACGTTCTCCGCCTGCGGACCCTTCGGGCCCTGGGTGACGTCGAAGGACACCTGCTGGTTCTCCTCGAGGGACCGGAAGCCGGTCGCATTGATCGCGGAGTAGTGGACGAAGACGTCGGGGCCGCCGCCCTCTTGGGCGATGAAACCAAAGCCCTTTTCGGCGTTGAACCACTTAACGGTTCCGGTAGCCATAAGCCCTCCTTGGGCTCAAAAGGGTTGCCCTGCTCCAGAACCAGCAAGTGTGAAGATTGAGTTCTGCACAACTGCTTATGTCTGAGAACGACGAGAGCCCGCGGTCACATGCTCCGCAGGCTCTGTACTGCAAGGGAAACCAAACTGCAACTTGCGAACGAGCCTAGCACGCGGGCCGCCGAATGCAATAGAGGTCAAGATCACGTCACCCGAATGTTTGAACCTCCCCCCGTACCGGAGACTGCGGGGCCGGAGACCGGTACGTGCCGCCCGAGGGCTAGCCTCACGATGTGGACAATCCTCGCACCCGGCCGCGCGTCGGCCACATCCAGTTCCTGAACTGTCTGCCTCTGTACTGGGGGCTTGCGAGAACGGGCACGCTCCTCGACTTCGAGCTGACGAAGGACACCCCGGAGAAGCTCAGCGAGAAGCTGGTGCACGGCGAGCTCGACATCGGGCCGATCACCCTGGTCGAGTTCCTCAAGCACGCCGACGAGCTCGTCGCCTTCCCCGACATCGCGGTCGGCTGCGACGGCCCGGTGATGTCGTGCGTGATCGTCTCGCAGGGCCCGCTGGACCGCCTGGACGGCGCCCGGGTCGCCCTCGGCTCGACCTCGCGCACCTCCGTCCGCCTGGCCCAGCTGCTCCTGTCCGAGCGCTACGGCGTCCAGCCCGACTACTACACCTGCCCACCCGACCTCGGCCTGATGATGCGGGAGGCCGAGGCGGCCGTGCTGATCGGGGACGCGGCGCTGCGGGCCAACCTGCACGACGGGCCGCGCTTCGGCCTGGAGGTGCACGACCTCGGCGCGCTGTGGAAGGAGTGGACGGGACTGCCGTTCGTCTTCGCGGTCTGGGCGGCGCGCCGCGACTACGCCGAGCGCGAGCCGTTCATCACCCGCAAGGTGCACGAGGCCTTCCTCGCCTCCCGCAACCTCTCCCTGGAGGAGGTCGCCAAGGTCGCCGAGCAGGCGGCCCGCTGGGAGGCCTTCGACGAGCAGACCCTCGCGCACTACTTCACCACCCTCGACTTCCGCTTCGGCGGCCCGCAGTTGGAGGCGGTGGCGGAGTTCGCCCGCCGCGTGGGGCCGACGACCGGATTCCCGGCGGACGTGAAGGTGGATCTGCTGGAGCCGTAAGGCACGGCGGGCTTCGGCACTACCCTGCTGGAGGGGCAGGCGTACGGGGGGCACGGGCCCTACGGGGGTTTTCGTGGATCACGGGGGTTTACGTGGGATCACGGGAGATCACGGCGATCCCGAGGGCTTACGGGGTTCACGGGGGCTAACGGGATCACGGGGGCTTACGGGATCACGGGGCTTACCGGGGGAGGGTGACGCCATGCGGCCACTGGAAGCCGACGAACCTACGGCCGTGGGGCCCTACCGGCTGCTCGGCCGGCTCGGCTCGGGTGGCATGGGCCGGGTCTATCTGGGCCGCAGCGCCGGGGGCCGCACGGTCGCGGTGAAGATCGTGCACCCGCACTTCGCGCTCGACGAGGAGTTCCGGGCCCGTTTCCGGCGCGAGGTCGAGGCCGCGCGCCGGGTCGGCGGCGCCTGGACGGCGACCGTCCTGGACGCGGACCCGGAGGCCTCGGTGCCGTGGGTCGCCACGGCGTACGCGGCGGGCCCCTCCCTGGCGGCGGCCGTCGCGGACGGCGGCCCGCTGCCCGCCCCCACGGTGAGGGTGCTGGGGGCGGGGCTCGCCGAGGCGCTGGCGGCCGTGCACGAACTGGGCCTGGTGCACCGGGACGTGAAGCCGTCGAACGTGCTGCTCACCCTGGACGGCCCGCTGCTCATCGACTTCGGGATCGCCCGGGCCACCGACGGCACGGCGTCCCTGACGTCCACCGGCGTCTCGATCGGCTCGCCCGGCTACATGTCGCCCGAGCAGATCCTCGGCAAGGGCGTCACGGGCGCGACGGACGTCTTCTCACTGGGCGCGGTCCTGGCGTACGCGGCGACCGGGGAACCGCCGTTCCCCGGGGACTCCTCGGCGGCGCTGCTGTACAAGGTCGTGCACGAGGAACCGGAACTCGGCGCGCTGGACGGGGAGATACGGGAGCTGACCCAGGCGTGCCTGGCCAAGGACCCGGGAGCCCGGCCGGCCCCCGCCGAGGTCGCCCGGCGCCTGGCACCCGAGGGCACGGCCCGGCTGGTCACGGCCGGGTGGCTCCCCGGGGCACTGGTGGAGCAGGTCAGCCGGAGCGCTGTGCAACTGCTGAACCTGGAGGCGGGGCAGGGGGATGCTTCCGGAGGTGCGTCGGGGCCGGTGGGGTTCAGTCGTCCGTCGGTGGGGGAGGCGGGCGGGGCGGTCGGGGTGGTGGGGGATGAGCGGGAGGACGGGGAGGGGACTGGGGTACCGGGGATTGGGGGGTTTGGGGCGTCGGTTCCGGGGACGGGTGTTGGGGGTTTCGGGTCGTCGGTGGCGGCTTCGGATGCTGGAGGGTTCGGGTCGTCGGTGGCGGCGTCGGGTGCCGGAGAGTTCGGGCCGCCGCCGGTGATGCCGGTACCCGCGGTGGGGCCGTCCCTGCCTCAGCCGCGGGACGGACACGATGCGCACGACGGGCACGATGCGCACGACGGGCACGATGCGCACGACGGGCGCGATGTCCACGACCCGCACAACTCCCACCCCCCTCACAACGCCGACAACGCCCACAACGCCCAGGACACCGCACCCTCCGTCGGCCGCCGCCCCGGCAGGGTCTCCGTCAGCGTGGCGGCGACGTCCGCCCCGGAGGGGGATGGTCGGGGGCGGAGGGTGAGCTGCACCGTGGCCCTCGCGGTCGCTGGGGCGATGGCGGCCGTGACGATCGGCTCGGTGTTCGTGTTCGACCTGCTGCCGGGCAGGTCCGACGACGACTCCGGAGGCTCCGCCGCCGGCCCCCCGTCCGCGAGCGCCGGCTCCAGCGCGGCCGACAGCGCCCCGTCCGCCACCGTCCCCGCCCGCTACCTCGGCACCTGGGAGGGCCAGGGCAGCGCCCTCGGCGGCAAGCTGCCCCTGGGCACCTTCCGTATCACCGTCCAACGGGCCGAGGTCGGAGAGGAGTTGGGCCGACTCCGGCAGACGGACCAGCTCGGCGTCGTCTGTGTCGACGTACTGACCCTGAAACAGGTGACGGACAAGCAGCTCGTCGCGACGTCCGTCGGCGCGAAGGAGAACCACGACGGCTGCAACCCCGCGGCCACGACCGTCCGCCTCACGCCCGTCGGCGACGACCTCCAGTACCGGTCGGAGAGCGCGGAGTCGGGGCGGCCGGAGGCGCGGATGTCGAAGGTCAGGTAGCGGCGCGGCCGGCGCGCCCGCGGTCGTACATGACGAGCAGGGCGACCAGGAGCACCGCGCCGGCGACGGTCGCGGCCACGCCCACGGCCCACAGGAACGGGAACTGCTCATGCACCCAGCAGGGACCGCCTTGGCTGTAGCAGTCGGATCCCCAGTCACTGCGGTGCTGGGGCCGGAAGGTCGAGAGGATCACGGCCGAGAGCAGCCAGCAGGCGGCCAGCCCCGGCAGAGCGGCGAGGGCCCAGCCCAGCGAACGAACCCTGCTCTCCTTCGAGCTGATGCGGGTCAGCGGGGCCACGAAGGAAGCGAGGGCCCACGGCGCCAGGACACCGACGGCGGCGGCGAAGCCGTACCCGCCGCCCGGCCAGGAGAGGGCGAGCCCGCCCCACACCTCCTCGGCCCAGACCTGCTCGGCCATGGCCTGGGCCACGATGAGCGCCATCACCGCGAGTAGGATCAGACACCCCGCACCGCAGCTCGAGTCCCGTTCCTTGGGCTCGTCGGCCACCGGCCTGCCCTGCCGGTGCGCGTACCGCAGGGCGGGCCCCGCCGCCTTCCTCCGCTTCGGCTTCGTCGATCCTCCGGTCACCGTCAATGCCTCACCCCGGAACGACGACCGTCCGCAGCTCCCCGTCCCCGAGGTGCAGCATGCCCTTGCCGGGGGCGACCTGGCCGCCGACCATGCTCCGGGACAGGCGTACGCCGATGAGGTCGCCGCTGGAGGACTCCTGCGGGGAGAGCAGGATGCCGCGGCGGGCCTTCTTGGCGTCGACCTGCCAGCCGGAGAAGCCGCTGCAGACGTCCTCCTCGTCACCGGCGATGACGAGGGCGAGGCCGCGTTCGGCGCCGCGCGAGACGAGCTTCTTCAGCTGGCTCTCGGCGTCGCAGTCCTCGAGGATCTCGCCGTCGTCGATGAGCACGGCGATCGGCTCCTCCAGCGACGCCTGGTCGATGAGCTCCTCGAAGTCGTCCTCGTCGATGTCGTCGCCGGTGAAGACCTTCAGGACCCCTTCCGCGCCGTCCAGTTGGCGCAGCGGCGACTGGCGCGGTGCCGCGACGACCAGGCGGGTGCCCTGGGCGAGGAAGGACTGCGCGAAGTTCATCAGGACCGTCGAGCGGCCCGACTTCGCCGGACCCGCGATGACGAACGCCGGTACCCCCTGGGCGAGGTCGGGCCCGAAGCCGACGATCTCGTCGCCGCCGATGCCGGCCAGGCCGAACAGTCGGGAGCGGGAGGCCTCCGGGTCGCGCAGCTCCCACGCCTCCGGGAAGGAGATCCGGCTGGGCAGGCTGTCGACGCGGAACGGGCGGTGCGAGCGCGGTACGGCGGCGTCGCGGGCGGCGGCCGCCTCGCCGATCGCGGCCAGCGCGGCCGCCTGCCCCTGACCGGTGGTGTCCTCGGCGAGCAGCGCGAACTGCGTCTCCGTACCGGACTCGTTGCGGAAGGCGCGGCCCGGCGGGATCTCCTCGGGCACCTTGCGGACCGGGATGCCGAGCGCCGAGAAGTCGCTGCGGTCGGCCAGGCGCAGACCGTACTTGTCCTCGGTGAGGGTGGCGATCCGGCCGACGAGGAGGGTGCGGTCGCCGGTGAGGATCAGGTGGATGCCGACGCTGGCGCCCTCGCGCATCATCGTCTGCAGCTCGTCGGTCAGCGAGCCGTGGTCGATCTCGCCGAGGGTGGGCACCCAGCCCTCCCAGCGGTCCAGCATGACCACGATGTGCGGCAGCCGCTCGTCCTCGGCGACCGCGGCCCGCTGCTCGCCGATGTCGGCGAAGCCCTTGTCCGCCAACAGGTCCTGGCGGCGGGCCATTTCGCCCTTGAGGCGGTTGACCAGCCGGACCACGCGCTCGGTCTGGTTACGGCCGACGACCGCGCCGCAGTGCGGCAGCCGGGTCAGCGCGTTGAGCGCGCCGTTGCCGCAGTCGATGCCGTACAGGTGGACGTCGGCGACCGAGTGCGTACGGGCGATGGAGCCCGCGATGGTGCGCAACACCTGCGAGCGGCCGCTGCGCGGCGCACCGCCGATCATCAGGTGGCCGAAGGAGCCGAAGTCGACCACGACCGGGCGGCGGGACTGCAGTGCGGGCAGGTCCTCGACGCCGTACGGAACCGGCGGCAGCTTGCCCGGAGCCGTGGTGGCGGCCGGGACCTCGATGTCGTCGAGCAGCAGCGTCTCGTCGAGGGCGGGCAGCCACGGGCTGTGCTGGGCCGGGATGCCGAGGGACTGGTTGGCGTCCCGGATGGCGTCGACCAGGACCTTGAGGTCGGTGATCTCGTCGTCCTCACGGGTCTCGGCCTTGGGCTTGGCCAGGGCGGCCCGGCCGAGATCCTCCCAGGTCAGCGGGCCGACCCAGGGGGCGAGGGCGGCGGGGTCCGCGGCGCCCGGGCGGCGGCCACCGACGCGTCCGGACTGGAACGGAACGAGGGAGGCGTGGCCGAGGCGGGCGTACGCACGACCGGGGGTGCTCTTCGAGATCTGCCCGGCCTCGGGCGAGTCGATGACGTCCGTCGACTCGCCGCTGTCCGTCACGCGCAGCGCGATCCGCAGGTTGGTGTTGGCCCGGATCTCCGGCGACACGACACCGCTGGGCCGCTGCGTGGCCAGCAGCAGATGAATACCGAGGGACCGCCCTCGCTGGGCGATGTTCACCAGTCCCGTGACGAAGTCGGGCAGATCCCGCACCATCGACGCGAACTCGTCGATGACGATGAGCAGCCGGGGCAGTGGCCGGTGCGACGGATCCCGGCGCACCAGATCCTGGTAGTCCTCGATGTCCTTGGCGTCGGCGGCGGCCAGGATGTGCTCGCGCCGGTGCAGCTCGGCGCCCAGCGACTCCAGCGCGCGCTCGACGAGATGGGCGTCGAGGTCGGTCACCATGCCGACGGTGTGCGGCAGATGGACACAGTCCTTGAAGGCCGCTCCACCCTTGTAGTCGACGAGCACGAACGTCATGTTCTCGGGCGTGTTCGCCACCGCCAGCGCCGCCACGATGGTCTGCAGCAGCTCCGACTTACCCGAACCGGTCGTACCGGCGATCAGACCGTGCGGACCGTCCTTGCGGATGTCGATGCCGAACGGCCCGTCGTACGACTCACCGATGACGGCGAGCGTCGATTGCCCGCCCATGCGCCAGCGGGCGGCGATCGCGTCGGGCGTCGGCGGCTCGAGCTGGAGGACGTCGAGGAGGCGGCTGGAGCCGGGCAGTGCCGAGTCCTCGGTCTCGCCGCTGATGTCGCGCAGCGGCGACAGGGACCGGGCCAGCCGCAGACACCAGGCGGCGGAGACGAAGTCGGGCCGTACGTCCTTGATGCGCTCGGCACCGGCCTCCTCGACGCGCAGCCGCAGCTTGTCGGGCTCGTTGGGGCGGCTGGGCTCGGTGGCGGTGGAGTGCCAGGCCTGGAAGGAGGGGAAGCCGCCGGCGACCTGCTGTGGCTCGGCCTGCTGGGTCTGCTCGTACTCCTCGGCCTTGGGCTCGGCGACGACGAACGCCTGGCACTCGCCGGGCAGGAACCGCTCCTCGGTGTCGAGGCAGAGCGCGAACATCGACACGGACGGCCCCTCGCGCAGCAGCCGCACCACACCCGGCAGGGACCGCAGCCGCCGCGACCCGTCCCACACGACCACGATGTCCGGATCGCTGAACGAGACCCCCTGCGACCCCTTCTCCTGGGCGGCCTTCTTGCGCGCGTCGAGGATCTGCGTCAGCTCGCCGATCCGGGCCCCGACGGTCTCGGCGTCGGTGCCGATGAGGACGTTGACGTCCTGCCCGCCGGAGGGCCGGGCGTGCGGCAGCCACCGCACCCAGTCCCAGGACTCCTGGGCGGAGTTCTCACTCAGGACGTAGAACTGCACGTCCATCGGACTGTGCAGCGCGGCGGTCTGGGCGACGGCCCACCGCCCGAGAGCACGCGCGGAGTCCCCGGGCCCGGCCATGCCGATGACCCCGAGGTGGCGCAGGGACAGGGCGACGGGCGCGTCCTCGATCTTCCAGGTCACCTCGCGGCGGTGGTCGTCCTGCTCCGGGTCGTCGAGGACGACCTCGGAGGGCAACTGCCCCGTACCGACACGCAGAAGCAGATGATCGCGGTCGGTACGCCGCCGCTCCCACAGCCGGGTACGGGGCCCGGTACCGAGGGAGAGAACGGTGGCGGGATCGGGAATGGCGTGCCGCCGATCATTCCGCTCCGCGACGAGCGCGTCCTGCGCGTCCTTCTCGATCCTCTCCTTCTGCTCCTCGTACTCCTTGACCTGCTTGGCATGGGACTTGCGCCCGTGCTTCTTGTCGTTGAAGTAGTTGGCGAAGAGCAGGACGGGACTCAGAGCCGCCATGATCAGGTAGTACCAGCGCTGAAAGATCATCACTGATACGACGGCACCGACGAGCGGCGTCAGCGCCATCAGCCAGGGCAGCGGCCGGGGTTCGTACTCCCGGGGCGCCGACGGCAGCCGGAACCGGGTCTGCCGCTCCGGGGGACGGAGGCGGGGAGGCCGGTTGTAGTCGAGGCCTATGCCGTCGTCGGACCACTTGAGGGCGGCGTTCGGGGGAGAGTAACGGGTCAGCTCCAGAAGGGTGTTGCCGATGGCGATCTGCGCACCGAGCGGCCACTCGTGCTGGTCGCCGGCCTTCTTGCCGGTGTCTTTCTTGCCGGCGTCCTTCTTGCCCGCACCCTTCTTGCCGGCGTCCTTCTTGCCGGTGTCCTTCTTCTCCCCCTCCTTCTCCTTCTGGACCTCGTCGATGGGCTTGCCGTCGAGGGTGACGTGTTCTTTCTCCGCGTGGAGGGTGACCTGGCACGTCCCGTCGGTGGCGACGGAGAGGGTGAGCGCGCGGGCGTCGACCTCGGGATCGTCGATACGCACGTAACTCGCGGCCCCGCTGCCGATGTCGTACCGCCCCACTCCGAGCCGGTGCACGAACCCGGCGGCCGGCCCGCCGACGACCCGCAGCTCCACCAGCCCGGTCGGCTCACCCGGCAGGCACCCGGACGGATCCTGAAGACTGACGACGGCGCCTTCGCGCAAGGGCGAGCCCACGACGGTGGCGGCGGGGTCGACGGCGTACCCGTCGACGTAGATGAGGGGGGCGTTGTTGGCGGGAAGGCTCCGCTGATGCCCGAACGGAATGACCTGGGCGCCACCGGCACCCACCTGCTTGGCCAGCTCCTGCGCGATGTCCCCCACGGTGGACTCAGGATCGGCATCGAGCACGACGTCGGCGGAGCCACCGCCGTACGGGTCGACGACGGTCAGAGTCAGGCGCACGCTAGTCCTCCCCAGGCCCTGTGGCCGCTGGCCGCTGTGGCCGCTGTGGCCCCTTGTGCAACGCGGCTCTGCTTCGGCAACGCCGGTCACAGTCGAAGCGACGATATCGGCTTGGGTGGCGGCGGGGTATCGGGAGGTCGGTGACCTTCCCGATGGCAACGGCGCGTGCACGAGCTCACGACCGGTTGTTCACAAAGCGAGGATGTGACACCACAGGTCACACCCGTAAGCTGCTGCCTCGTATGTACAGGGAGCCACGGGGGTTGGCCCTGCGGCGAGTTGAGAGGGAGCGGCTTCATGGCCAAGGACCTTGACATCACATATCAGGACATGCGGGAAGCCGCCAAGCATGTCGTGAAGGAGAAGGAAAAGCTCCAGGAGAAGCTCGAGGGCCTCCGCAAGTACATCAACAACCTGGTCCAGTCCGGCTACGTCACGAAGAGCTCCTCCAAGGCGTTCGACGAGAACTTCGACGAGTTCGTGCAGGGCACGAAGACCACGCTGGACGGTCTCGACGGCATGGGCGACTACCTGACCATGGCGGCGGACAAGTTCGAGCAGATCGATGAGGAACTGGCCAAGCAGGCCAGGAACAAGTAAGCGTCTCCGGCTGCGGCGGAGCGGCGTGGCGCCTGTTGGCGGGTGCCACGCCGCGTGGCCGGCTGGCCCTTCGACAGACACGAAGCACAGGGCAGCTCACGACGCCCGGCACTTCCCGAGGCCCTCGGTACTGCGCGAAACAACGCACCGATAACTTTGGTTTGCTTGAGCCGTCCCCCCACCTTGCTAGGAGTCCAGAGTGAACCGCCCCGCCCGGCTCACTACAGCCGTGCTGACCGCCTCCGCGGCTCTGTCGCTGACAGCCTGTGGCGCGGGGGAGGCGACGACTCGTCCTCCGGCAAGATCGCAGGTGACGACACGGGGGCCACGGCATCGGCTTCGCCTTCGGTCTCCGCGTCGGCTGACGGGATCAACCGGCCGGAGATCAAGCTTCCTGACGATATGAAGATGGTCTTCGAGGGTCGGCAAACCGGTGACGCCGGGAAGGACGCGATTCTCGCGGACAACGCCCGGGCCGTCAGCACAGTGTGGCAGGCGATGGCGTACGGCGACCTCAAGAAGTCTGGTATGGGCTTCTACTGCACCGGGACCGCCCTTACAGGCGTCTACGACTACGCCAAGAACAACATCGCCAGGAACATCAGATGGGCAGGAACTCGCTATTACGACCGCCAGGTGACGGTGTTCGACAAGACGTCGGCTGCCGTGACGTACTGCGTGGACCAGAGCCAGGCAGACCTCAAGGGCCGCAAGACGAACAAGCTGCAGGGGACGAAGACCTCGTCCGACAGCTACGTCTACTACACGCAGGCGGGAAGAAGAACAAGGCGGATGTCTGGCAGATTTGGGTCCTTACCGTGGACCGGGGGGCGCAGAAGTGCCAGCCCTGACGCGCCGGGTGGCGGGGGCGGCCGACGACGGTTCGATCGGAGAGCCGTACGCCGTGAAGGCCGACGAGACGCCGCCATGTGGTGCGATGTACCTGAGGTCGTCGGGCGAGGGTTCCTACCCCCTCAAGGCGACTCTGACCTGGGAGATCACCTGGGAGGCGCGGGTGGCACGGGCGGCGACCTACCCAATGGCACCTTTGCCACTACCACTGATGTGCCGGTGCACGAGATCCCATCCGTTAACCGGTAGTGGTAGGTGTGAACCGAATGAGAGCGACCTTCATCTCATCAAGGAATGCTCCGAAGCGCGGTTCCGCATCCACAAGGAGTTCGACCAGCACGGCAACCTCGCTGATAGGCGGCCCCGGCGGCCCGCTCCCTCTGGCTTCCTAAGACGTGTCTCAACGGGGGTAATGATGTCGGATCAGACTGCCGATATCGAACGTATCAAGGAAAGCGCAAAGTCTCTCTCCAAGATCCACCGAGAGTTCGACAAGAATGCCAACCCTGCCGAAGGGCTGGGGGTGGCCACGCTCGGCGACCAAGGCCTGGTCAATGTCTTCGACGACTTCGGTGATAACTGGAAGATCCATCGGGAGCGCCTGACGGAGGAGCTGGAGAAGCTCTCGACACTTCTTTCCACCGTGGCGAAGTCCTATGAGGACATCGATCACGCACTTGCCGAGGCCCTGCGCGGTACGGACAAGAAGAAGCCGAAGACCGGGGGAGGCGGCAAGTGACGCGTCCGCGTGCCGAAGATTGGGCGGTGATCGGCGAGTCGTCCGACCCGATTCCGGGAGACCCGGAGGAAGTCGCAAGGCTCGGCCGCGAGTTGCGGAAGACCGCCGAGGCCATCAGGAAGCAGGCGGACGAGATCAAGGCGCTCGCGTCCGTCAAAGAGTGGAAGAGCAAGACGGCCGAGGAGTTCCGCAAGGAGGCCGAAGAAGCCGAAGGCAAGCTGCGAAAGGCCTTCAAACGTTACGACGTCGCTGCTGACGCCCTTGGCGAGAAGGTGATCGACGGCGTCTGTTCCAGCGAGTACGCCTCGGAGCTCCACCGAGCACAGTCGATGGCTGACAAGGCACTCCGCGCTGCCCGGGACGCGCACGACGAGCACCAGGCGAGCAGTAGCGCGATCGACAAGCTCCCCAAGGACACGGCCGACGACGACCCGGACCGAAAGAAGCTGGAGAAGCGCCAGGAGGCAGCGACTTCGGCACTGGAGCGGGCGAAGAAGGACCTCGAGGCGGCGAAGGACGTTCGGGATGCTGCCGCCAAGAGGGCCCGTGATGCCATTCGGCACGCGATTGACCACGACGGGCTGAAGGACGGCCGGTGGGACAGGTTCAAGGACTGGGTCCATGACAATGCTGGGTGGATAAAAGAGACGCTTGAGGTATTCGGGTGGATTTCCACCATCTGTGGCACCTTGGCCTTGGCTGTGGGGTGGATTCCCGTCATCGGACAGGCGTTGGCAGGGCTGCTCGGATCCATCGCCCTGACGTTCACGCTCTTTTCTCTGATCGGGCACACTTTGCTGGCTCTCGCCGGCGAGGGAAGCTGGTTCGATGTCGCCACGGATGTTGTCGGACTGGTCACCATGGGCATTGGCCGGGGTGCCATGGCTGGTGCGAAGGGTGCGATGGAAGCGGCTAAGTCGACGGCGCGGACCGCAGCATTCAAGCAGTTCATGGCGCGTGTCACGGCAAAGCCGGGGAGTGCCGCTTACAAGAGAGCTCAGACTGAGGCATGGAAGAAGGCGAATCAGCTGAGCGGCGGAGCCCTTCGCGGCAAAGCCGGTGCTGAAGCAGTGGCGACCGCTCCGAAGGGCTGGAATCCGGGTGCGGGACGTCTTGCGGAGGCATTTAGTCCCAAGGTCATCGGGAAGGAATGGGTGGATGGGTTCAAGGGAGTCAAGGATCTTGGGCCGAGTAACGTGAGACAATTGGGCAGTCGTAACACCTGGGACGGAACGGAATTCAACATTGGTGACAGCGGTCTCGACACCCTCAGCCGCAAGATCGACGAAATTGCTCCGCAAGTCCGCAACGTCGATGAGGTGAAGGCTGCCATGGACACGTTCAAGACCCAGACCCACATCTGGCAGGGGACGACTGCCGTGGCTACGTTCGTCGACGCCGCCGACAAGGGACCGTTGACGGCACAGGTTGGAGATCTCCTCGGCACTGATGCCCTGGACGACGGGTTGTGGTCCGCCACTGGAATCAAGGACGCTTGGACAACGAGCAATGGTTAGTCGATCCGCCTCACCGGATGCTCTTCAGGAACCTGCCCTCCGGCCGCGGGGAACACGTTCCTACGCTGTGGACGTCGTGCGTCACGCACGCATCTATGGACGTGGCAGAGAGCTGCTCGTCCGGGACCGTTACCTGCGAGAGCGCTCCTACCCCGTCGGAGAGGCAGGGATCGTACGAGCGGTGTTCGTCCCGCCGCCCGATCCCTCGACCGGAGGGCAGACGGCTTTCTCCGATCGGTGGGGCGTGGTTGACTTCCAGGACGCCGACCGCAAGGTGGTTCTGCGGGTGCCGCTGGCCGAGTGGCTTCCGGAAGCCGGCCACGTAGGACTGATCGACCTGACTCCGAAGGAATGCCTGGACCGGACGGGCCTGCGGACGCTGGTAGCGGAGTTGGGGATCCCCCTGGACGAGAGCCCACGCTCGCGCGGATCCTCGCCGTTGGAGACGGGCTCAGGTGCCCGGCCCGACCGGGCGGTGCTGCGAGAACTGCCCATCTGGCACAGCTGGATCCGGGGCATCGGCTTCCTCGTATGGTTCATCTTCCTGCTCGTCATTCCGATGACGGGCCATGGCAGCCGTTGGACAGTCCTGATCGCAGCCGCCGGGTTGTTCATCGTCCCGGGAACGGATCTCATCGTGCGCTGTCTCCTGTGGGCCCGGCGGCGGCGAAGTGAGGTATCACTCGAATCCGCCGAGGTCGTCACACCGTCTCCCGAAGTCAGCAGGGGTGCGACACGCCGGTTCTGTGACACGGCAGCCGTCCGGATCCTCTCCGGCGACGTGGTACTGACCAACACGTTGGGAGAGGAACGGTGGATCCCCCGCAGCGGCGCTCACGGGGTGGCACGGTTGGTTCGTCTGGTCGACCCTTCGTCTGGGACCGTGTGCGGCGTGGAGTTCCGAGACGGGAGGAACACTGCACGGGGCCTTCTTCCCTGGCAGTGGTGGTTTGCGGGACCGGCTGGACCCGAAGGTTGGAACCGGCTGGTCACCGCGCTGTGCGTCCCCGTCTCGGACGAGAAGGCGCGAGTTGGGCAGACCTCGGATCCATGCTGGCGGGATCACACCATGGCAGGCGACGCAAGAACGATGTCACCTATGACCGCCAAGGAAGCACGCCGGGCGACGAGCTGGCGCTCGTCGGTCATCGGTGGTGGCGAACCAATCGTAGTGCCGCTGTTCAGTCTGCTTCCGTTGCTCGGAATCGCCTCTGACCGGGGAATGGCCCAGGTGGCGGGCGTCCTGGCAGCCCTGACCATCGCCGCCGAGCTTGTCCCAGTCATCGGCCATCATCTCGTCAGCCGCGTCAAGCTCGACCGGCCCCTCGTACCGGAGTCATCGTGACGTCAACCCCGGGCAGCGCCGAGAGCGCCGTGCCTCCTGCCGATTACAGGCTCTTGCTCCCGGACGGTTGGTTCCGTGTGCGGATCGATCCAGAGCGACGTGATCGCTCGATCGATGCGCTGCTGGACCGCCAGTTCGAGGGCGTCGACAACGCACCTCACATCAAGCGGCACTTGCATACGGAGCTCTCGGCGCAGGCCGCCGCAGCCTTCCAAGACGGCGGCATCGAGCTATTCCTGAGCTTCCAGCAAGCGGGTCCTCTCACCATTCCTGCCTCCCTCCTGGTCACGCTGCTGCCACCGCCACCTGGCGCAACTTTGCCGAGCATGGCAGATCTCGCACATGGCCTCGCGGCCGACTCGCATACGGAAGTCATGGTTGTCGACTTGCCTGCAGGTACGGCAGTCCGCGTACGCCGCGCAACCGGGCAACCCGGTCGGCTGGCCCCCGTCGGCGTACCCGGAAACACCGATCAGGCGCTTCCGTCGGTCACACTGGACTACCAGTTGGCGGTACCGGGGACCAAAGCCCACCTGCTCTTGACCTTCTCCACACCGCTTGTTCAGATCGCCGACGCGATGATCGAGCTCTTCGACGCGGTGGCCGGCTCGCTGACTTGGCTGGATGGTGAACGTGCCTATGAGTGAGATTCAGGCGTGCGGCGTCGTCTGTCCCACGGACTGGGTGCCGCTCCCACTCGACCCGTCCGACGATGTCAAAAAGTGGGCGAAGAGCGCTGCCGCGGAGCTGTGCGAGCGCAGCAGCAGGGCTGGCTATGACCTGGACAAGGTGACGTTGCGGAGAAACCTGCAGGCTTGGGCCAAAGACAGCCGCAGCCGCGACCCTCTGTACGCCTTCGCCTTCTACCCGGACGGCTTCGACACCGCCCTCGCACTCTTGGAGATCGATCTGATCCATCCCGACGACATGGTCCCGGAGATCACCCTTGACTGGCTGGCCGACACCTTCAGCGCGCACGACTTCGGCCCGCCGCAGATCTCGCACACCGAGCTGCCGATCGGCCCTGCGGTTCGTATCCGTCAGGACTTCGCTGCTGACAAGCCCTCACCGGGCGGACCAGGAATTCTGATGGAGACACTGACGTTCGGCGTCCTGCCGACCGGCAGCAAGATCGCCATCATGCTCCTCGTGTCCTGGACTGTTCCGGGAATCGGCGAAGAGTTGGAGGAGGCTGCGGACAGCATCGCGCAGACGCTGACCGTGGACTTCTGACTTGGTGCGAAGACGGCGCCCGGTGACGAGGGAGCGAACGGACTGATGGAGAAGCAGGCGGACACCCGGTTTCAGCTACGCGACGGCTTCGGCCTCGCTGGCGGCGTTGCGGTTGTCGCGGCTGCCCTGGCCGTGCTGTTGCTCGTCACGGGCCTGTGGAAGCGGCTCGCGCGTGAAACGGCACCCGCGCTCTTGGACCTGCCAGGAGGTTCCTGGGCGGTCGGTGGTGCCCTCGGCCTGGTCACAGTCTTTGGAGCAGCCAGCGGTCTGTGGTTCCTGTTTGAAGTATCGGACCGGACAAGCCTTCAGCGTGCACTGCGAGCCACAGGGACGGGGATCTGCTGGCTGGCCTCCTTCGGTCCCTTGTTCTATCTCCTGGGCGCTCTCCCCGGGAAGAACTGCCCGTCGTACGAGTCGAGGTGCGCGTACATCCCGGGTACGGGCAGTGCACTGCTGGCATTTGTGATCAGCGTCGCTCTTGTGGGATGGCTCCTGTTCCGACGGAACACTGCGGCAGCCGAGGCCCGAGCAGCGCAGCAGCGAGCTCGCATGCGCAAGCTCCGTAAGAAAGGCAAGGGGAAGACCCGAGTGGCGCGTGGGCGGTAGTCCTGTCTCAGTCAAGATGTCAGTGCGCGGGCACTGCCAGATCACTTCGTCCTCAATGAGCTTCAGATCCTTCTTGCCGAGGGCAGATGGACGATGACGAGCCTGCGATCGGTGACGATCAGTGAGTGGAAGAGTGCTTCTTATACGCACAGCTGGGATCCAGTTGCCACGGCAGGGCGCGGGCGATCGTCCTTGGTACGACCCATATGACCGGAAAGTCCTCGACCTCCTCGGCAGGGTCGTCAGGGGTGTCGAAGCCATCGTCGCCGTACGGACCGCCGCCGCTTACGTTGCCGCCTGCGGAGCTGAGGAAGCCATGACGGCTCCGCCCGCCGCTGTCGCAGCACCCCGCAAATGACTTCAAGGCGGCGCACCGCCCGTCGAATGGGCCGTTAAGGAAGGGCCGTCGGGCCAGTCCGGCAACTCATGCCGGTACGGGCTGCCACACGCCCATGGAGATCACTCCGAGTTCGTGTTGAGCCAGATGCTGCGGGCGAAGCCGTCGAAGATGCCGATGTTCGCCGTCAGCCAGTTGATTTCCGTCGAAACTGTGCGCACGGATGCGTAGACCTGGTGCTCCTCCGACCACCAGCCGTAGTTGAGGGAGACGGCGGGACTGCCTTCCTCGCCGAAGTAGCGAAGGCAGCGCAGCCCTCGCCCCATACGGTCGGAATCGAATTCCACGACGTCGGGCGGGCGGACCGGGTTCTCTTCAGAGGCCTGAACGATCGTAAGGAGACCGCTCTCCCGGTCCTCGCCCTCCGGCTGCACGACAAGAGCATAGAAGGGTTGCGGGATCCGGCGGGGGTCGCCGCCGTAGAGAAAAGCCTGATGTGCCGGGACGTCAGGAATGGGGTGGGCCTCGGCCAGCTGCATAAAGCGGTCAGCGATGACGAGCCGGTTGGGGCGCCGCCACCACTTCTTGTGGCGATGATGGACGATCTCTGCACAGATGACGGACCACTTGGCCATCTCGTCCTGGTCCTCATCCCGATCCGGCCAGTGCAGGGGCATGGGAAACCACTCGGTCGGGTCGGCCTCGGTGTCGAAGGAGATCACACATGGCTCCTGGTGGGGGAGACGACTGGAATCAGGTGATGGGCGAGCGCGTCAGCAATGGCCTGCGCGTGGGGAGAACGGACCTCGATGCCCTCCCCGGAGCGGGGCAGCACATCGACGGAGGGGGCCAGCCAGGCGACGCCGCCGGGGACGAGTACCGCACTGTGTACGTCGGCGAGCGGCAGGTCGAGGGCAGAACCGTCCACCCCGCGAAGGCGCAGTTTCCCGGACTCGACGGTGAGCGCGCCGACGCGGGAAGGGGCGGCATCCCAGTCGGCGGCAGGGGCGCCGACTTGACCGTCCGGCTCGCGCAGGCCGTAGTGCACAGGGTTGATACCGACTCCTGGGGCGATGGCGGAGGCGAGTGTGCGGCCGGCGGAGGAGAGTTCGGCCCGCTCGCGCAGGCGTCGGCGTACGACGACGGGCAGCCCTACCACCAGGACCGCCAGAGACAGCAGGCCCGCGAGGCCGAGACCGAGGGGCTCCTTCGGGCGTACGACTACGAAGGCGAGGGTGACGATGACGGCGGGAGCCACGAGGGGGCTGCACAGCAGCGCCAGGTGGAACCCGGACGGAGAGGTGACAGGCACGGCTCCGGTCGACGCCTCCTGGGCGGTGAACCGCACCCGGTACTGCTCCCGCCGACGCGCCCGGCATCGGATCGCATGTTCCCGCGTGGCCCAGCCGTACCGCCCCGCGTACTTCCTGACCGTGCTCCAGGCGAAGAGGCCCGCGACGACGAGGCAGGGGAGTAGCGCCAGGGCGCCCCGGTCGGGCTGGTCGGTGAGGATGGCGACGGTGAGAATGAGGGCCAGGGCCAGCACAGCGGATGCGTAGACGAAGCGGCCGTGCGAATGTCGCTGTGTGCCGTAGCGCGTGGGACATTCCGCCTCGTGGCCGCGGTCGAAGGCCGCCCACTGCCGCATCAGCGCGAAGCGCTGGGCCGACCGCCTGCGCAATGCCCACAGGCCAAGCAGCGCCGGAAACGCCAGGACGGTGAGCAGCAGAGGGGCCAGTATGGTCGTCACCGCGTCGGTGCCTTGGCCCGACTCCGGGGCGACGGCATCCACCCCCATGACAGGCCCGATCCCGGCGACGAACGTCACCACGCCTACGCAGAAGAGGAAGACGAGAGGACGCGTGCGTGAGAGACCCTCGCGGGTCAAGGTGCCGAGCGCGTCCGTCTGGTCTCGTAGCAGGGACGTACGATCCGGCCAGCTTGCCGTTGAGCCGGGCGGCTGCGTCCCAGGGCTGGCCCGGAATGCGGAGATGCGCACCTTCATGGGATTCGTGGGGCTCTGAAGGATCAGCTCACGGCGACAGCGTCGGCCGAGTCATTGGGCGGTGTTCCGAAGGCCACCGTCTGCAGGATGACCGCGGTCATGTCGCAGATCTCTCCCCAGTACTCCATGGCGGCCGTGTCCAGTGTGAAGACCGCGACGAAGGGGGCGTCCGGGAAGGGGACGAACACCTGGATCTGACCGGTGAGGAGTTTCGCCTCTTCGCCTTTGGCGGTGAGCTCCGCACCTATGGTCACTTCGCGAACCGTGATGTTCGAGACGGCCGGACCACAGGGCAGGGTGATGCGGCGGCTGTCGTTGCCCGGATCACGGCCGAGTGCCTGCTCGATCGCGCCAACGGCCTCGTCGGGCGTCGCGTACGGGGACTCGATGGCGCCCACGGTGAAGGAGAAGTGCACGACGCCGCCGTTGTCGTCGCTGAACACACCCATCGCCGAATAGGCCAGGCCGAAGTCCGCGAAGACCTCGGTGAGTCCGGCGTAGAAGGGGGCCGCCGACTCCCAGAGGTGGGCGTCACCTTCGGGGAACAGCTCGCGGGCGAACTCGGTGGCGGCGGATATCCGAGCGTCCGGGGCCGCGTCGACGGGCAGGGCGTGGAAGCCTTCCGGTGCGACGAACCACATGGGAGGAATGGCCGGACCGTCGATTACGGTCGGGATCCCGGACGACTTCATGCTGGTGGTGCTCACGTTCACGCCTTGCCTTGGCTGATGTCTCCGGGGCCTGGTGCCGCGTCCTGGCCGGTCTCGTTCATCACGAAGCCCCGTGACTCGGATACGACGCCCCGTCCGCTGCCGGCAACCGTGGACTGAACACGTACGAGCCCGCTCGGCAGCCGAGTGAGGACGGGGGGCGTGGCACCGGCGGGCAAGGATCTCGTAAAGCCGGAGAGTCGCTCGCGCTGCTCAGCCGAGAGTTCGGACTCGGCCAGTCGGCGATGGGTTCCGGTGAGCAATCCGACCAGCTCGGTGGTGTGGGCGGAAACGCCCGTGGTCAGCCGAGCCCATGAACCATCTCGGAAACCGATCCGGAAGTCCTTGCGGCCGATGCTGAATCGCCTGACCGCCGCCTCGGCGACGTTCTCCCGCGGTGTTTCCCACAACGCCGTGCCAGAGCCCACAACGAGCAGACGTCGCGTGGTCAACACGAGCTCCGTGACGTAGCCCTGCGGACGTCGGGAAGGGTCGAGCTGCCAGGGCAGAGAGCGAGCCGTGTCGCCGGCGTCGGCCCACATGACCGGGAAGTCGTCGACTTCGTTCTCCCGCTCCTCCATCCTTCCGCGGCCCGGCTCGGGGCCGACCGTACTTCCGCCCAGCAGGTCGGAGAGGATGCCCCCGACCACGGCGAACACGCCCGTGACAGCGGTTCGCGCATGCACCCCGATCCTGCCGGGGAGGCGGCGGACTTCAAACGCGGGCCCGTCCGGCCAGCCAGGCAGCTCGGCCTCGATGTCGTTGCGCCGGCGGTCTCGGAAGGAGCGCCGTCCTTCCACGGATGCAGCGGTGCCGGTCGCGAACGAGACCGGATAGCGGGCCAGTTCGCTTTCGCCGGATTCCGGATGCCAGTCCACAGGATTTTCCGTTCGCATCAGGAGGCGACCGCCTCTTGGAAACGGTCGCCGGGGTTGACGAGCTCACCGATGTGCGTGGGGATCGACACCAGCTTAGGAGCGATCTTGATGCCCGCGTCGATGCCACGGCCCAGGTTGCTCATGGGGTCGATGGACCACCTGCCTCGGCTCGCCAGGCTCAGTCCGCGGGTACCGAGCCACTGGCCGTTGTGGACGGTCTGCTCGGCGACCAGGGTCATGCGTCCCATCAGCCCCTCCGCCTTGATCAGGCCACCGTGCTTGAGACCCCACAGCCCGACGGTCTTGCCCTTGACGGTGAAGCTCACGGCTCCCGCGACGTTGTCACCGATCCCGACGATGTTCCGTCCGATGGTCGTGACGCCACGGGTTCCTCTGCCGAGTTGTGTCGCGCGCGCCGCCGCGACCGCGCCGTCGGCGACCTTGACTCCCTTGGCGAACGCGGTGATGCCCGGGATGGAGCCGAGGGCCTCGAGGCCGATGGTGAACCAGCTGACATCGGCACCGCCCGCCTTGGCCGCGAGATGGCTGAGGAGTGCGATACCGCTGGTCACAGCGGCCGCGGTGGCGAAGATGGCTCCCAGGGGCGGGAAGGGCATCGTGATGATGGCCAGCATGCCGAGGATGCCGCTCAGGTCTCCGACCAAGTCGCCGATCTTCTTGAAGACGTCGGCGTTGTCGTGGAGCCATCCCTTGGCGTCGTCCCAGAAGCTGTCCTTGATGACGTCGTCGAGCTCGTCACGGATCTTGCCGGCGAAGTGCGCGGCGCGCTCGTCCCGCTCTGACGTGATCCGGCTGAGCTGCAGCCGGTACTCGCTGAGCGGGTCGTGGTCCGTGCCGCTCGGAGAAGGGCTCGGTTCTCCGGGACCGGGCTTGTCCACTGTGGCCTTCTTCTTGCCTGCGTCCGCCTCTTCCTGGGCCTTCTTCGCGTTGGCGAGAACCTTGTCGGCCTGTATCTGGAAGTCCTCAAGCTCGCCAGCCCAGCTGGTCAGATAGCCGTGTACGTGTTCGTAGCGCTCCGCCACCTCACGCAGCTTCTTCTCCAGCCCTTCGGACTCGTCCCGCAGGGAGCCCGCGTACTTCCCCTTGAGCTCGTTGTCGTCGCCGATGCCGCGGAGCAGCCCGGCCTGTTCACGGAGAGAGCTCGCCACGCCTTTCATACGCTTGACCTCTGCGCGGATCTCGTCCGGATCGCCGGGTACCGGGTCCGACTCCGCGAGGGGATGCCAGTCGCGGGGCCGGGTCTTGGGGGCCGTCGTCACTTCTTCTTTTCCTTGCGCAGCTGCTTGGCGAGCTCAGCGTCCAAACCCGTGAATCCGTCGATGGTGGCCTTGACGAGTTTTCCTACGGTGTCGATGTGCGTGAGCAGGCTTTTGCGGTAGTCATCCCAGTTGTCCACAAATTCGTCCATGGCATCCGTGATGTTGCCACTGCCCCAGTGCTCGCGCATGTCGTCGCGATGGTTTCCCAGGTTCTTGAACTCCTTCTTGATTTTTCGGAGACGGGTCTCCGACTCCACAAGAAGGTCGACGTTCACCCTGAGGTCTGAGTCGTTCGCCATGCTTGGTCACTCCGGCGGGGCTGGTGCTTCTGAGCTGAAAGTGTCGCTGTCAGCGGTTGACGGCTTGGATCTCCTGGACCGTGACGTCCTGTTCGGTGCCGAAGGTGCCGTTGGGAAGGTCGCCGCCGGCGCCGCCCGTGCCGGTCCAGGTGACCTTCCAGGTGATGGTTGCCAGCAGCTTGAACACGCCGTCGCCGGAGGAACGCAGGTATCGGATCCCGCAGGGCGGGGTCTGATCGGCCTTGCCCTTGGCGTATGGCTCGCCGATGGAGCCGTCGTCGTTGATGGCGCACTCACCGGAAGCGGGGTAGGTCTCGGCGTCCGTTGTCCCTGGTTCAAGTTTGAGAGAGACAGGCTCGGCGGTGGTGGTGGCCTGGAGGTGCACACCGCCGACATCGAGCGAGGCGGTGACCGAGACGTTCTTGAACTTTGCTCGGTCGAGCCAGGCCCAGGTGGGGAGGTTGACCTTGGTGGCATTGGCCGGGGCCAGGGTCACCTCGGTGTCCGGAACTTTGATCCGGTTGTACGCGAGTTGGGCGAGAATCTCGGGGGTCACCGCGTTCTCCACGTCCGGGGTCTCGCCGTTTTCCACCCAGAAGGTCCGCGTGTCACAAGCGAAGGCGGCCGGGTCTCCTGCCTCCTCCCGAGCCTTGTCCCTCACCGCGTCCCACCACATACCCTTGCCGGTTTCGGACTTGTTGAAGTCTTTGTACGGGTGCCCGTTGATGTAGTAGTTCTTGGACCGGTTGTATGCGTCTCCGACACCGCTGGCGTGCGGAATGTTCCACTGCTTCTCGAACTCCTTGGCAAACTCGGCCGGAGTCCACTTCGGTTCGTACCAGCAGGCGGGTGGAGACCAATCGCCGACGGGCGCGAACCCCCCAGACTTCTTTGCTCCCGCCTCGCCGGTCGAACCGCTGAAGACGATGCGTGACTCGAGAGTCTGACCGCCGTCCTTGTCGTTGTTACCTTCGACATCGAACTGGGACCCTCCGGGATCCTTGGCGAAGGCGACGGTGGGGGCGAGCAGTGTGCAGGCGATGGCCAGCATGCTTACAGTGGCCGCGGATCCGACCTTGTTCACTGAACGCATGCCTTGCTCCCTCGCACAGAGGTTCCGCTGGACGTCTGCCAGACCCCTTGCTCGTTCTTCTCCAAACGCGTGTTGTACAGGACGTAAGAGTCGTCAGTGGCCGGAGACTTGTCGACCTTGCCCGTCTTGCGGTCCTTGTTGTACGCCTTGGTCTCGTCGGCGCAGAACGAAATTCCTGCGGACTTCTTGTTGAACAGCTCGATCTTGGGGTTGAAATAGCGCGTGGTGCCGGTATAGGTGAGACCGGCGTCCACCCACTTCTGGACCCACTTCACAGATGTGGTGAGGGCCTCACCCTTGTAGTAGAAGGTGAGACCGGGCGTGTCCGTCTTGCCCTTGAGGATCGCCTCGTTGATGGCGGTCTGCGCTCGCGCCGCATCTGCCAGGACGGCGTCCTTCGTCGTGTTGCCCGTCTCCCAGTTCTCGAAGACGTCCTCGACGCCGCTGGCAAGCTTGATGTCGGGTCGATCGACGGAGTCCGAGACGCTTGCGCTTGGCGTGGACTTGTTCGAGCCGCCGGTGTTGGAGCCCGCGATTTTGTCGTTGTCCTTCGAGCCGGTGTCACTGCTGCCGCACGCGGTCAGCAGGAAGGCTGTGGTCGCGGCGAGCGCGACAGCAACGGGCAAAGTGCGGCGCTTCACAGTGGACTCCCCGTGAGACATGAGTTCAGTTGAGAGCACTGACGGTATCGGTGGGGCTGGGGAGTTCGCCAGGCGGAACTGTCCCTAGGGGGTTGGTAATTGTGAATTTATTGGCGTAAAACGGTAGCGTTCTGTGCCCTGATCGTGTCCAGGGGCCGCGCCCTTGGCCACGGACTCTTTCCACGCGTCCGGGGCCGGGTGTCACTGCTGTCTTCGCGGGAGTTATTGAGTCACGGCGGATGCCTGGGGAGCATCGAGGCCCCGGGTGGCTGGCGCGGCTCGGGTTCGGGGCGGGGGCCGTCTCCATGTGGCTCCTCGTGTGGTGGAGCGCCCGTTACTGGTATGCGTCCTTCTGCGAAGGCAGGCGGCCCGAGCCGGTCGAGGAGCCGGATCCGTGGCCGTGGGGACTGCCGTGGTGCTGATCGGTGTGGGGCGGGGTTGTCACCGGTGTTCGTCAGCTGGGACGTGGGGACAGCAGCGGGTGGTTCTCGCTCGGCTTCGGCTTGTTCTTCGGTCTGCTGGGCGCCATGCTCCTCGCCATCCTCGTGTGGACAGCGTGCGTGACGCGGAACCCGCCGATGCCCGTGCGGCCCGCCGACCCGCCGCGGCCGCAGCGGAACTGGGGGCCGATCGGAAGGTGGGGGACGGAGAGGGGCGTCCTCCTCCGTCCTCAGTCGAACGCCCCCCTCGGCACCTCCAATGTGTGCCACTCCACCCACCGCCCAGCTGTTCGTGACGATCAGCCAGTGCGAACAGGACGAACGGCGCCGGAATGCCGAGCAGCGCCACGGCCCACGTGGGCAGGATCCAGCCCAGCTGCGCCACACACAAGCAGCACAGCAGGAGGGCCGTCGCCGTGCGGGGCATGGAGGCCGCCGTGGCGGTCGTCGTACGACGCTCCTCTGGGTCAGGCTGGAGGAGGCGCAGATCAGGGTTCCCAGGGCGGCGCCTCCGAGGAAGCCGCACAGCAGGCCGCCCGGCAGGAACATCGCCGGGGCACCCGCGTCCGGGAAGGCGAAGGTCAGGCCGCACAGCATGCCCGCCACGGCTCCGTTGAACGCGAAGGTGACCAGGGCCACGCCCGCGACATGTGTGCGGATCTGTTCCCCCGAGGGCTTTGTCCCGTGCCCGGAACACCGAACCCCAGGAGACGGCGAAGACCGGAGTGCCCAGCATCAGCGCGATCACCGCGCCGAACAGACCCCCGCTCTTGCCCGGGCCATCGGTCGGCGGGGAAGAGTCCCTGTACCTGCCAGGCCACCCCCGCCAGCAGAACGATGTACAGCCAATAGCCGGCCAGCAGAGCCCAGCCCACGCCGATGCGGGCTCCGCGTTTGCCCACGCCACCGGTGTCTGCAGCAGGCCCGCGACGGGCAGGGCGATCAGGGCCCAGGCGGAGATGAATGCTTCGCCGCCGCGGTTCTCGGCCTGGACTGTCTCGACGAACTGCGGCGAGGTCGAGAGCCCGAACCATTCGGGGCTCGCGGTCAGCAGCACCGTGAGGGCGAGGGATACGGCGAGTGCGGTGGCACCGGCCGTGATCCGCAAGGCCCTGGTTCATGACAGGGCCGTGGCCTCGCGCACCGTGCCGCCCCGCGGAGCAGTCATCAACTCCTCCTCCGTGCCTGCGCTGTGCGCCAGGGCCGCGAGCCGCTCCGCGAGAAATCGCCGCGTGCCACCCGCGCGGCGATCCCCTCCGTCTCACCGCGCACCAGCGACCCGTACCCCGTCGCCGCCCACACGCTCCGCTCCGCTGGGAGCTCGAAGTACGGGACCGTGCGGCCGTCGGCGGTCCTGTCGGTGAGGACCTCCGGGGCGCGGCGGAGGCGTACGGACTCGGTGCACTGGGCGCATGCCGCCACGTGCAGGTGGTCGCGGCGGCCCAGGGGGCGCCAGGTCGTGCGGGTGGTGGCGCGGCCGTGCAGGGGGTTGAAGAAGCAGAGGGGGAGGCTCTCGCCGGGGGTGAGGGCGTCGTGGCCCTCCGCGGTCAGGGCCAGGACGCCCGCCAGGTCCGGGATGCCGCGGGCGGCGTCCAGGACCGTGCCGGCGGCGGTGTAGGCGTCGAGGGCCTTCTGGAGGTCCACATCAGCAGTCGCCGGGTCGGCCGAGCGGGTCGCCTCGCCCAGGGCCAGGACCTCCGCCTCGGCCCGGCGGCGCAGTGCCCTCTCGTCGGCCTTGCGGGACGTCGCGAAGACCACCTGTGGGACGGAGGGCGTACGGGGGCGGCGGAGGAGCGCGCGGGCGGTCACGGCTGTCAGGGCCAGGGCCGGTACGGCGATCAGTGGCCAGAGCCACCAATTGGGGGCTGTCGATGATGGGTTGCCCGCACGGGCGGGTGCCTTGCGGGAGGGCGCGGCTTCGGCGTCCAGGTCGCGTACCGCCTGCTCGTACGCCTCCGTGCCCTTCCCCTCCGCCACCAGTTCCACGGCCT
Organism: Streptomyces deserti; assembly: GCF_054782695.1. Classification (NCBI taxonomy): domain Bacteria; kingdom Bacillati; phylum Actinomycetota; class Actinomycetes; order Kitasatosporales; family Streptomycetaceae; genus Streptomyces; species Streptomyces deserti. The sequence continues at coordinate 87,703 of NZ_BAAGRZ010000017.1, forward strand.
TCGCCGTCAGGTCGGCCAGCCCCGCGTGCCTCGTCTCGTCCATGAGGCCGACGGCGGCCGCGGCGTCACGCGTCTGGTGGGTGTCGCTCGGCCACTCGTAGCCGTTGAGCGAGTCCGTGAAGTCGCTGTCCGTTGTCAGGAGGATCAGCTCGCGTCGGGGGAGGCGGTCGCGGATGACTGCCGCCAGGACGTCGGAGTCGCCGTTGAAGGCATCGCCCTTCGTCAGGGGCGTGAGGACGATCTTGATCGGCAGGTCTGTCTTCTTGATCTGGGCGGCCAGTTGGCGCTGCCGGGGCGGGGGCACCGCGTCGGCGTAGGCCTGGTCGACGTAGACGGGGGAGGTGCGCAGGGCGTTCGCGATGCGTTCTCCGGCGCTCGGTGGCGGGGTGTCGGCGTCCGTCGCCTGAGCCGGTGCGGTGGCGATGAGGGCCGTCAGGATCAGGGTGGCCAGGGTCGTGAGAAGGCGCTTCGCTTCAGTGGACACCTGCGGTCTCTCTCACCTTGTTGATGAGCCGGGGGATTCCGTTCGGTACGGCTTTCAGCGGGCCGCCCAGTGTGGTGTACGGAACGCGGGTGTTGCCGGCTTCGGGGTCGGGGAGCTTCATGATGTTGTCGGGGATGGAGCGTGGGGTGGCGATGGCCGTGTTGCGGCAGGGGTCGCAGACGGGGAGCAGGCGCCTGCTCTGGCTCTTGGGAGCCACGCGCACGTGGTGGCGGCCGACGGCAGGGCCGTGGAGGGGGTTCACGCCGCAGCACAGGTCGTTCGGCTCACCGGCGAGCGCGGCGCGGCCCGCGCGGGCCAGGACGATGACGGCGACCAGGGTCGCGGGGTCCAGTCCGCGGTCGCGGATGCCGTCGGGGTCTCCGCCGGCGAGGAGCAGGGCCGCGTCCAGGCAGTCCGAGGCGTGGGGGTTGTCGCGGGCTGCTTCGGCGTTCCTTGCCAGCGCCCTGAGCTCGGTACGGGCCGTGCGGCGCAGGTACGCCGTCGACGGCTCGGTGGGGGCCGTGAGGTGCAGCTGGTGCGTGGGCTCGGGGGTGCGGCGCCGGAGCAGCGCGCCGGCGGACTTCCGTACGACGGCCAGCACGCCGGTGAGGACGAGCACCAGGAAGGCGCCCACGAACAGGCCCGGCCAGAAGTCGCCCGAGAACAGCGGGGGCAGGGCGTCCTCCTTGGCCGCGTTCGGGGCGGGAGCGGGGGCGGACACACTCTCCGGCCGGGCCGTGCGCGGGGCCTCGTCGAGGAAGGTCATCAGGGCGTCGAGGCGCTCGCCCAGCAGGTGGTCGTCGGCGTCGTCCGCCTTCTCGTCGCCGTAGGCGAGGGAGTCCGGCAGGTCGAACAGCAGGTGGTAGGAGTCCAGGCGCAGGCCGTGGTTGTAGACGTCGATGAAGCCGTCGTCCGGGTCGGCGACGACGTACACGCCGTCCCTGCGCAGCTTGGCGTGCACCGCGGCGGCGAAGAGCTCCGAGTCGCCGGCGGACTCGCTCTCGGGGGTCTGCGGGACGAGCGTGACGTACACCGGGCCGCCAGTCCCGGAGCGGGCGAAGGCCTGGATGCGGTCGTGCAGGCGGGCGAGTTGGCGTGGGTCCAGGACGCGCGGGCTCTCCGGGTCGTGGTAGACGGGGTCCGTCCTCAGGCCCGTCACCACCCGCTCGACGCGGGCCGACAGATCGGCGGGCGTGGGCGGGGGAGAGGCGCTCGACCTCGTCTGGTCGAAGGCGAGGGAGGCCGTGACGGCGACCGTGGCGGCGGTGGCGAGTGCGACAAGCGGTGGGATCAGCCGGGCGAGACGGCCCGTTCTCTCAGGGGAGTTGGTGCCGGGTACGTGGCTGCGGCGGCGGCGTACGTATCGTCTTGCGCGGCTCATCACGAGCAGGACCAGCAGCGGTACGCCGGTGAACAGGATGCCCGTCAGGAACGACTGGTTCTCGCGGTCGGACGGGCCGATGTACATCTCGGCGGGCTCGTCGTCGCGGTACTTCTCGCGGGCCGCCTCCGCGCGTTCGGCGGCCTTGCCCTCGCCCAGTGCGACGACCTCCACGAAGCGCTCGAAGCTGCGCAGGGGGCCCGCGTCGTAGGGGAGTTCGTACCTGGCGACGGTTGCCGCGTCGTCGGCCGGGGCGCGTACCCCGTACGCGGCGGCGTCCGTGACCGTCGATTCGTCGAGCAGGACGTACAGGCCGTCCCGGTCGAGGCGGTCGTGGACCGCGCCGAGGAGTTCCTTGCCGTCCAGGGCGCTCAGGCCCGGGAGGACCAGGACGTATGTCGGGACACCGGTGCGCTGGGCCAGCTTCGCGAAAGCCGGTGCCGTGGACTTCGGGATCTCGCGCGGGAGTTGGTCGGTGACGTGGACCGGGTTCTCGCGGAGGCGGTCGGCGAGGTACGCGGCCTGGGTGGAGGGCTCTGCCGCTTGGGCCGGGGTGGCGGCTGCGAAGAGGGCGGCCAGGGCGGTGAGGGTCAGGAGCAGGCGGACCGGCAGTGGTTGAGCCGACGGTGGCCGGGCCAGGAGGGAGCGGGTCGGGTATGCCGACGGCCGACGGGCTCCTCGAACGCCCCGTGTCATGACTGCTCTCACCGGTATGACCCCCGTGGTTCCCATCGCTGTCACGCGCGGAACTCTACTGGCGGTTCGCTAGTGCGAAACAGCCCGTCCGGCGGGGTGGGGCGCCCTCGTGGCCGATGACCTGGAGAGCTCCCCGCATGGGGCGTGGGGGAGCGCGGGAAGGGACTGGTACCGGCAGGGGAGGCGGTTCAGCCCAGTTTCGCGTTCTGCGCCTTCACCACCTCCGGCGGCAGCTTCATGTCGCTCGGCCTTCCGGCGGCCATGGCCGAGCCGTTCACCGAGAAGTAGACGGCGACCACGTCACCGCTGCGAACGGCCTGGGCGTGCATGGCGTGGGTGACGCCCCGGGACGTCAGCGTGGAGCGGAAGCCGAGGGACTCGTCTCCGGCCGGCGCCACGGGCTTCTCGGCCGTGACGGAGCCGATCGTGCTCGTGCCGTTCGCCTTCGCGGTGAAACCGCCGCCGCACGCGTCCACGGCTTCGGACAGTCCGGCGAACGCCGATTCGGCCTTGCCGGGGTCGTCGTACGTCGCGAGCGTGATGTACGTGAACCCGTTGCCGAGGCCTTCCGAGGCGTAATGGGTCAGGTCGGCCTGCGACTCGCCGAGGGGGAACTGGTTCATCGCGTAGGCCAGCGGGGTGCAGGCGGGCTTGTCCACGGTCATGTCGTCCGGGGACTTGGCGAAGGCGTACTCGTCGTCCTCACTGGAGGTGGGAGTCACGTCAGGGCCGGAGAGGTCGGCCTTCGTGATCATGAGCTTCGCCAGCCGTTCGGCCGGCGTCACCTGTTTCGCCCCGGAAGTGGTGGGCCTCGGCTCACCGGTCGCCTTGTCCGGGTCCGCGTCGCCGCCGCACGCGGTGAGCGTGGTGAGGGACAGCAGGGACAGGGCGGTGGCGGCCAGGGCGGCGCGCTTCATGGGGAGCTCCTGGGTCGTACGGAAAGGTTCGAAAGGGGGAAGATCAAGCCGCGCCTGGGCTACTCGTCGACCAACGGCTTCAGCGCAGGCGGCAGTTCGGGCACCCGAGCCCCGGCCGCCTGAGCGTCCGCGACAGCCCGGACGTACGCCACCGCCTCCGCCCGCAGCCGCTCCTTCTCGTTGCCCTGGCGGCTGCCCGCCAGCCAGACGGCGATCGCGAGCGGGACGAGGACCAGGGTGCCGTAGCCCAGGGGGTTGTCCGAGGTCGCGGCCCAGATCGCGCCGCCCGCACCGGCGAACACCAGCAGGCAGCCGGCCTCGTCGTGCCAGCCGCCTGCGTCGGCGATCCGCTCGTAGGCGTCGACCGCCGGGGGCTTCGGCGGTACGGCGATGGCGGGCTTCGGCGGTGCGGCGACGGGGTGCTTCGGCGGTACGGACCCGGGGGTCACCTGCTGATCCGGCAGCGGCTCCGCCGGCGGCACCGGCTCCACCGCCGGATACGACGGAATCGGCGTCGCGCCCTTGCCGCCGCCGCTCGCCGAACGGCCCTCCAGCCACGCCGGTACGTGGGTGAGCGAGATGCCGTGGGCCCGGGCCGTGCCCAGGACTTGGCGGTAACCGGTGAGAGCGGGGTGGGTCAGCTCGCGCTTCCAGCGGTTGCGCAGGTGCAGGGCAAGGGCCACAGCGGCGATGAAGAGCGCTCCTGCGAGGCCCAGCGCCGCGGATCGGTGCGTGGCGAACGCGGGTACCGGCATCAGCAGGACGACGCCGACCATCACCGCCAGCGCGGTCAGCCACTGCAGCGGGCCGCGCTGCACCGCCTCAACCGCCCGCCGCCGCTCCTCCAGCAGCGCGGTCACCGCCGCGTCGTCCGTGTAGTCGGCGCCGTACCGCACGCCGATCGCGCCGACCGCCTCCCTGACCCTCGGGTCGGACGCCAGTACCGCCCCGCTCACCGGCAGAAGTCCCGTCCGCCTGCCCGTCACCGCTGAAGCACCCCGTGTCCCCGTGTCCCCGTATCCCTGTGTCCCCGTGTCCCCGTGTCCCCGTGTCCCCGTGCCCCGGTCGTCCCCGTCGCTGATCCGAGCGAAGATCAGCGAAGATCATGGCATGGCCACCGCCCCCCTTCGTGGGCGATTCGTGCGGGCATCATGACCGGACTGTGATGAAGACCGCGCCGGCGGCACCGTGCCGCACCGGCGGCCGATTCGCTCGCGCACAGTCGGGAGGCCGCTGCACGGCCCTCTCCAACGAGGCGGAGAGGCCCGGAAGTTGCAGATGAATAACGCTGTGAGCGGCGGGCTCCGTGAGGCCCGACGCGTCTTGAGGGGCTTATGTGCGGCTGATACGGTGCCATGGCTTGACACTCACTTCGGCGCTGGCTAACCGGCCAGCTCAGGCGCTGTGTTGAACAGACCGAGAAGTGCGAAGTGTCCCAATTGGCAGACAATTTCTTGGGTGTACGGGGAGCGGTTGCGTGAAGATCCAAGAGCGTACGGGGGCGGGCGCAGGTCGTTCCGCCGCTCCGGCTCAGCCGTCGGTCGGTGACCGGCTTCCCACACCGCCTCGCGAGCGCAAACCGGCACTGGCCGCGCTGGCGGTGCTGCTGATTCTGGTCGGTGCGCTCGGTGCCACCATGCTCGTGCTGCAGGCCGGTGACCGGATCGAGGTCGTGAAGGTCACACAGCAGATCCCCGTGGGCGGTTCGGTCACCGACAGCAACGTGACGTCGGTGATGGTCGCCGAGGACAGCAGCATCCACTACATCAAGTGGAACCAGCTGGAGGGCCTGAAGAAGCTGAAGGCCGTCACCACCATCCCGGCCGGCGCCGTCGCCGTCGGGGAGATGTTCGGTGAGGAGGCGGGCGTCGCCGCGGGCAAGGCCACGGTCGGTCTCTCCCTCAAGGCCGGTCAGTACCCGAGCGGGCTGAAGATCGGGGACGTCGTCGCCGCCTACCGCGTCAGCAGCGACTCCGGCTCCAGCTCCAACTCCGGCTCCAGCTCCGGCAGCAGCTCCTCCTCGGCGTCCGGCGGCAACGCGCTCATCGTCGACCAGGCGCGCGTCAGCTACGTGCCGCCGGAGAAGGGCGACGAGCTCGTCAGCAGCACGAACCTGGGGATCACGCTGACCGTCGACGCCGACAAGGCCGCCGAGCTGACCCAGGCCGCCTCCAACGGCGAAGTGAGCATCGTCCTCGTCTCCGGCACCAGTAACTGAAGGCAGCCACACACCCATGGCGCTCATCGCTCTCGCCGCCGACAAGGGTTCCCCCGGCGTCACCACCGCGGCCGTCGCCCTCGCGGCGGTCTGGCCGCGGCGCGTCCTGCTCGCCGAGACGGACCCGGCGGGCGGTGACCTCGTCTACCGCAGTGCCGCCGCGCACGGCGGGCCGCTCAACCCGAACACCGGGATGCTGTCCATCGCCGCCACCGCCCGGCGCGGGCTCGTGCCCGACCAGCTGTGGGACCACGTCCAGCCGCTCAGCGGCGGGCTGGAGGTGCTCGTCGGGCTCGGTATCGCCGAGCAGGCCGCCGGGCTCGCCGGGCTGTGGCCGACCCTCGGCCACGCCTTCGCCTCGCTCGCCGACTCCCCGCACGCGCCCGCCGACGTCATCGCCGACTGCGGCCGCATCAGCGGGGACACCCCGGCCGTGGAGCTGTTCCCGCACGCCGCCCTCGTACTGCTGATCTCGCGTACCGAGCCGGAGGCCATCGCGCGGGTGCGCGACCGTGCCGCCGCGCTCGCCAACAAGCTGCACGGCGGCCCGCGCGGCGCCGCGAGCCTCGGGACCCCGCTCATCGGCGTCGTCCTGATCGCCGACCCGGGCACCGCCGGCAAGCTCGCCTCCCAGGTCAACGACATGCTCGTGCACGCCCAGACCGGCGCACGCGTGGTGGGCACCCTCGCCGACGACCCCGCCGGCGCCGACCAGTTGGCCGGGCGCAAGCGCGGCCGTCTCGACAAGTCGCTGCTCATCCGCTCGGCCCGCAAGGTCACCGCCGACCTGTACCAGCAGTACGGCGCCGCCTGGACCATGTCCGCGCAGGCCCAGCAGGGCCACATGAACGGCCACGCGGGGGCCGGCGCATGACCGCTGTCGACCACCAGCTGGTCAAGCGGTTCCGCCAGGAGGCCGGCGACCGCATCGCCGAACAGCGCCGCCTGGACCAGGTCAACGGCGTCACGCCGATGTCGACGGAGGACGAGCGGCAGTACGCGCGGGCCGTCATAGCCCAGATACTCGAGGAGTACGCACGCGCCGAGATCAACGCCGGCCGTACGCCCCTCGACGCCGAGACCGAGGAGCAGTACGCGGCCGCCGTGCACGCGGCGCTGTTCGGGGTCGGCCGCCTCCAGCCGCTGCTCGACGACCCCGAGGTCGAGAACATCGACATCAACGGGTGCGACCAGGTCTTCGTCGGCTATTCGGACGGGCGTGAGGTCCGCGGCGAACCCGTCGCCGAGACCGACGAGGAGCTCATCGAGCTCATCCAGGTGCTCGGCGCGTACTCGGGTCTGTCGTCCCGGCCCTTCGACTCCGCCAACCCCCAGCTGGACCTGCGGCTGCCGGACGGTTCGCGTCTGTCGGCCGTCATGGACGTCGCCAGGCGACCGGCGCTCTCCATCCGCCGGGCCCGTATGGGCAAGGTGTTCATCTCCGACCTCGTCGGCAACGGCACCCTGACGCCCGAGCTCGGGCACTTCCTCGCCTGCGCGGTCCGCGCCCGCAAGAACATCATGATCGCGGGCGCCACGAACGCCGGTAAGACGACCCTGCTCCGCGCCCTCGCCAACGAGATCCCGCCGCACGAGCGTCTGATCACCGTGGAGCGTGCGCTGGAGCTCGGGCTCGACACCTTCCCCGACCTCCACCCCAACGTCGTCGCCTTCGAGGAACGCCTGCCCAACTCCGAGGGCCAAGGCGCCATTTCGATGGCGGAGCTGGTGCGGCGTTCCCTGCGTATGAACCCCTCCCGCGTCATCGTCGGTGAGGTGCTCGGCGACGAGATCGTGACCATGCTGAACGCGATGTCGCAGGGCAACGACGGCTCGCTGTCCACGATCCACGCCAACAGCTCGCACGAGGTCTTCAACCGCATTTCGACGTACGCGCTGCAGGCGGCGGAGCGGCTGCCCATCGAGGCCAGCCAGATGCTGATCGCGGGTGCGGTGAACTTCGTCGTCTTCATCCAGCGGCGCAACAACTACCAGAGCGGCGGCCGCCTCCAGCGCATGGTCACCTCCGTACGCGAGGTCAACGGCGTCGACGGACGCGTGCTGTCCAGCGAGGTGTTCGCGGAGACGCCCGACGGCCGGGTGGTGCCGCACGCCCCCCTAGCCTGCCTGGAGGACCTGATGGCACACGGTTACCGGCCCAGCGGAACGTGGGGGTGACCCGGTGACCACGACACTCGCCGCGGTCGGCTCGCTCGGTTCCATGGGCGGCCTGTTCTCCACCACGGTCCTGTACGGGCTCGCCTGCGGTGTCGCCGTGGGCGGCGGGCTCGCCCTGCTCATCGTCGCCGTACGCGGCCTGCCGGCCAAGCCCGAGCACGAGAAGCAGAAGGCGGCCGAGCGGGCGAGCGAGCTCATCCGGTTCGCCGGGCAGCGCGGCTCGCTCGCGGCGATCGTCGGGCTCGTCGTCCTGCTCCTCACCCGTTGGGCGGTGGCCGGCATCGCGGCCGGTGTCCTCGTCTTCTTCTGGGACCGGCTCTTCGGCGGCGCCGCGGAGGAGCGTGCCGCCATGCGCCGCGTGGAGGCCCTGGCCTCCTGGACGGAGTCGCTGCGCGACACCATCGCCGGCGCGGTGGGCCTGGAGCAGGCCATCCCGGCGTCCGCCCGCGCGGCGGCCCCGGTCCTGCGCCCGCACCTGGACGCCCTGGTCGACCGCCTGCGCGCCCGTACGCCGCTGCCCGAAGCGCTCCAGCAGCTCGCCGACGAGATCGACGACGCGTCCGCCGACATCATCGTCGCGGCGCTGATCCTCAACGCCCGCCTGCGTGGCCCGGGTCTGCGCCAGGTCCTCGGAGCGCTGGCCAAGTCGGCGCGTGAAGAGGTCGACATGCGCCAGCGCGTGATGGCCCAGCGGGCCTCCACGCGCCGCTCCGTCCAGATCGTGGTCGCGGTGTCGGTCGCCTTCGTCCTCGGCCTGTCCATCTTCAACCGGGAGTTCGTGGAGCCGTACGGCACCGCCGTCGGCCAGCTCGTCCTGGCCTGTGTCTGCGGCCTGTTCGCACTCGGCTTCTGGTGGCTGCGCAAGCTGTCCACCATCGAGACGCCCGAACGTTTCCTGGTCCGGGACGAGGCGGCGGTCCGGTTCGTCCGTCCCCGTACGCCGGCCCAGCCGGTCCAGCATGAAGAAGGGGTACGACGGTGAACGACCTGACGATGCCGGTCGTCGTCGGCGCCATCATCGGCCTCGGCGTCTACGTCCTCGTCCGCGCCCTGATGCCCGGCAAGCGCAGCGCGATCGCGCAGGTCGCCCGTATCGACGCGATGCGGGCGCGCGGGGCGGCGTACGAGTCGGCGCGCACGGCGAAGGACACCGGCCGCTTCGGCTCGCTGCGGGCCGAAGTCGGCGCCCGGGTCGCCGAGTTCTACCTCCAGCAGGGCTGGGAGCAGCGCTCGCTGCGCGCCGACCTCGCGGTGCTGGAACGCAGCTGGGAGAACTTCCTGGCGACGAAGGTGCTGCTGGGCGCGGCGGGCCTGTTCTTCGGCCCGTTGCTGTTCGCGGTCGTGTGGACGCTGGGCTTCGGCAGCGGCCCGATCATCCCGGTGTGGCTGGCGCTGGTGTGCGCGGCCCTCTTCTTCTTCCTGCCCGACCTGGAGGTACGGCGGGACGCGGCCGAGAAGCGGCGCGACCTGCGGCGGGTGATCGGCGCGTACCTGGACCTGGTGTCGATGAGCCTCGCCGGCGGCCGCGGCCTGCCCGAGGCCCTGATGGCGGCGGCCGAGATCTCCGACGGCTGGGCGAACCAGCGGATCAAGAACGCCCTGTCCGACGCCCGCATCACCGGCGTCAGCCAGTGGCAGGCGCTGGGGCAGCTCGGCGAGGAACTGGGCGTCGAGGAGCTCAAGGACCTCTCCGCCTCCCTGGCCCTGGTCGCCGACGACGGTGCGAAGGTCCGCGAGTCGCTGGCCTCCCGCGCGGAGACCATGCGGCACCGCGAACTCGCCGAGATCGAGGGCAGCGCGGGCGAGAAGTCCCAGTCGATGCTCGTCGCCCAGCTGCTGCTGTGCGCCGGCTTCCTGGTGTTCCTGATCTACCCGGCGGCGATGCGGGTGTTCCAGGTGTGACAGCTGCTTCCGGTACCGACTGCCCAGAATCCAGCGTGTTTGAGCGCGCTTCAGCGAGTCTCAGCTGAGTCGAGAGGACAACTCCCATGAACGGACGGAACTTCCACACCGGCATCCCGGCGGTGGACTTCCTGGTCGTCTTCCTGCAGGGCCGCGTGGAGCGGGCCCGCTCCGGCGAACTGGACCGCGGTGCCTCCGCGGTCGAGTGGGTCATCATCTCCGCGGTCGTCGTGGCGATCGTCGGCGTCGTGGCCGCGATCATCAACCGCGCCCTGGAGGGCGGCGCCGAGAAGGTCGAGAACTGCATCAACGGCGCCAACCAGAGCGGCACCTGCTGAGCGTCGTACGGACAACGGGGTTGACGGGGTTGCACGTGGGCGTCGGCAGATGGGCACGCCGCAGGGTGGAGGCCGCGCGGAAGGCGGCGGCCGCCCGCGGCGACTCCGGCATGACCGCGATCGAGTTCGTGCTGCTCACCCCGGTCCTGTTCTTCATGATCTTCGCCACGGTGCAGTTCGCGCTGTACTTCTTCGCCGACCACATCGCCCAGGCGGCGGCCCAGGCCGGCGCACGCAAGGCCCGTGCCATGGCCGACGAGAACCCGGGCGCCTGGCGGGGCGAGGCACGGGACGTGGTCGACAGCTACATCAACCAGCTCGGCCCCAAGCTGGTGCTGGCCCCGGACGTGGCGATGCTCCAGCCGGAGCAGAACACGGTGGGCGTGGAGATCACGGCACGGGTGCCGACGGTGTTCCCCGGGCTGGATCTGACGGTGCACGCCCAGTCGGTGGGGCCGGTGGAGAGGTTCGTGAGGGAGGGGGAGAACTGATGTCTCTGTCCTTCCCGAGGGACCGCTGGTCGTTGCAGGACGGCCGGTCGCTGGAGGAGGGCCGGTCGCTGAGGGACCGCTGCTCACTGAAGGTCCGCCGGTCGCTGAAGGAGGGCCGGTCGTTGAAGGAGGGCCGGTCGCGCCGATCCTGGGACGACGACCGGGGTCTGTCCGCGATCGAGGTCGTGATCCTCGCCCCGGTGATGATCCTCTTCATCCTCGTCCTGGTCGCCTTCGGCCAGATGGTGGACGGACGCGGAGCGATCGACGGCGCGGCACGCGACGCGGCCCGGGCCGGATCGCTCCAGTGGGACGTCGGCAACGCCATGGCGGAGGCGCGCAAGGCGGCCGAGGCCAACTTGACGGATGTCTGCGTCGGCCCGGTGTCCGTGACCAAGACCAGCGCGGGCTTCGCCGACGCCGACCTCTTCACGGTCGAGGTGAGCTGCGAGGTGCGGGGCCTGGGGATGCTGGGCCTGGACATCCGGACGCGGATGTCGGGGTCGTTCACCGCTCCGCTGGATCCGTACAAGCGGAAGGCCGGGTGAGGCAGATGAGAAGGCCTGCCATGGCCGCGGTCCTGGGCACCTGGCTGGAGTCCCGCCGGGCCCGTCTCGACGACCGCGGCTCGGGCGCCGGCGCGGTCATCATCTTCGCGCTCGTCTTCCTCTCCCTGTCGGCGTTCGTGATCGACGGCGGCCTGTCCATCTCCAAGCGGGAGCGCGCCGCCGACATCGCGGAACAGGCGGCCCGGTACGCCGCCCAGGACATCGACCGGGAAGACCTCTACGAGAACGAGAACGGCCCCGCGCCGATCAACTTCGAGAACTGCGACGCCCGGGTGAAGGCCTTCGCCCGTGAGATGGACATGTCCGGCGCGGACATCGCGGGAACCCACTGCGTGGCGGCGAACGCCCAGCAGGTACAGGTCGAGGTCCAGCTGACGTACTCGCCGGTGTTCACCGGGATGTTCTACGGCGGGGACGTGGTCGTTCGCGGGCAGGCGGTGGCGGAGAACGAGGTGGGCTGAGACGCCGGACCCCTCTTCTCCTCCCTTTCCCTCAGCACGTATTCCCCCCACGGAGGTACAACCCCATGCGCACACGCACGACCACGGCGGCCACGGCCGCCCTGACCGCGGCGGTGGCGCTGCTGCTGGCCGGCTGCGGTGGTGGCGACTCCCAGGACTCCGGCTCCGACAAGATCGCCGGGGCGGACACCGGCTCGTCCTCCGCCAAGCCGTCGACGTCCGCCACGGCCGACACCATTGAACGGCCGGAGATCAAGCTGCCCAAGGACGTGGTGAACGTCTTCGAGGACACGCAGACCGGTGACGCGAAGAAGGACGCGGTCCTGGCCGACAACGAGAGGCGCATCAACTCCATCGACGAGGCGATCACCGTCGACGCTCCGAAACACCCCGCCCTCGCGTTCTACTCCAAGGACGACGCCTTGCTGTCGGCGGCCTCGTACATCAAGTCCTTCTACGACGACGGCCGAAGCTTCACCGGCAAGACCCGCTACTACGACCGCGAGGTCACGTTCCTCAAGGACGGTGCCGCCGCGGTCACGTACTGCATGGACGCGACGCAGACCTACCCGAAGGACCGTAAGACCGGCAAGGTCGACAGGTCGGTCAAGGCGTCCCCGAGCGACTACGTCTTCTACAACACCCTCCTGGAGAAGAACGCCAAGGGCGTGTGGCAGACCACCAGTGTCACGTCCACGGAGGCTGCCAAGAGGTGCATGTGATGCGTCGTACGACTGTGCTGCGTGTCGTCACCGCGTCGGCGCTCGCCGTCGCCGTGGCAGCCGTACCGACCCCGGCGACGGCTGGTGGCGGACGCGGCGGCGGGGAGAGCGGCGGCTACGAGGGTGACGCGAACGGCTCTGCCGACGACGGTGTCATCAGGGCGGAGACCAAGGTCAGGGTCACCATGGACGGCGGCTCCCGTTCGTCCAAGTCCGGAACGCTGTCACCGTCGAACAGCAATTGGACACCACCCGCCTGCTGGTACGAGCCCGCGTTCTCCCCCAAGGAGATCGAGACCACGGTGAAGCTCCTGCGGAGTATCGATGGGGTTCTGCCCGGAGTCGGGGCCATGGTCGGGGACTCACTGGACCACCGCTACAAGGACGGGCACCCGTACAAGAACTACAACCTCGACAAGCAGGGCGAGGGAATGTTCTGGGCAGCGGTCAAGAACCCGAACCGCAAGGACGACCCCGAAGCCAACTCCTGCGACAAGCCCCCCTTCTGGGTCGACAACGGCGACACCCCCGACGAGCCCCTCGCCCTCACCCCGCAGGTGCTCGCCGAGTACGCCTACGACGAACTCCCCGTCCCCGACACGGAGATCGAGATGGCGCCGACGGGCACGTCGACCGTCAACCTGCCCACCTGGATCTGGCTGGACAGGGCCAGGTTCAAGAAGCTCTCGGTGACGGCGAGCCTGCCCGGTACGGGCCTGTCGGCGACCACCATCGCCGAGCCGGTCTCCCTGCACATCGACCCGGGCACGAGCTACGCCGAGACCTACCCCGCGTCCGGAGACTGCGAGATCAACGCCGACGGCAGCATCGGCGAACCGTACGCGAAGGGCAAGGCCGACCGGACCCCGCCCTGCGGGGTGACCTACCTGCGCTCGACCGACGGCGACGGCGCGTACCCGCTGAAGGCCACGGTCACCTGGAAGATCAGCTGGACGAGCACGACGGGTGAGGGCGGCGACCTCCCGGACGGCACCTTCGGCACGACGCAGGACGTGACGGTTCAGGAGATCCAGTCGGTGAACCGCTGAACGCCGAGTCGCTGAATCGCTGAACCGAATCCGAGAGGAACCCACTTCTCCATGTTCTATGGAGAGAAGATCCCAAAGGGGTGGATATCGATCACGACCGTCCTCTACGTGGCCGGTGTCGCCGCCATGGCTGTCGGTACCCTGCCCGACGAGTTCGGTCTCTGGCTCGGCCTGTCGGCCATGTTCCTCGTCTTGGTCTACCTGCCCTTCAACGCGGTCCCGCTGTCGAAGTACTTCTTCAACCGCGTCCAGATCGACAGCCAGACCCTGCGGGTCGGACGGGAGCGGATTGCCCTCGCGGACATCGATCCCACGTCCGTCCACGCGGCATCCCAGCAGGCCGTACCGGGCGTAGCCCAGCGCTATGCGGCCTCTGCGGGAGCCATCGACGCACCGCTCCCGGGTCTGCGCGCCACCGACCTCGGCAACCCGCGCCTCGTGGGTGGAGGTTGGAGCGTCCCCATGGGCATGGACAGCGTCGTCATCGCCACGCGCCGGGGCGAGGCCCTGACGATCGCCACCCGTGACCGAACCGCGTTCCTGTCGGCCCTGGGCACAGCCCTGGGTGCTGGTGCTCGGTAGCGACGACGCCCGACCGCGCGGTTCCCCGGCGAACTGACGCCGAAGGCGGTCGCAAGGAGGGTTCAGTCCCCGGCCGACCCGGAAAATCCTGCGGACCTGCACACAGTTCACCGAGTGGTCGTCCGCAGCCCGGTGTACGGGGATGGGACGGCATCGGAACCCGCCGGCCACGGTTCTGCGGCACTGCGAATCCGGCAGATCGTGTGAAGGAACGGGCCCGGATGGTGACCACGTTTCCACACTGATGAATTCAGCGGTGGCGGGAGACCGCAATAGGGCATCGGGCGACTGGCTGCCTGTTCTCCTGCGTGCTTTGATCGGTGGGCGCAGATCGCCGGTCATGATTCCGCTTCCGGGAATCAGGTGAACTCCGCCGTCATCGCGAATGATTGATACGAAGGGAAAGGCGCGCCATGAACCTCGTGCCCAACGTCGAAACGACCGAAATCTCCGACGCTGACCTGGACAGCATTTCCGGCGGCCAGGCGGGTGGCGGGGCCGTCGGCATCGACGCCGGTGCGGCCGCCGCTGCCGGTCTCTACGTCGAGGCCGGCGCCCTCTGTGTCGGTGGCGGTGTCGGCGCCGCCGTGTCGCCCGCGGGCGTCTCGGCGGACGTGCACCTCCACGCCGCCGCCACGCACTGATCACACACGTGCCGTAGGTCCCGGATCCCCGGATCCGGGGCCTTTCACTTGTTCCCGCCGCCCTTGCTTTCCTTGCCGCCCCGCTTGTCCTCGGTCTTCATCGCGTCGTTGACCTTCTTGGTGAGTTCGTCGTCGAGCTTGGTGAATTCGCGGACGACGGCATCCGACATGTCGGCGAGGGCGTCGAGCTGCTGCGTGATGTCCTCACGGCCGTCCTCCCAGTTGGACTCGAAATCGTCGAGGGCGTCGTTGACGCTGCCGTCACCGATGTCGTCCCTGTACGACTCGAACATCTTCTTGGTGTGGTTCAGACGGGTCTTGATGGAACGCAGCCGCCGACCGAAGCCCTCCAGCTCGCTCAGCGGCAGTGAGAGGTCGCTCTTGCCCTTGCCCATCTGTCCGTCCCCCGACTGTCTCTCCTGCGCTGACCGGCACCGTACAACGGATCGGTTTCGGTACGGGATATCGAGTCGATGGGGGAGTCCGGCGTCATGGCCCGCCACATAGAGCCGCTCACGGTCGAGCGCGGGGGTCTCCCCATCAAGGTGCCGGAGTCGTGGTGCGAGTTCGACGTACGGCCGGTGTCCCGGGAGGACTCATCCGGCGGGTGGTGAGCGAACGGGTGCGGCAGCGCCCGGAGTTGGCGCATTTACCGGGACACCTGCATCGACTTGCCGGAGACCAGCCGGCCCCCGCCTGCCGCGCAGCCGGTGCGTCCAGGGCGACATCGACGGTGTCCATACGAGTAAATAAGATCTCTGTAGGCTCAGCACACCCCTCACAGAAGTCGCTGAAGTCACCCGGCTCACCTTCCTCCACACACGACCAGGACACCCGCCATGCCGCGACGCCGCACCTCAAGCTCGTCAAGCTCGACGGGAAGCACGACGGGGACGACGGCCCCGAGGAACCGGACACCGCAGCCGGTGCGCGTGCGGCGGCGTTCGTTCGGGGACTTCGTGAAGGCGTTCCTCGCCTTCGTCGCCCTGGTCGTTCTCCTCGTCGGTGTGCCTCTCGCGCTGGCCACGCAGATCGGCTGGCCGCTGCCGAGCGGGGCGCCGAGTCTCGACTGGCTCCAGCGGCCCGTCACCGTCGAGACGTTCCTGAACACCCTCACGGTCGTGGTCTGGTTCGCCTGGGCCCAGTTCACCGCCTGCGTGCTCGTCGAGATGAAGGCCGCGCTGTCCGGTGTCGGCGTGCCGGGGCGGGTGCCGGGCGCCGGACCCAGCCAGCTGCTCGCGCGGCAGCTCGTCGCCGCGCTGCTGCTCGTCGGCGCCACGGCCGCCAGTTTCGCGCCGGGGCTGTCGCAGCTCGGGCAGGGCTACGACGCCAACCACAAGCCGGCCGTCGCCGCGGCCCAGCAGACCCCGGGCCTGTTCGCGCAGCAGCAGGAACAGGCCGCGGACACCGCCGCCGCCCTCGCCGAGCAGGCCTCCCACGCGGCCGCCCACGCCGACGCCGGCAGCACCGCCAAGAAGGGCGACACGAAGTACTACCGGATCCAGCCGCCCGAGGGCCGCCACCACGACTCCCTGTGGGAGATCGCCGAGCGGCACCTGGGTGACGGGCGCCGGTACAAGGAGATCTTCGAGCTCAACAAGGACCGGATCCAGCCGGACGGGTCCCGGCTGTCCGAGGCCAGCCTCATCCGGCCCGGCTGGATCATGGAGATGCCGGGCGACGCGCGCGGCGGGGAACTCGTGGAGATGCCCGACGAGGCGCCCGACGTGTCCCCCGAAGTGCAGCAGCAGATCCACGACTACGCCCAGACCGGGGATCACGCGCAGGGCGGCGGTGGCGCCCAGGGTGGCGGCGCCCAGGGCGGCGGCGGCCACGAGCACGCCGGCGGAGGCGCCTCCCACGTCTCCCTCCCCGAGCAGCGCCCCGCCCCCGACACCGGCCACCAGCACGCCACGTCCCAGCAGAGCGAGTCCCACTCCTTCGGGCTGCCCGAGGCCCTCCTCGGCGCGCCCCTGCTGGCCGCCGGTCTCCTCGGCGCCCTCGGCCACCGGCGCCGGCAGGCGCTGTGGCAGTCGGCGCTCGGGTCGTTCGGCGGTGGCCGGCGCGGGATGGAACCGCCCAGGCCGACCGGGGACGCCCAGGACGTCCAGGACGCGCTGCTGGTCGGCGCCGACCCCGAGGGCGTACGCCTGCTCGACCGGTCGCTGCGCGGGCTCGCCGCCTCCCTCGCCGCCGAGTCACGGCCGCTGCCGACCGTGTACGCGGCATGGCTGAGCAACGGCGACCTGCACCTCCAGCTCGCCCAGCCCGCCGGAAAGCCGCCCGCGCCCTGGCAGCTCGGCCAGGACCAGACGTTCTGGATGCTCGCGAAGACCGACGCCGAGCGGTACGAGGACGTCGACACCGCGGCCCCGTATCCCGGGCTCGTCAGCCTCGGCACCATGGACGACTCACGACTGCTGCTCAACCTGGAGTCGGTGCCGGGGATCGTCTCCCTCGCCGGGCGCGAGGCCGACCGGGCCGCCGTGTTCGCCTCCGTAGCCGCCGAGTTGGCCACCAACGGCTGGTCGGACCGCATGACCATCACGCTCGTCGGCTTCGGGCAGGACCTGACTCCGCTCGCCCCCAACCGGATCCGGCACCTGGAGGACACCGAGGCCCTCATCGAGACCATGGAGGCCGAGACGCGGCAGCGGCGCGGGGCGCTCGGGGCCGCCGGGCACGACTCCGTGCTCACCGGGCGTACCGGCCCGGCCCAGCACACCCGTTGGGCCCCGCACCTCGTCCTGCTCGCCGCCCAGCCCTCCGCCGAGGACGCCGTCAAGCTCGCCGAACTCGCCGCCGACGCGAGCCGCCTCGGCATCGGCTACCTCGTCGGCACCGAGACCGGCGATCTGCCCGGCGCCGCCTGGGAGATGGAGATCACCAGCGAGGGCAAGCTGCTCGCGCCCCTGCTCGGGCTGGAGCTCGACGCCCAGCTGCTGCCCGCCGCCCAACAGCGGGCCGTGGTCGAGCTGTTCGTCCAGGCCGACCCCGAGCAGGGCCCCGACGGGCCGGTCAACACCCCGCCGTTCCTCGTCGACATCAGCGAGCAGGGGCGGCCCGCCGTCTACGCCCGCCTGGTCGGGCCGTACGAGATCATCGGGCTGGACACCCCGGACGGGGAGCGCAGCGCGCTGCTCCACGAGGCGCTCGCCCTGCTGCTGCTGCACCGCGAGGGCGTGCACCCGCGCGTGCTGTCCTCCGCGCTGTGGCCGCGCGGCGTCACCGACGACGTACGGGACGCCCTCCTCGACCGGCTGCGCGCCTGGCTGGGCACCGACCCCGACGGCAGCCCCCGGCTCCGCGCCGACGCCACCGGGCGGCTCACCCTCGCCAAGTCCGTCGTCTCCGACCTGGACGTGCTGCGCTCCCTGTACTACGAGGCCACCCAGGGCAAGGGCGTCGACAGCCGTGCCGTGCGGGGGCGGTTGCTCACGGACGCGCTCGTCCTCGTCCGCGGGCCGCTGCTCGCCGACCGGCCCGAGGGCCGCTACCGGTGGCTCACCCACGAGATCATCGACGCCCAGCTCCCGCTGCTCGTCGCGGACACCGGGCTCGCCCTCGCCGAGTTCCACATGGAGAAGAACCGCGCGGAGAAGGCCATCGAGGCCCTCGACGCGGCCCTGCGCACGGCCCCCGCCGACGAGCGCCTGTGGAACGAGCTGCTGCGCGCCACCCACGCCACCGGCGACACCTCCCGGCTCACCGCCCTCGCCGCCGACCTCATCGGCCGCAGCGGGGCCCGCGGTCTGCCGCCGCGCACCGAGGCACTGCTCGACGAGCTGCTGCCCACGTGGCGCGACGGCGTCGCGGCCGTGGGATGAGCGACCTGCCGCTGATCGTCGCCGCCGCGCTGTGGGGCGCGGCGGCGGGCACGCTGCTGCCCCGTGCCGCCTACCGCTTCTCCGCCCCGTCCGGGGAGCCGTGGCGGGACGCGTGCCCGGGCGGGCATGCCGTCAAGGGCTGGTTGGGGCCGGCCCGTTGCGACCGGTGCGCGGCACCGGGATCCGCGTACGGCCCCGGCGCCTGGCCGCTCGCCACCGCCACCGCCCTCGTCTGCGCGGCCCTCGCCGCCGCCACCGGAACCCGGCCCGAACTGGGCGTCTGGCTGCTGCTGGCACCCGTCGGCGTGCTGCTGACGGTCGTCGACTTCCGGGTACGACGGCTGCCCGACCCTCTGACCCTCCCGCTCGCCGGCGCCGCGCTCGCCCTGCTCGGCCTCACCGCGCTCGTGCCCGAGCACGCCGGGCAGTGGACGACCGCCCTGCTGGGCGCCCTCGCCCTCGGCGCCGGCTACTTCGTGCTGTTCCTCATCAACCCCGCCGGCATGGGCTTCGGCGACGTGAAACTCGCCCTCGGGGCCGGGGCCGTGCTCGGCTGGTACGGCTGGCCGACGGTGCTGCTCGGCACATTCGCCGGGTTCCTGCTCGGGGCGCTGTACGGCGGCGCCCTCGTCGTCGCCCGCAAGGCCGGGCGCAAGACGGCCATCCCGTTCGGGCCGTTCCTCATCGCGGGCGCCTACCTCGGCCTCCTGGCCGGCGCGTACGCGGGCGTCTAGCCACACCCCGTCGTCTCCGACGTCTGGATCAGCGGCGACCTCGGATTCGTGCTTCCCGGCGAACGCGCGCGTGTCTCCGCCCTGCGACGGGCGACCGGGTCACTCGCGCGACTCGGCGACCCACTGGAGTTCCGCACCCCGGAGCGGTGACCGCGCGTCGGTACGGCAAAACGGCTGGCGTAGGCTGGTTCGGTCCGTCCACAGCCCTGACGAATCCTGCGAAAGGGACGCCGGTGACCGAGAAGGCCGACCTTCAGCCCGTCCTCGACCGTGCCGCCGCCGGTGGGCGGATCACCCCCGAAGAGGCTCTCGTCCTCTACCGCGACGCCCCGCTGCACGCGCTGGGCGCCGCCGCCGACGCCGTACGCCGCCGCCGGTACGCGGGCACCGAGCACATCGCGACGTACATCATCGAGCGCAACATCAACTACACGAACGTGTGCGTCACGGCGTGCAGGTTCTGCGCCTTCTACGCCGCCCCCAAGGACACCGCCAAGGGCTGGACGCGCGACCTGGACGACATCCTGCGCCGCTGCGCCGAGACCGTCGAGCTGGGCGGCACCCAGATCATGTTCCAGGGCGGCCACCACCCGGACTTCGGCGTCGAGTACTACGAGAAGCACTTCGCCGCCATCAAGAAGGAGTTCCCGCAGCTCGTCATCCACAGCCTGGGGGCGAGCGAGGTCGAGCACATGGCCCGGATCTCCGGCGTGAGCGTCGAGGAGGCCATCACCCGCATCCGCGACGCCGGGCTGGACTCCTTCGCCGGCGCCGGCGCCGAACTCCTGCCCGAGCGGCCCCGCAAGGCCATCGCGCCGCTGAAGGAGTCCGGCGAGCGCTGGCTGGAGATCATGGAGATCGCGCACCGGCTGGGCGTGGAGTCGACGTCCACCATGCTGATGGGCACCGGTGAGACCAACGCCGAGCGCATCGAGCACCTGCGGATGATCCGCGACGTCCAGGACCGCACGGGCGGCTTCCGCGCCTTCATCCCGTACACCTACCAGCCCGAGAACAACCACCTGAAGGGCCGCACCCAGGCCACCCTCTTCGAGTACCTGCGGATGATCGCGATCGCCCGGCTGTTCCTCGACAACGTGGCCCACATCCAGGGCTCCTGGCTGACCACGGGCAAGGAGGTCGGCCAGCTCTCCCTGCACTACGGCGCCGACGACCTCGGTTCGATCATGCTGGAGGAGAACGTCGTGTCGTCGGCCGGCGCCAAGCACCGCTCCAACCGGCTGGAGATCATCGACCTGATCCGCAAGGCGGGGCGAGTGCCGGCGCAGCGCTCGACGACGTACGAGCACCTGGTCGTCCACGACGACCCGGCCAACGACCCCGTCGACGACCGCGTGGTCTCCCACATCTCCTCGACGGCGATCGAGGGCGGCACGGCACACCCCGAGCTGAAGCTGCTCGCCTCCAACTGACGCGGCCATGCTGACGATTCACGCCGACTCCAGGGGCCGGGCGCTCGCCGTCGAGGGAGAGTGGATCGTGGGCGCCGGGCTGGTGGACGACCTCGTCGCCGCGTACCCGCACGCGCGCGTGCGCAGGTGGCCCGGCATCCTCACGCCCGGAATCATCAACCTGTACGGCAACGAGCTGCTGGAGCAGGCGTACCACCCGGATCCGCGCGAGGCCGACGAGCTGGGCACCGAGCCGCTGACCGGCGACGCGCTGGCCGCGCTCGCCCTCGACGACGCACGCTGGGGCGCGAGCGCCCGGCGCGGGGTGCAGCGGATGCTGGCGCACGGCACGGTCGCGGCGGCCTGCGAGGAACTGCGCAACCGCGCCGTCCGGGACGCGGTGCGCCGCTCCGGCCTGGGGGTCGTGGGCCGGCTCGGGCGTCCCGGCGGCGTCCCCGCGCTGGACCCGTACGCCTCCGGCCGGCCGGTGGAGTTCGCGGCCCCGAGGGAGCGCGGGTCCGCCGCCCGGTTCGCCGTGTTCGACGTACGGGACGAGGACGAGCTGGCGGAGCGGGGCGCCGGTACGTGTGTGGCCACGGTGGTCGCCGGCCGCCTGGTGTACCGCCGCCGCTGAGCGGCCTCGGCCAGGTGTGCTGCAAGAATGGGCCCGTGACCCGCGCATCCCTGGACAAGCAGCCGCACGAAGTCGCCTCGATGTTCGACGACGTGGCGGACCGGTACGACCTGACCAACGACGTGCTGTCCCTGGGGCAGGCCCGGTTGTGGCGCAAGGAGGTCGCCAGGGCGGTCGACGCCCGCCCGGCACAGAAGGTGCTGGACCTGGCCGCCGGTACGGCGACGTCCTCCCTGCCCTTCGCCCGCACCGGCGCGTACGTCGTCCCCTGCGACTTCTCCCTCGGCATGCTCCAGGTCGGCAAGCGGCGGCACGCCTGGCTGCCCCTCACGGCGGGCGACGCGACCCGGCTGCCCTTCAAGGACGACGTCTTCGACGCCGTCACCATCTCCTTCGGGCTGCGCAACGTGCAGGACACGGACGCCGCCCTGCGCGAGATGCACCGGGTGACCCGGCCCGGCGGACGCATCGTGATCTGCGAGTTCTCGCACCCGACGTGGGCGCCGTTCCGGACCGTCTACACCGAGTACCTGATGCGCGCGCTGCCGCCGGTCGCGCGGGCCGTGTCCTCCAACCCCGACGCGTACGTCTACCTCGCCGAGTCCATCCGCGCCTGGCCCGACCAGCCCGCCCTCGCCGAACGGCTGAAGAAGGCCGGCTGGACGAAGGTGGCCTGGCGCAACCTCACCGGCGGGGTGGTGGCCCTGCACCGGGGCTTCAAGGAGAGCTGAGCATCGCGTACGGGTCGCCCGGCTCGTCCAGTTCCCGCTGGAGCCCACCGCCGGGCGGTCTCGGCATCCGCGGCTCGCGTACGCCCCCGCCGCCCTCCCCCTCACCGAAGTCGAACCACACGTAGACCATCGAGTCCCGCGGCACCTCGGCGCCGGGCTGCGGGTACTGGCGTACGACGTAGTCGACGACCGCGAGGTGGAAGTCGGGCCGGTCCGGCGCGTTGAGGGACAGGCCCTGCGCCCGGGCCGTCTCGCGCGCGTCCACGGCCATCAGACCGACCAGGCGCGGTACACGCACTTCGGGTGTTTTGTGGGTTATGCGCACAGATGTCACCCCCAGCGGTACAGGCAGGGTAACTCCGGCGCCGTACCGACCGGAAGCGCCAAGTGGCGTTCTGTGACAATCGGTTACCCCTAGTCACAGATCCAGGTGGTAGCAGTGCCCCTCCCGCCGTGAGGCGGGCGCCGTGAACCTCTCGGCCAGGCGCATGCCCAGCCGCTGGGTGACCGCGATGGATCTCTTGTTGTCGGCGGCCACCATCGCCACCACGCTCGGCACGCCCGCCGCCCGCACCCGCTCCAGCGTCTGGAGCGCGGCCGCGGTGACGTACCCCTTGCCCCAGTGCGCCCGCGCGAGCCGCCAGCCGATCTCGATCTCGCCCTTGGGACCCCAGTCGTACTCCCACGGCTGGGCACCGGTGAAGCCGATGACCTGCCCGGAGTCGTCGAGCATGGTCCACAGGCAGAAGCCGCGTTCGGCGTCGTGCCGGCGCTGGCGGGCGGTGAGCTCCTCGTAGACCGACAGCTCCGCGGCCCTGCCGCCCTGGTACTCCATGACCTCCGGGTCGTCGAAGATCCGGTGCCACACGACGGCGTCCTCGTCGGTGGGGACGCGCAGCCGTACTGCGGGGAGAGCTCGGTTCACGGGGGCAGCCCTTCAGCCGGTGATCGGTGACGCTGAATAGACTGCCCCTGTCCTGTGCCGGTCGGCACGCAGATTTCGAACTTGGGGAGATCCCGCCGTGAGTGTCGTGACCGAGCCCCTCTCCGAGAACACCGCCGATGTGATCGTCGTCGGCGCGGGGCCAGCCGGCTCCACGACCGCGTACCACCTGGCCAGGGCCGGGCTCGATGTACTCCTGCTGGAGAAGACCGAGTTCCCGAGGGAGAAGGTCTGCGGCGACGGACTGACCCCCCGCGCCGTGAAGCAGCTCGTGGCCATGGGCATCGACATCTCCGAGGAGGCCGGCTGGCTGCGCAACAAGGGCCTGCGCATCATCGGCGGCGGTGTGCGGCTCCAGCTGGACTGGCCGGATCTCGCCTCCTTCCCCGACTACGGCCTGGTCCGCAAGCGCGACGACTTCGACGAACAGCTCGCTCGCCAGGCCCAGAAGGCGGGCGCCCGCCTGTTCGAACGCTGCAACGTCTCCGGCCCGATCGTCGACGACCGCACCGGCCGCATCACCGGCGTGACGGCCAAGCTGGGCGAGGAGAAGCGCGAAGTCACCTTCCATGCCCCGCTGGTGGTGGCCGCCGACGGCAACTCCACCCGCCTGTCCCTGGCGATGGGCCTGCACCGCCGCGAGGACCGCCCGATGGGCGTCGCGGTCCGTACGTACTTCACCAGCCCGAGGCATGACGACGACTACCTGGAGTCGTGGCTGGAGTTGTGGGACCGGCGGGGGCCCGAGGACCGTCTCCTGCCCGGCTACGGCTGGATCTTCGGCATGGGCGACGGCACGTCGAACGTCGGCCTCGGCGTGCTCAACACCTCCGACTCCTTCAAGGAGCTCGACTGGCGCGAGGTGCTGAAGGCCTGGTGCGCGTCCATGCCCGAGGACTGGGGCTACACCCCGGACAACATGACCGGGCCCATTCGCGGGGCGGCGCTCCCCATGGCCTTCAACCGACAGCCGCACTACACCCGCGGGCTGCTTCTGGTGGGCGACGCCGGCGGACTGGTGAACCCCTTCAACGGCGAGGGCATCGCCTACGCCATGGAATCCGGCCAGATCGCCGCCGACGTCGTCGTCCAGGCCCACGCCCGCTCCACCCCGGCCCAGCGCGAGACGGCCCTGCGGCACTACCCGCGCGTCCTCAAGGACACCTACGGCGGCTACTACACCCTCGGCCGCGCCTTCGTGAAGCTCATCGGCAACCCGAAGGTCATGCAGATCGCCACCCAGCGCGGCCTGACCCACCCGCTGCTGATGAAGTTCACCCTCAAGCTCCTCGCCAATCTCACCGACCCGACGGGCGGCGACGCGATGGACCGCATCATCAACGGCCTGAGCAAGGTGGCGCCGAAGGCGTGACCCGAGTCCGGCGGCTGCTGTTGTGAGGATGCCGTGGGTGGCCGGGAATCAGGCTTCCGGCCCCCGTGTCCCCTCCCTACCCTCCGGTGTTCATGACAACAGAACAGCATGCGCAGCCGTCTCAGGAGCACTCCGGCCCCACCCGTAGACGCTTCCTCGCCACCACCGCCCTCGCCACCGGGGGAGCGGCCGGCGCTCTCGCCTCAAGGCCCGGCGTCGCCTCCGCGGCGCCGCGGGGCAAGCGCGTCGCCGTCCTCGGCGGCGGCGTCTCCGGCCTCGGCGCGGCCCACGAACTCGCCGAGCGCGGCTACGCCGTCACCGTCTACGAGTACTACGACGCCCTCGGCGGCAAGGCCCGCTCCATGGACGTCCCCGGCACGGGCGCGGGCGGGCGCAGGCCGCTCCCCGCCGAGCACGGCTTCCGCTTCTTCCCCGGCTTCTACCGGAACCTGCCGGACACGATGCGCCGCATCCCCTTCCCCGGCAACGCCGACGGCGTCCGCGGCAACCTCCGCGCCGGCACCGAGGCGTTGTTCGCGCGCGGTTCCGGCCGGCCGGACCTGCACTTCCCCCTGCGGAAGGTCACCACCCCGCCCCGGCCCGGCGACCTCACCCCGTCCTGGATCCGCGACCAGATCCTGTCCGTCCTCGACCTCGGCACCCGCCTGCCCGCCCACGAGGCCGCCTACTTCGCGGGCCGCGTCCTCGTCCACCTCACCAGCTGCGAGGCCCGCCGCGAGGACCAGTGGGAGAAGACGGCGTGGTGGGACTTCATCCGCGCCGGGGAGATGAGCGAGGAGTACCAGACCGTCCTCGGCATCGGACAGACCCGCAACCTCGTGGCCACCCGCGCCGAGGTGGCCTCCACCAGGACCGTCGGCCGCGTCATCGTCGAGGCCCTGCTGCTGTGGGGCCTGCTGGGGCGGGGGATGGACGGGCCGGACGCCGACATCGACCGGGTGCTGAACGCCCCCACCAGCGAGGCGTGGATCGACCCCTGGGAGTCGTACCTGCGCTCCCTGGGCGTCGAGTTCGTCCTCGGCACGCAGGTCCACGAGATCCTGTACGACGGCGGCCGCGTGACCGGCGTACGGGTGTCCGCCCGCGACGGCGGCCGGCAACGCGTCGTCACCGCCGACCACTACGTCTGCGCCCTGCCCGTCGAACACGCCCGCCTGACCTGGGGCCGGGCGCTGCGCGCCGCCGACCCGCAGCTCGCGCGGTGCGACGCGCTGCAGACGGACTGGATGACCGGCGTGATGTTCTACCTGCGCACGCCCACCCCGGTCGTGCACGGCCACATCAACTGCCTCGACTCACCGTGGTCGGTCACCGCCATCGGCCAGGCCCAGTTCTGGGACGGACGGGACTTCCCACGCGACTACGGGGACGGCCGGGCCCGCGACTGCCTCTCCGCGATCATCTCGGAGTGGGACAAGCCCGGCATCCTGTACGGCAAGACGGCCAAGGAATGCACGAAGGAGGAGGTCGTCGCCGAACTCTGGGCCCAGCTGAAGGACGGGCTCAACGACGCCGGCAAGACGACCCTGCGCGACGAGGACCGCCTCGGCTGGTTCATGGACCCGGCGGTGACGGGCCTGGGCGGCCCCGACCCGCAGAACCGCGAACAGCTCCTCATCCACCCCACGGGCACCCTCTACAACCGCCCGTCCGCCCGCACCAAGGTGCCCAACTTCTTCCTCGCGGGCGACTACGTCCGCACGGACGTGGACCTGGCGACGATGGAGGGCGCCAACGAGTCCGCACGACTCGCCGTCAACGCCCTGCTCGACGCGGACGATTCAAACGCCGAACGATGCCGGATCCAGGAGCTGTTCCGGCCGCCCGAGATGGAGCCCCTCAAACGCGTCGACGAACTGCGCTACCGGCTCGGTCTGCCCAACACCTTCGACCTGGGCTGAGCCGGTATCGCCCGAAGTGCCCCCGATGCGCCCGGACGTGCACGGTCACCGTCCGGGCGTGCGCCGGAAGGGCCGCTGCCCCCGAGCGGCTGCGGCCCTTCACTCCGTACGGTGCTACGGCGGTGTGCTCAGAGCACCCGCACCGCACCGGTCGGCGGGTCGTACGACAGCGGCTTCTCGGCGACGCCCGTGGAGGGGTTCTGCGCGCCGATGAACATGCCGTCGCCGACGTAGACCGCCACGTGGTACGCGCTGCCCGCGCTGCCCCAGTACAGGATGTCGCCCGGCTGCAGGTTGCTCAGCGACACCGGCGTGCCGGCGGTCGACTGGTCCTGCGAGACGCGCGGCAGGCTGATGCCCACCTGCTTGAAGGCGGCACCCACCAGGCCGGAGCAGTCGTAGGCGGAGGGACCGGTGGCGCCCAGGACGTAGGCCTTGCCCACCTGTGCCTTCAGGAAGGAGACCACCGCGGCGGCCGAGCCCGTCGCCGTGGACGTGTTCGTGGAGACGTCGACGCTCGCCGACGCGGTCAGGGTGGGCCGCTCGGCGTTGCGCGCGGCACGCTCGGCGGCGGCCTTGCGGGCGGCCTCCGCGGCCTTCTTCTTGGCCTCGGCCTTCTTCTTGGCCTCGGCGAGGTCCGCCTTGGCCTCCTTGGCGGCCTTGGCGGCGGCCGCGTCACGCTCGGCCTGCAGCTGGTAGTTCGCGGCCGCCAGCTCCGTGGCGGTCGCGGACTCGGCGACCTGGGCGGACAGGTCGGCCGTCAGGGTGGGCAGCTCCAGGGTCTGCGTCACGGGCTCGGCGGCGTTCGCCGAACCCGACGCCCCGGCCACTGCCAGGGTGCTGAGGACGCCACCGGCAACTCCGGCACGCATCGCGACTTTCGACGCGCTGCGGCGGGGCTTCCGGTGGCTGCGTATGTGAGCGGTGTGGGACATGGGAACAACCGGTACCAGGGGCTCCTTCATATCTTCAAGAAACGTGTGCTGCGCCACATTTACTCAATCGAAGCCACGAACGCCGGGTGTGTCGTTCTTTATTGACGCCGTAACGGACATTGCGGACGCCGTGTAACCGGCCTGTGATCTCGCCCTTTGATCATTTTGCCCGAATTGCCCCGCGCTTACCACTGGTTGGGGCGGTTGGCCAAGCCCCCTCCTCGGGCACCTCTCATGAGTGTGGCGGAGGTCACGGAACGGTCACCCGAGCACCCGCGTCCCGCGCGCAAGATCACGGCCGGATCACGGCCTCGCGAAGATCGTGAAAACGTGCACGCGTCCACACCCCGCGCGGCACCCCCTCTGATGTGTGAACGCGGCATCTATCAAGAGATCAAGTCCAGCGCCAATTTGCATGCAAGGGAACTCTCTTGATATGGAGACGGCCCTTTCGGCCTGCCCTGACGAGCCGAAATGTCACCTTTGGTGATCGCGTGGACGCTTCGCGTATGAGGGTCGGCGCTCATCCGACTTCATGATCGATCGTCAGGTGGTAGAGATCACAAAGCTTGTGCAATACCCCGTGTCGCAGATCACAGAGCGACGGGCATAAGATGCACGCGGTTGGGCTTGTGACCTGCTTCACATGTTCCCGATCTTCGCCGGGACGGGCGGGGTTTCGCGGGACTGATGGGGCGGATGTGAGCTCGACGCAAACCGCCAGCAGTCAGTGCCGACTGAGAGGAGCGAGGAGCGGTGAACGCGTATGCGCCCATCCTCGTACTGGGAGCCCTCGGGGCAGGCTTTGCGATCTTCTCCGTGGTGATGGCCACGCTGATCGGTCCGAAGCGGTACAACCGCGCCAAGCTCGAGGCTTACGAGTGCGGTATCGAGCCGACCCCCACGCCGGCCGGCGGCGGGCGCTTCCCGATCAAGTACTACCTGACGGCGATGCTCTTCATCATCTTCGATATCGAGATCGTCTTCCTCTACCCCTGGGCCGTCACCTTCGACGCTCTGGGGATCTTCGGGCTCGTGGAGATGCTGCTCTTCGTGCTCACCGTCTTCGTCGCGTACGCGTACGTGTGGCGGCGCGGCGGCCTGGAATGGGACTGAGGGGCCTTTAAGTCATGGGACTCGAAGAAAAGCTGCCGAGCGGCTTCCTGCTGACCACCGTCGAGCAGGCCGCGGGCTGGGTGCGCAAGTCGTCGGTCTTCCCCGCCACGTTCGGCCTCGCCTGCTGCGCCATCGAGATGATGACCACCGGCGCGGGCCGCTACGACCTGGCGCGCTTCGGCATGGAGGTCTTCCGCGGCTCGCCGCGTCAGGCCGACCTGATGATCGTCGCCGGCCGGGTCAGCCAGAAGATGGCGCCGGTGCTGCGGCAGGTCTACGACCAGATGCCGAACCCCAAGTGGGTGATCTCCATGGGGGTCTGCGCCTCCTCGGGCGGCATGTTCAACAACTACGCCATCGTCCAGGGCGTCGACCACATCGTGCCGGTCGACATCTACCTCCCGGGCTGCCCGCCACGGCCCGAGATGCTGATGGACGCCATCCTCAAGCTCCACCAGAAGATCCAGAGCTCCAAGCTCGGCGTGAACGCCGAGGAAGCGGCCCGCGAGGCGGAGGAGGCGGCGCTCAAGGCCCTGCCCACGATCGAGATGAAGGGGCTGCTGCGGTGAGCGACGCGAACGGCACCAACGGCGTGAACGGGTCGGACGGGGTGAACCCCGAGAAGGACCTGTCGGCCTCCAACCTCCCCGGCCAGCGCGGCCAGGGCGGCGAGGAGATCCGCGTCCAGCGCGGCATGTTCGGCGCCGACAACGGCGGCGACACCTCCGGCTACGGCGGCCTGGTCCGCTCGGTCCGGCTCCCGGGACCGGCGAGCAGGCCGTACGGCGGCTGGTTCGACGAGGTCGCCGACGAGCTCGAGGGCGCGCTGGAGGAACAGGGCCTCCTCCCCGAGAACGCCATCGAGAAGACGGTCGTCGACCGAGACGAGCTCACCTTCCACATCGAGCGCGAGCACCTGCTCCGCGTCGCCCGCACCCTGCGCGACGACCCGGCCCTGCGCTTCGAGCTGTGCACCGGCGTCAGCGGCGTCCACTACCCGAACGACAAGGGTCGCGAGCTGCACGCCGTCTACCACCTGCGCTCGATCACCCACAACCGGCTGATCCGCCTGGAAGTCAGCTGTCCCGACAGCGACCCGCACATCCCGTCGCTGGTCTCCGTCTACCCGACGAACGACTGGCACGAGCGCGAGACGTACGACTTCTTCGGCATCGTCTTCGACGGTCACCCGGCCCTGACGCGGATCATGATGCCGGACGACTGGCAGGGCCACCCGCAGCGCAAGGACTACCCCCTCGGCGGTATCCCCGTCGAGTACAAGGGCGCCCAGATCCCGGCTCCGGACCAGCGGAGGTCGTACTCATGAGCACGTCGCACGCATCCGACGCCGCCGCCGCGGCCGCCGCGGCGCGCGAGACCACCGAGGGCACCGTCTACACGGTCACCGGCGGCGACTGGGACGAGGTCGTCCAGTCCGCGACCCGCGCCGACGACGAGCGCCTGATCGTCAACATGGGCCCGCAGCACCCGTCCACGCACGGCGTGCTCCGCCTGATCCTGGAGATCGAGGGCGAGACGGTCACCGAGGCCCGCTGCGGCATCGGCTACCTCCACACCGGCATCGAGAAGAACCTCGAGTACCGGACGTGGACCCAGGGCACCACGTTCGTGACGCGCATGGACTACCTGACGCCGTTCTTCAACGAGACGGCGTACTGCCTCGCGGTCGAGAAGCTCCTCGGCATCGAGGACCAGATCCCGGACCGGGCCTCGATCATCCGCGTGCTCCTGATGGAGCTCAACCGGATGTCCTCCCACCTGGTCGCCATCGCCACCGGTGGCATGGAGCTCGGCGCCACCACGATCATGATCTACGGGTTCCGTGATCGTGAACTCATTCTCGACATCTACGAACTGATCACGGGCCTCAGGATGAACCACGCGTACATCCGCCCCGGCGGACTCGCCCAGGACCTGCCGCCCGGCGCGGTGGACCAGATCCGCGAGTTCGTGAAGAAGATGAAGAGGAACCTCCCGGAGTACGACAAGCTCGCCACCGGGAACCCCATCTTCAAGGCCCGCATGCAGGACATCGGCTACCTCGACCTGGCCGGCTGCATGGCCCTGGGCGCCACCGGCCCGATCCTGCGCTCCACCGGCCTGCCGCACGACCTGCGCAAGGCACAGCCGTACTGCGGCTACGAGACGTACGACTTCGACATCCCGACCGCCGACACCTGCGACGCCTACGGCCGCTTCCTCATCCGCCTGGAGGAGATGCGCCAGTCGCTCAGGATCGTCGAGCAGTGCCTGGACCGGCTCCAGCCCGGCCCGATCATGGTCGCCGACAAGAAGATCGCCTGGCCCGCCCAGCTCGCCCTGGGACCGGACGGGCTCGGCAACTCCCTCGACCACATCAAGAAGATCATGGGCACCTCCATGGAGGCCCTGATCCACCACTTCAAGCTGGTCACCGAGGGCTTCCGCGTCCCCCCGGGACAGGCGTACGCGGCGGTCGAGTCGCCCAAGGGCGAGCTCGGGGTGCACGTCGTCTCCGACGGC
Source organism: Streptomyces deserti (assembly GCF_054782695.1). Lineage (NCBI taxonomy): Bacteria > Bacillati > Actinomycetota > Actinomycetes > Kitasatosporales > Streptomycetaceae > Streptomyces > Streptomyces deserti. Next base: position 118,484 of record NZ_BAAGRZ010000017.1, read on the forward strand.
GGCACCCGCCCCTACCGGGTCCACTTCCGCGACCCGTCCTTCACCAACCTGCAGGCGATGGCGGCGATGTGCGAGGGCGGCCAGGTCGCCGACGTCATCGTCGCCGTCGCGTCCATCGACCCCGTGATGGGAGGCGTCGACCGGTGACCACCTCTTCCTCCGAGCGGGGCGTCAGCCTGGGCATGCCCCAACCACCCGCGCCCGCCTACCCGGACGACGTCCGAGCCCGTCTGGAGACGGACGCGCGCGAGATCATCGCCCGCTACCCGGACTCCCGGTCCGCCCTCCTGCCGCTGCTGCACCTCGTGCAGGCGGAGGAGGGACACGTCACGCGCACCGGGATGCAGTTCTGCGCGGACATGCTCGGCCTGACCACGGCCGAGGTCACCGCGGTCGCGACCTTCTACACGATGTACCGCCGCAAGCCGAGCGGTGACTACCAGGTCGGGGTCTGCACCAACACGCTGTGCGCGGTGATGGGCGGTGACGCGATCTTCGAGGAGCTCCAGGAGCACCTCGGCGTCGGCAACGGCGAGACCACCGGCGACGGCAAGGTCACCCTGGAGCACATCGAGTGCAACGCGGCCTGCGACTACGCCCCGGTCGTGATGGTCAACTGGGAGTTCTTCGACAACCAGACCCCGGCGAGCGCCAAGCGGCTCGTCGACGACCTGCGCGCGGGACGGCCGGTCACGCCCACGCGCGGGGCACCCCTGTGCACCTTCAAGGAAACCGCCCGGATCCTGGCGGGCTTCCCCGACGAGCGCGAGGGCGCCGTCGAGGCGGGGGGAAGCGCGGGACCCGCTTCCCTGGTGGGTCTGAAGCTGGCCAAGGGGGAGGCCGCTCCCGCACGCGTGGTGCACCCGCGCGGAGAGACCGCCCAGGACGAGCCGCCGCACGAACCGTCACCGTCGGAGCATCTGAGCTCGCACGACGCACCGCAGCAGACATCGGCATCCGATCCCGCGCACCCGGCCGGGCCTACCGCCGAGGAGGGGGAGTGATGACCTTGGCACCCGAACTGAAGGACACGAGCCCCGAGAAGCTGCTCGCACCCGTGCTGTCGGCCTTCTGGGACGAGGACGGGTCCTGGACGCTGGACGTCTACCGAAGGCACGAGGGGTACGAGGGACTCCGCAAGGCGCTCGCCATGTCCCCGGACGACGTGATCGCGTACGTCAAGGAGTCCGGGTTGCGAGGGCGCGGCGGCGCCGGCTTCCCGACCGGAATGAAGTGGCAGTTCATTCCCCAGGGAGACGGCAAGCCTCACTATCTAGTTGTCAACGCCGACGAGTCGGAGCCCGGGACGTGCAAGGACATCCCGCTCCTCTTCGCGAACCCGCACAGCCTCATCGAGGGCATCGTCATCGCGTGTTATGCCATCAGGTCGTCGCATGCCTTCATCTATCTGCGTGGTGAAGTCGTCCCTGTGTTGCGGCGGTTGCACTCGGCCGTGCGTGAGGCCTATGCGGCGGGCTTCCTCGGCAAGAACATCCTGGGCAGCGGACTCGATCTGGAACTCACCGTGCACGCGGGCGCGGGCGCGTACATCTGCGGTGAGGAGACCGCACTGCTCGACTCGCTCGAAGGCCGCCGGGGTCAACCGCGGCTTCGTCCCCCCTTCCCTGCTGTCGCGGGCCTCTACGCGTGCCCGACTGTGGTGAACAACGTCGAGTCGATCGCGTCGGTTCCCGCGATCATGAACCGGGGCAAGGAATGGTTCCGGTCGATGGGAAGCGAGAAGTCTCCCGGCTTCACGCTCTACTCCCTGTCCGGCCACGTCGCCAGCCCCGGCCAGTACGAGGCTCCGCTCGGGATCACACTCCGTCAGCTCCTCGACATGAGCGGCGGCATGCGCCCCGGGCATCGCCTCAAGTTCTGGACGCCGGGCGGCTCCTCGACCCCGATGTTCACCGACGAGCATCTCGACGTCCCTCTTGATTACGAAGGAGTGGGCGCCGCGGGTTCCATGCTCGGCACGAAAGCCCTCCAGTGCTTCGACGAGACGACCTGTGTCGTCCGCGCCGTGACCCGCTGGACCGAGTTCTACGCCCACGAGTCCTGCGGCAAGTGCACGCCCTGCCGCGAGGGCACGTACTGGCTCGTGCAGCTGCTGCGCGACATCGAGGCCGGCAAGGGCGTGATGTCCGACCTCGACAAGCTGAACGACATCGCCGACAACATCAACGGCAAGTCGTTCTGCGCCCTCGGCGACGGCGCCGCCTCGCCGATCTTCTCCTCGCTGAAGTACTTCCGCGAGGAGTACGAGCAGCACATCACGGGCCGGGGCTGCCCCTTCGACCCGGCCAAGTCGACGGCCTGGGCCGACCGCACGGAGGTGAACGCATGACCGTGACCACCAGCGCTCCCTCGGGTGGGGGGCAGGCGGCGGTTCCGCCGGAGGACGTCGTGACGCTGACGATCGACGGCATCGAGATCAGCGTGCCCAAGGGCACCCTGGTCATCCGGGCCGCCGAACAGCTCGGCATCGAGATCCCCCGGTTCTGCGACCACCCCCTCCTCGACCCGGCCGGCGCCTGCCGCCAGTGCATCGTCGAGGTCGAGGGCCAGCGCAAGCCCATGGCGTCCTGCACCATCACCTGCACCGACGGGATGGTGGTGAAGACCCACCTCACCTCGCCGGTCGCCGAGAAGGCCCAGAAGGGTGTGATGGAGCTGCTGCTCATCAACCACCCGCTGGACTGCCCGGTCTGCGACAAGGGCGGCGAGTGCCCGTTGCAGAACCAGGCGATGTCGCATGGCAACGCCGAGTCCCGCTTCGAGGGCCGCAAGCGCACGTACGAGAAGCCCGTCCCGATCTCCACGCAGGTGCTGCTGGACCGGGAGCGGTGCGTGCTGTGCGCCCGCTGCACCCGGTTCTCCAACCAGATCGCGGGCGACCCGATGATCGAGCTGGTCGAGCGGGGCGCGCTCCAGCAGGTCGGCACCGGCGAGGGCGACCCGTTCGAGTCGTACTTCTCCGGCAACACCATCCAGATCTGCCCGGTCGGCGCGCTCACCTCGGCGGCGTACCGATTCCGCTCCCGCCCCTTCGACCTCGTGTCGTCCCCGTCCATCTGCGAGCACTGCTCGGGCGGCTGCGCCACGCGTACCGACCACCGGCGCGGCAAGGTCATGCGGCGTCTGGCGGGCTACGACCCGGAGGTCAACGAGGAGTGGATCTGCGACAAGGGGCGGTTCGCGTTCCGGTACGCGCAGCTGCGGGACCGGCTCGGCACCCCGCTCGTGCGCAACGCCGAGGGCGAGCTCGAACCCGCGTCCTGGCCGGAGGCGTTGCAGATCGCGGCCCAGGGGCTGCTGGCCTGCCGGGGCCGCACCGGTGTCCTGACCGGCGGCCGCCTCACCATCGAGGACGCCTACGCGTACAGCAAGTTCGCGCGCGTGGCGCTCAGCACCAACGACATCGACTTCCGCACGCGCGTGCACAGCAGCGAGGAGGCCGACTTCCTCGCCGCCCAGGTCGCGGGCCGCGGCCGTGACCTCGACGGTACGGGCGTCACGTACACCGCCCTGGAGAAGGCGCCCGCCGTCCTGCTGGTCGGGTTCGAGGCCGAGGAGGAGGCGCCCGGCGTCTTCCTGCGGCTGCGCAAGGCCTGGCGCAAGCACGGGCAGCAGGTGTTCGCCCTGGCCACGCACGCCACGCGCGGCCTGCAGAAGGCCGGCGGCACGCTGCTGCCGGCGGCGCCCGGCACCGAGACCGAATGGCTGGACGCGCTCGCGAGCGGCGTCGGCCTGGAGGGCGACGGAGCCAGGGCCGCCGAGGCGCTGCGCACCGAGGGCGCGGTGATCGTCGTCGGCGAGCGGCTGGCCGCCGTGGCAGGCGGTCTCACCGCCGCCGCACGGTTCGCCTCGGCGACCGGCGCCCGGCTGGCGTGGATCCCGCGCCGGGCCGGGGAGCGCGGCGCGGTCGAGGCGGGCGCCCTGCCGTCGCTGCTGCCGGGCGGCCGCCCGGCGACCGACCCGCGCGCGCGGGACGAGGTCGCGGCCGTCTGGGGCGTCGCCGAACTCCCGCACCGATACGGCCGTGACACCGGCCAGATCGTCGAGGCCGCCGCCACCGGAGAACTCCAGGCGCTGCTCGTGGCGGGTGTGGAGATCGCCGACCTGCCCGACCCGGCACGCGCGCGTGAGGCACTCGACGAGGTGGGCTTCCTGGTGTCGCTGGAGCTGCGCCCCAGCGAGGTCACCGAGAAGGCCGACGTCGTCCTCCCTGTCGCCGCGGTCGCCGAGAAGGCCGGCACCTTCCTCAACTGGGAAGGCCGGGTCCGCTTCTTCGAGGCCGCCCTCAAGCCCGACCACATGACCCGCCGTGTGTCGCCCACCGACGGCCGCGTGCTGCAGATGCTGGCCGACGCCATGGACGTCCACCTGGGCCTGCCGGACCTGCGCACCACGCGCGCGGAGCTGGACCGGCTCGGCGCCTGGGACGGGCCGCGGGCCACCGAGCCGCTGGAGACCGCGGCGGCGCTGCCCCGGCCGGCCGCCGGGGAGGCCGTCCTCGCCGGGCACCGGCTGCTGCTCGACCAGGGTCTCCTCCAGGCGGGCGACGAAGCGCTCGCCGGCACCCGGCACGCCGCCCACGCGCGCGTGTCGGCCGCCACGGCCGCCGAGGCGGGCGTCAAGGACGGCGAGCTGCTGGCCGTCACCGGCCCCGCGGGGACCGTCGCGTTCCCGCTGCGGATCAGCGAGATGCCGGACCGCGTGGTGTGGCTCCCGCTGAACTCCACCGGCGGGGGCGTCGCCTCCGACACCGGGGCGCTGCCCGGCGCCCTCGTCCGTATCGGCCCGGCGGCGCTCGCCGGCGAGGCCCCCAAGGAGGTGGAGGCATGAGCCCGTACCTCGCCGCTGAAGACCTCTCGATGTTCGGCCGCGACCCCTGGTGGCTGGTCGTCATCAAGGCGGTGTTCTGCTTCGCCTTCCTGATGGTGACCGTGCTGATCTCCATCGTCATGGAGCGCAAGGTCGTCGCCTGGATGCAGCTGCGCATCGGCCCCAACCGGCACGGCCCCTGGGGCATGCTCCAGTCGCTCGCCGACGGCATCAAGCTGATGCTCAAGGAAGACGTCATCGTCAAGCGCGCGGACAAGGCGGTGTACGTCCTCGCGCCGATCGTCGCGGCCATCCCGGCCTTCATGGCGATCGCGGTGATCCCGTTCGGACCGGCCGGCAACGAGGTCTCGATCTTCGGCCAGCGCACCACGATGCAGCTCACCGACCTGCCGATCGCGGTGCTCTACCTCCTCGCGGTCGCCTCGGTCGGCATCTACGGCATCGTGCTGGCGGGCTGGAGCTCCGGATCGACGTACCCGCTGCTCGGCGGCCTGCGGTCCTGCGCGCAGATGATCTCGTACGAGATCGCCATGGGTGCCGCCTTCGCCTCCGTGTTCCTCTACTCGGGCTCGATGTCGACGTCGACGATCGTCGAGCAGCAGACCGACCGCTGGTACATCCTCCTGCTGCCGCTGTCCTTCGTGATCTACATCGTCACGATGGTCGGCGAGACCAACCGCGCCCCCTTCGACATGCCGGAGTCCGAGGGCGACCTGGTCGGCGGCTTCAACACCGAGTACTCGTCGATCAAGTTCGCGATGTTCATGCTCGCCGAGTACGTCAACATGGTCACGGTCTCGGCCGTCGCCACCACCCTCTTCCTCGGCGGCTGGCGGGCCCCGTGGCCGGTCAGCACCTTCTGGGAGGGAGCGAACCACGGCTGGTGGCCGATGCTCTGGTTCACCGTCAAGGTCCAGCTGCTGCTGTTCTGCTTCGTCTGGCTGCGCGGCACGCTCCCGCGTGTCCGTTACGACCAGCTGATGAAGCTCGGCTGGAAGGTCCTCATCCCGGTCTCCCTGGTGTGGCTGATGCTCGTCGCCACCGTGCGGGCCCTCAGGAACGAGAACTACGGCTTCGCCGACATCGCCCTCTACATCGGCGGCGGCGTCCTGGCCCTGCTGGTGCTCTCCTTCGTCGTCGACATGTTCCGCGAGAAGGCGAAGCAGGCCGAGCAGCCCGCCGAGAAGCCGGCCGCCTTCGACCCGATGGCGGGCGGATTCCCCGTGCCGCCGCTGCCCGGACAGGAGTTGCCGCCCGTGCCGAGGCGCCGCTCGCGTCGTGAGCGGGAGCTGATTGTCAGTGGTGGGCCCGATACTCAGAGTGACGGATCTCTGGGTGGATCTACGGATGGAAAGGAGGCGTCCGATGGCTGAGGAGCCCCAGGAGGCCGGGCAGACGAAGCCTGGCTTCCAGAACCCCGTGGCCGGCTTCGGCGTGACCTTCAAGGCCATGTTCAAGAAGCGGCTCACCGAGCAGTACCCGGAGCAGCAGAAGACCACGGCTCCGCGCTTCCACGGACGGCACCAGCTCAACCGCCATCCGGACGGCCTGGAGAAATGCGTCGGCTGCGAGCTGTGCGCCTGGGCCTGCCCCGCCGACGCCATCTACGTGGAGGGCGCGGACAACACCGAAGAGGAGCGCTACTCGCCGGGCGAGCGGTACGGCCGCGTCTACCAGATCAACTACGCCCGCTGCATCCTGTGCGGCCTGTGCATCGAGGCGTGCCCCACGCGCGCGCTGACGATGACCAACGAGTTCGAACTGGCCGACTCCAGCCGCGCGAACCTCATCTACACCAAGGAGCAGCTGCTCGCCGGCCTGGAGGAGGGCATGGTCGAGCCGCCGCACGCCATGTACCCGGGCACGGACGAACAGGACTACTACCGGGGCCTGGTGACCGAGGCCGCGCCCGGCACGGTCCGCCAGGTCGCCCACTCCAAGGGCGAGGTCGTCCAGGAGGCCGACTCGACCTTCGGAGGGACCGAACCGGCGTCGGAGAAGGTGATCGGCCGATGACCACCCAGCTCGCCGCCTACTCCACCTCCACCGGAGAGGCCGTCCAGTTCTGGACCCTCGGCACGATCGCTGTGATCGGCGCCCTGTGCACCGTCTTCATGAAGAAGGCCGTACACAGCGCGCTCTGCCTCGCCGGGACCATGATCATCCTAGCGGTGTTCTACCTCGCCAACGGCGCCTACTTCCTGGGCGTCGTCCAGATCGTCGTCTACACCGGCGCGATCATGATGCTGTTCCTGTTCGTGGTGATGCTCGTCGGCGTCACCGCGGCGGACTCCCTGAAGGAGACCATCAAGGGGCAGCGCTGGCTGGCCCTGCTGTGCGGGCTCGGCTTCGGCATCCTGCTGATCGCGGGCATCGGCAACGCCTCCCTCAAGGAGTTCAGCGGCATCGGTCAGGCGAACGCGGGCGGCAACGTGGAGGGCATCGCGACCCTGCTGTTCACCAGGTACGTCTTCGCGTTCGAGATCACCGGCGCCCTGCTCATCACGGCCGCCGTCGGCGCCATGGTGCTCACCCACCGGGAGCGCACCGAGCGCGCCAAGACGCAGCGCGAGCTGGCCGAACAGCGCATCCGTGAGGGCACGTACATCCCGCCGCTGCCCGCGCCCGGGGTGTACGCCCGGCACAACGCGGTCGACATCGCGGGCCTGCTGCCCGACGGCACCCCGTCCGAGCTCACCGTCAGCAAGACACTGCGCGAACGCGGCCAGATCCGTGACGTGTCGCAGGAGGCGCTCAACGACCTGCGTGCCCTGGAGCAGCGGGCCGAGGAGCGCCTGGAGCGCAAGGCGATCGGGCCGGCGACCTTCAAGCGGACCGAGGAGGCGTCGAAGTGAACCCGGTCAACTACCTGTATCTCGCGGCCCTGTTGTTCACGATCGGCGCCACCGGCGTACTGATCAGGCGCAACGCGATCGTCGTGTTCATGTGCGTCGAGCTCATGCTCAACGCCTGCAACCTCGCGTTCGTCGCCTTCTCCCGGATGCACGGCAACCTCGACGGCCAGATCATCGCGTTCTTCACGATGGTCGTCGCCGCCGCGGAGGTCGTGGTCGGGCTCGCGATCATCGTGTCCCTGTTCCGTTCCCGCCACTCGGCCTCGGTCGACGACGCCAGCCTGATGAAGCTGTGAGGGGTCGCTGAACCGTGACTAACGCAGAGAACCTGATTGCGCTGCTGGTGGCGGCGCCCCTGCTCGGAGCGGCGGTCCTGCTGTGCGGCGGCCGCAGACTGGACGCCGTCGGCCACTGGATCGGCACGGTGCTGGCCGGCGTGTCCTTCGTGCTCGGCATCGTCCTGTTCACCGACATGCTGGGCCAGGACGCCGACCACCGGACCCTGACGCAGCACCTGTTCAGCTGGGTGCCGGTCGAGGGCTTCCAGGCGGACGTCGCCTTCCAGCTCGACCAGCTGTCGATGACGTTCGTGCTGCTGATCACGGGCGTCGGCTCGCTGATCCACCTGTACTCGGTCGGGTACATGGAGCACGACGAGCGGCGCCGCCGCTTCTTCGGCTACCTGAACCTGTTCCTCGCGGCGATGCTGCTGCTCGTCCTCGCCGACAACTACCTGCTGCTGTACGTCGGCTGGGAGGGCGTCGGTCTCGCCTCCTACCTGCTGATCGGCTTCTGGCAGCACAAGCCCAGCGCCGCCACGGCGGCGAAGAAGGCGTTCCTGGTCAACCGCGTCGGCGACATGGGCCTGTCGATCGCGATCATGCTGATGTTCCTGTGGTTCGGGACCTTCGCCTTCGAGCCGGTGCTCGGCACCCACGGGGAGGCGGGCCTCGCCGGTGCGGCCGGTGAGGACAAGCTCACCGCGATCGCCCTGATGCTGCTGCTCGCGGCCTGCGGCAAGTCGGCCCAGGTGCCGCTGCAGTCCTGGCTCGGGGACGCGATGGAGGGCCCGACCCCGGTCTCGGCCCTGATCCACGCGGCGACCATGGTGACGGCGGGCGTGTACCTGATCGTCCGCTCCGGTGCCATCTTCAACGGCGCGCCCGACGCACAACTGGTCGTCACCATCGTCGGCGCGGTCACGCTCCTGTTCGGTGCGATCGTCGGTTGCGCGAAGGACGACATCAAGAAGGCGCTGGCCGGCTCGACCATGTCGCAGATCGGCTACATGGTGCTGGCCGCGGGTCTCGGCCCCATCGGCTACGTCTTCGCGATCATGCACCTGGTGACGCACGGCTTCTTCAAGGCCGGGCTGTTCCTCGGCGCCGGTTCGGTCATGCACGGCATGAACGACGAGGTCGACATGCGCCGCTACGGCGGCCTGCGCAAGTACATGCCGATCACGTTCGTCACCTTCGGCCTCGGCTACCTCGCCATCATCGGCTTCCCGGGCCTGTCCGGCTTCTTCTCCAAGGACAAGATCATCGAGGCGGCGTTCGCCAAGGGCGGCACCGAGGGCTGGATCCTCGGCGGCTGTGCTCTCCTGGGCGCGGCCATCACGGCGTACTACATGACGCGCGTGATGCTCATGACGTTCTTCGGCGAGGAACGCTGGCGCCACGCCCCGACGCCGTCCCCGGCGGAGCCGAGCGTGGAGCCCGCCGCCGAGACGCGCGGCGAGGCTGCGTCCGATCATGTCGCTACCGCGACGGGCGAGCCGCACCCGCACGAGTCGCCGAAGGTCATGACGATCCCGATGATCCTGCTGGCCGTCGGGTCGGTGGCGGGAGGCGCGTTCTTCAGCATCGGCGACCGCTTCCTGCACTGGCTGGAGCCGATCACCGGTCACGACCACGGCCATGCGCCGATGAGCGCCCTGACGGTCACGCTCGCCACGGTGGCCGTGATGGTCCTCGGCGTCGCCCTCGCATGGGCGCAGTACGGGCGCCGCCCGGTCCCGGCCGTCGCCCCGCGCGGGTCGCTGCTCACCCGGGCCGCCCGCCGCGACCTGCTCCAGGACGACTTCAACCACATCGTCCTGGTACGCGGCGGCGAGCACCTCACACGCTCCCTGGTGTACGTCGACCACACCCTGGTCGACGGCGTCGTCAACGGCACGGCGGCCTCGGTCGGCGGCCTCTCCGGGCGGATGCGCAGGCTGCAGAACGGCTTCGCCCGCTCCTACGCGGTCTCGATGTTCGGCGGCGCGGCGCTCATCGTCGCCGCGACCCTGCTGATGAGGGCGGTCTGATACCGATGTCCTTTCCTCTGCTGACAGCGACGGCGGCGCTCCCGGCCATCGGGGCGATCGCCACGGCCGCCGTACCGGCCGCCAAGCGCACGGCGGCCAAGTGGCTGGCGCTGCTCTTCTCGCTCGCCACGCTCGCGCTCGCGATCACCGTCCTGGTGCGCTTCGACCCGGGCGGCGACCGCTACCAGCTCACCGAATCCCACGCCTGGATCGCGGACTTCGGGGTGCGGTACGAGCTGGGCGTGGACGGCATCGCGGTGGCGCTCATCGCGCTCACGGCCGTACTGATCCCGTTCATCATCCTCGCGGGCTGGCACGACGCCGACCCGCTGGAGACCGGCAGCAGGCGGTGGCGGCCGACGCAGGGCTTCTTCGCCCTGATCCTGGCCGTCGAGGCGATGGTGATCCTCTCCTTCGAGGCCACCGACGTCTTCCTCTTCTACATCTTCTTCGAAGCCATGCTGATCCCGATGTACTTCCTCATCGGCGGCTTCGGGGACCGTGCCCACGAGCACGGCGAGAAGGTGGCGTCGACGCAACGGTCGTACGCGGCGGTGAAGTTCCTCCTCTACAACCTGGCCGGCGGCCTGATCATGCTGGCCGCGGTGATCGGCCTGTACGTGGTCGCCGGGAACTTCTCGCTGACCGAGATCGCCGAGGCGCGGGCCAACGGCTCGCTGGACATGGCGACCAGCACCGAGCGCTGGCTGTTCCTCGGCTTCTTCTTCGCCTTCGCGGTGAAGGCACCGCTGTGGCCGCTGCACACCTGGCTGCCGAACGCGATGGGGGAGGCCACCGCCCCGGTCGCGGTGTTGATCACGGCGGTCGTCGACAAGGTGGGCACCTTCGCGATGCTCCGCTTCTGCCTCCAGCTGTTCCCGGAGGCGAGCAAGTGGGCGACGCCCGCCATCCTCGTCCTCGCCCTCATCAGCATCATCTACGGGGCGCTGCTGGCCGTCGGCCAGCGCGACATCAAGCGGCTGATCGCGTACGCGTCGATCTCGCACTTCGGCTTCATCATCATGGGCATCTTCGCGATGACCAGCCAGGGCCAGTCCGGGGCGACGCTCTACATGGTCAACCACGGCATCTCGACCGCCGCGCTGATGCTGGTGGCCGGCTTCCTGATCTCGCGGCGCGGCTCGCGGCTCATCGCCGACTACGGCGGTGTGCAGAAGGTCGCGCCGGTGCTCGCCGGCACGTTCCTGATCGGCGGCCTGGCGACGTTGTCCCTGCCGGGGCTGGCGCCGTTCGTGAGTGAGTTCCTGGTCCTGGTCGGCACGTTCACGCGGTACCCGGTGATCGGCATCATCGCCACCTTCGGCATCGTGCTCGCCGCGCTCTACACCCTCGTCCTCTACCAGAGGACGATGACGGGCCCGGTGAAGCCCGAGGTGGCCGCCATGCCCGACCTGCGGGTGCGTGAACTCGTGGTCGTCGCCCCGCTGGTCGTACTGCTGATCTTCCTGGGCGTCTACCCGAAGCCCGTCACGGACATCGTCAATCCGGCGGTCAAGCAGACCATGTCCGACGTACAGAAGAAGGACCCCCAGCCCGAGGTGGAGGCGGCCAAGTGAGCGCATCAGCCGTCCACAGCCTGTGGACAACCGCGGCCGATCCGATCTCGAAGATCGACGCGCCGAAGTTCGAGTACGGGCAGATGTCGCCCACCCTGATCGTCGTCGGCGCGGCGATCATCGGGGTGCTGGTCGAGGCGCTCGTGCCGCGCAAGTTCCGTTACCACGTCCAGATGTTCGTGTCCGTCGTCGCCCTCTCCGCCGCCTTCGCCGCGGTCGTGGCGCTCGCGGCGGACGGATACGGCACGACCAAGGCGCGCATCGCTGCGATGGGTGCGATCGCCGTCGACGGGCCGGCGCTCTTCCTGCAGGGCACGATCCTGCTGGCCGGCCTGGTCGGCCTGTTCACCTTCGCCGAGCGGCGGCTGGACCCGGTGGTGCACGGCAACCGGGTCGACTCCTTCGCCGCGCAGGCCGCGTCCGTGCCGGGCAGCGAGAGCGAGAAGGCGGCCGTGAAGGCCGGGTTCACCACCACCGAGGTGTTCCCGCTGCTGCTCTTCGCCGTCGCCGGCATGCTGATCTTCCCGGCGGCCAACGACCTGCTGACGCTGTTCGTGGCGCTGGAGGTCTTCTCGCTCCCGCTGTACCTGCTGTGCGCGCTGGCCCGCCGCAAGCGGCTGATGTCGCAGGAGGCCGCGGTCAAGTACTTCCTGCTCGGCGCGTTCGCCTCCGCGTTCACCCTGTTCGGCATCGCGCTGCTGTACGGCTACGCGGGCTCGATGTCGTACGCGACGATCGCGCAGGTCGTCGACGGGACGGTCACGAACGTGACCCCGGCGCTGGCGGACACCATGGGCAACGACGCGCTGCTGCTCGTCGGCGCCGGGCTGCTCGTGATGGGCCTGCTGTTCAAGGTGGGCGCGGTGCCGTTCCACATGTGGACGCCGGACGTGTACCAGGGCGCGCCGACGCCGGTGACCGGGTTCATGGCGGCGGCGACGAAGGTGGCGGCCTTCGGCGCGCTGCTGCGGGTCCTGTACGTGGTCCTGCCCGGCCTGCGCTGGGACTGGCGGCCGGTCATGTGGGGCGTCGCGATCGTCACCATGCTGGGCGGTGCGATCGTCGCGATCACGCAGACCGACATCAAGCGGCTGCTGGCGTACTCGTCGATCGCGCACGCGGGCTTCATCCTCGCGGGTGTCATCGCGACCACGCCGGACGGTGTGTCGTCGGTGCTCTTCTACCTGGCCGCGTACTCGTTCGTGACGATCGGCGCGTTCGCCGTGGTCACGCTGGTGCGGGACGCGGGCGGCGAGGCCACGCACCTGTCCAAGTGGGCGGGGCTCGGCCGCCGGTCGCCGCTGGTGGCGGCCGTGTTCGCGGTGTTCCTGCTGGCCTTCGCGGGCATTCCGCTGACCTCCGGCTTCGCCGGGAAGTTCGCCGTGTTCAAGGCGGCGGCGGAGGGCGGGGCGGCCCCGCTGGTCGTGATCGGTGTGATCTCGTCGGCGATCGCGGCGTTCTTCTACATCCGTGTGATCGTGCTGATGTTCTTCAGTGAGCCGCGGCCGGAAGGGCCGACGGTGGCGGTGCCGTCTGCGCTGACCATGACCGCGATCGGGGTCGGGGTGGCGGTCACGCTGGTGCTGGGTGTGGCGCCGCAGTACTTCCTGGATCTGGCGGGGCAGGCGGGGGTGTTCGTGCGCTGACGCCGCGCTTGCTCGTGCGGGGCGGCCCGGTATCCCTTTGGTGGGGGCCGGGCCGCTCGGCATTCGGACGGAGTGGTGTCAGTCCTGCAGACGCGCCTTGACTTCGGTGAGACCCAGGTCGACCGGGAAGGGGACCTCCAGCTTCATCCGCTCGCGGAAGATCCCCACACTGGTGTACGTGCCCGTCGTGGGCTCCAACTCGAAGGCGTGCACCGCGGCGCGGCCGTTTTCGTCCTCGACCCGCCAGTAGTGGGGAATCTTGGCGCGGGCGTACTTGAGGGGCTTGGTCTCACGGTCCCGGGAGACGGAGTCCGGCATCACGATTTCGACGGCCAGAACGACGGCTGCCGCGGGGAGCCGGGTCTGATCGAGGCTTACCACGGCTTTCTCCCGCACGACGATCACATCCGGTTCCGGCCTGTTCTGCTGGTCGATGTCGATGGTGAACCGGCAGAGGACCTCGTGCCCCGAGGGCGCGCTGGAATCGAGTTGCCGGCCGAAGAAGCTCAAGGCGCGTTCGTGGAAGACCGACTGGCGACATGGGAAGACAAGGGTCGCGTCGATCAACTGCGTATGCGGGGGCAGGTTCGGGAGGCGGTCCAGATCATCGGCCTTCCAGCCACCGTCGGGCGGAAGAGGCCAGTCGAACTCCAGGGCTTGGCGTACGCCGCTCATGCGCTCCCCACGGGCCGTGCTGTCCGTCGCGCCATGTTATCGACCGATTACCCACGAGTGGGGGGTGAGCCTGTGGATAACTCCGGAGGCTGTCAGCGCCGCCCCCTATCGTGGACGCAGTGGTCGAGGGACGACGTACGGGGGACGCGACGATGGGTGGGACGGGCGGTATCGCCGAGATGGAAGTGACCGAGAGCGAGGCGTTGGCCACGCTGCGTCGGGTGTTCGGATACGAGGTCTTCCGCGGTGAGCAGGAAGCCGTCGTCGAGCACGTGGTGGCCGGCGGGGACGCCGTCGTGCTCATGCCGACGGGGGCCGGCAAGTCGCTGTGCTACCAGATCCCGTCCCTGGTCAGACCGGGCACGGGGATCGTCGTCTCCCCGCTCATCGCGCTGATGCAGGACCAGGTGGACGCACTGCGGGCGCTCGGTGTGCGCGCCGGGTTCATGAACTCCACGCAGGACTTCGACGAGCGGCGGATCGTCGAGGCCGAGTTCCTGGCCGGGGAGCTGGACCTGCTGTATCTGGCACCGGAGCGGCTGCGGCTGGAGAGCACGCTCGACCTGCTCTCCCGAGGGAAGATCGCCGTCTTCGCGATCGACGAGGCGCACTGCGTCTCCCAGTGGGGGCACGACTTCCGGCCCGACTACCTGGCGCTGTCACTGCTCGGCGAGCGCTGGCCGGACGTGCCGCGGATCGCGCTCACGGCGACGGCCACGCACGCCACGCACCGGGAGATCACCGAGCGGCTGAACATGCCGGCGGCCCGGCACTTCGTGGCGAGCTTCGACCGGCCCAACATCCAGTACCGGATCGTGCCGAAGGCGGACCCGAAGAAGCAGCTGCTGAGCTTCCTGCGCGAGGAGCACGCGGGCGACGCGGGCATCGTGTACTGCCTCTCGCGCAACTCCGTCGAGAAGACGGCCGAGTTCCTGACCCGCAACGGCATCGAGGCGGTGCCGTACCACGCGGGCCTCGACGCCGGCACGCGCGCGGCGCACCAGTCCCGCTTCCTGCGGGAGGACGGGCTGGTGGTCGTGGCGACCATCGCCTTCGGGATGGGCATCGACAAGCCGGACGTCAGGTTCGTCGCCCACCTCGACCTGCCCAAGTCCGTCGAGGGCTATTACCAGGAGACCGGGCGGGCCGGCCGCGACGGACTGCCGTCCACAGCCTGGATGGCCTACGGGCTCAACGACGTCATACAGCAGCGCAAGCTGATCCAGTCGGGCGAGGGCGACGAGGCTTTCCGGCGGCGGGCCCAGGCCCACCTGGACGCGATGCTCGCGCTGTGCGAGACCGCCCAGTGCCGCCGGGGCCAGCTGCTCGCCTACTTCGGTCAGGACCCCGACCCGGCGGGCTGCGGCAACTGCGACACGTGCCTGACCCCGCCGGAGACCTGGGACGGCACGGTCGCGGCGCAGAAGGTGCTGTCGACGGTGGTGCGGCTGCAACGGGAACGGGGCCAGAAGTTCGGCGCGGTGCAGATCGTCGACATCCTGCTGGGCAAGCGCACGGCCAAGGTGATCCAGTTCGACCACGACCAGCTGTCCGTGTTCGGCATCGGTGAAGAGCTGACCGAGGGCGAATGGCGGGGCGTCATCCGGCAGTTGCTCGCCCAGGGGCTCCTCGCGGTCGAGGGGGAGTACGGCACGCTGGTGCTGACCGAGGCCAGCGGGGCGGTGCTGCGGCGGGAGCGGGAGGTGCCGCTGCGCAAGGAGCCGAAGAAGCCGGTGACCTCGCGGGCGGCGTCCTCGGGCTCGTCCGGATCGGCGGGCTCGGGACGGGGCAAGCCCAAGGCCGCCGCGGCCGAGCTGCCCGAGGAACTGCTCCCCGCGTTCGAGGCGTTGCGTGCCTGGCGCGCCGAGCAGGCCCGTGAGCAGGGCGTTCCGGCGTACGTCATCTTTCACGATGCGACGCTCCGGGAGATCGTCACGGTGTGGCCCACTTCGGTGGGGCAGCTGGGGGGCGTCAGCGGGGTGGGGGAGAAGAAGCTGGTGACGTATGGGGAGGGCGTGCTCGCGGTGCTGGCGTCCTTGGGCGGACCGCCCGGCGAAGGCGCCGCGCCGTCGGGTGATGCCGGCCTGTCGAGCGATGCCGCGCGGTCGGGTGATGCCGCGCCGTCGAGCGATGTGGCTCCGGAGGAGGACTGGGGCGAGCCGGAGCCGGAGGAGTGGATGTAGGGCTGTGCCGGCGGCGTGCCGTGGCGCCGCCCCGCGGGATGCCGGATGGGCTTCCCGCCGGGCTTCCCGCGGTCGGGTGCGCTTGGTTGCCGTCGCCCCCGCCTCCCGCCGCTGCCGCAGCTACGACAGCGCCGTAAGACCCGGTGCGAACACGATCAGCAGCGGTACCAGGGGGACCAGTGCTGCCACCGTCGTCGTCAGGGCGCGGTGACGGCGGCCCAGTCGGGGCGGCGGTTCCAGGAGGCGGTCCACCCGTTCGCCCAGCAGCCGGTGGCTGGAGGCGCAGGACAGCACGCCGCGGTGCTGGTTGAGCTCGATCAGGGCCAGCGCGGTGGTGAGGTGGCCGCAGCGGCGGGAGGCCGTGTCGTCGGCGGCCAGTTCGACCAGGCGGTGCGTCTGGTCGCAGAAGTGGGCGAAGAGGGGGATGCGGGGGAAGCCGGTGGCCAGGGCCGTGGAGAGGTGCAGCAGCCAGTCGTGGCGGGCGCGGGCGTGGCCGCGTTCGTGGGTGAGGACGGCGTCGACCTGGTGGTCGGTGAGGCGGTGCAGGGCGCCGGTGGTGACGATCAGCTGGGGCGGGCTCCCCGGCATCCACCAGGCGTCGGGGTACTCGTCCTCCAGGACCAGCAGAGGACCGCGGGCGGCGGGCAGGCCGGCGGGGAGGTCGGGCGCGCGTTCCCGCAGGTGCGCACGGGCCTGGGCGCGGCGGCGGCGGGCCTCGACGAGCTCACGGGCGAGCATCGCCGTCGTCCAGGCGGCGCCGCAGGCCAGCAGTACGGTGAGCGCGGTCGCCCAGGCCGGCGCCGAGGAGAGGTCGTACGCCGCGGTCACCGCCGGCGGGGCCGGGGCGAAGAGCTGGGCGCGGACGGTGCCGAAGACGGCGGCGGCGCCCAGGGCGAGCGCCGCCAGGCAGCACAGCAGGACGGTGGCGACCAGGCACTGCCACACCCACAGGGCGACCACGGGTTCCCGTTCGGGCCACTCCGCCCGGGTCAGCGCGCGCGGAATGGGCACGGCGGCCGTCACGGCGACAACGCTCAGCAGGAGCAGGCAGACGGTCATGCCACGGGCTCCGGATCCTGGTCGGAAGAAGGGCGGCTTCGGGTCGTGCGGTGCTGGGCGGCGGCCGTGCGCATCGGCGACCGCGGCGGGCGCGATCGGTGTGCCGGGCGCGACAGGCGCGCCTCGCATGAGGTGCGTGACGCGCGCATGCACACCGCCCGACGCCAAGTATGACGGCGACGGGCGGTGTGAGGCAGGGGTCGGCGGACATCGAGGAGGTGCGGGGGCGGGCTTTCAGCCCGGTATCCGACTGGCATCCTCCGACCGGCATCCTCCGACCGGCATCCGCCGGGCGTCACTCGGCCGGTACGACCCGTCCCGTGACCTCGCCCAGGCCCACCCGCAGCCCGCCCGGGCCCGGGGCCCAGGCCGACAGGGTGACCACGTCGCCGTCCTCCAGGAATGTCCGCTTGCCGTCGGGGAGTTCGAGCGGGTCGCGGCCGTTCCAGGTCAGCTCCAGCAGGGAACCGCGCTCGTGTTCCGTCGGGCCGCTCACCGTGCCGGAGCCGTACAGGTCGCCGGTGCGCAGGGAGGCGCCGTTGACGGTCATGTGGGCCAGCTGCTGTGCGGCCGTCCAGTACATGGTGGAGAAAGGGGGTTCGGAGACGACGTGGCCGTTGATGGCGACCGAGATCCGCAGGTCGTAGCCGCCGGGGTCCTGCTCGGAGTCGTCGAGGTAGGGGAGCAGCGGGTGGGTGCGCTCCGGCGGGGCCACACGGGCCTCCTCCAGGGCGTCCAGCGGAGTGATCCACGCCGACACGGACGTGGCGAAGGACTTGCCGAGGAACGGGCCGAGGGGGACGTACTCCCAGGCCTGGATGTCGCGCGCGGACCAGTCGTTGAGGAGGCACAGACCGAAGACGTGCTCGCGGAAGTCGGCGAGCGGCACCGGCCTGCCCACCTGGGACGGCACCCCGACGACGAAGCCGACCTCGGCCTCGATGTCGAGGCGGATGGACGGGCCGAAGACGGGTGCCGCGTCGGCGGGGGCCTTGCGCTGCCCTGACGGGCGTACGACGTCCGTGCCCGAGACGACGACCGTGCCGGAGCGGCCGTGGTAGCCGATCGGCAGGTGCTTCCAGTTGGGGGTCAGCGAGTCGGCGGCGTCGGGGCGGAAGATCCGGCCGACGTTCCGGGCGTGGTTCTCGGAGGCGTAGAAGTCGACGTAGTCCGCGACCTCGAAGGGAAGGTGCAGGGTCACCGAGGACAGGGGGTGGAACAGCGGCTCGACCGTTTCCCGGTGCGAGGGCACCGTCACCCACGCGGTCAGGGCCCGCCGGACGTCCGACCAGGCCGTGCGGCCCGCCGCCAGCAGCGGGTTCAGGGACGGCTGCGCGAGCAGGGCGGCGTACGGGGAGCCGAGGGCGTGGGCCGCCGCGCCGGCGTCGAGGACGTGGTCGCCGAGCCGGACGCCCACCCTCCGGTCCGGCGAGCCGGGGAGCGAGAACACGCCGTACGGGAGGTTGTGCGGGCCGAAGGGGTCGCCCTCGGGGACATCGAAGGGGGGCATCGGGTGCTGCCTCGCTTTCGTGTGCGCCATGTGCTCCACGTATCCGTGGGTGGGCCACACGTTACGTGGGGCACACCCGTCCTGTGCAGGGCCGGACGAGTCGCGTGGGTGTCCCGGGGACTCGGCGGCGCGTGGCCGACACGCGGTGCACCACCGGCGCTCCCGCACCGGAAGTTATCCACAGAACGGGACGCAATCTTGACGGAGTAGTGCGAACGGGGCGACTCTGGGCGGGTGCCGGAAGGCCTCGGGGAGGGGGCGATCCCATGGCACACCAGGGGGGCGGATGGCCATTGGGGAGGCCGGCCGTGGCGCGGCGCGCCCGGGCTCGCAGCCGAAACGGCTGGAGGAGACCATGCGCGGCCGTCTGGGCCGGGAATGCGTGTATGTACCGTCGTGCCGGTTCGGGCTGTTCGTGGCCTTGCGCCACTGGTGCCCGCCCGGCGGCCGGGTGTTGATGTCGCCGGTCAACGACGACGTCATCTTCTTCGTCGTGCTCGCGGCCGGACTGCGGCCCGTGCAGGCGCCGTTGAACCCGCTCGACGCGTCCATCGACATCGATGCCGTGCCGGA
Organism: Streptomyces deserti; assembly: GCF_054782695.1. Taxonomy (NCBI): domain Bacteria; kingdom Bacillati; phylum Actinomycetota; class Actinomycetes; order Kitasatosporales; family Streptomycetaceae; genus Streptomyces; species Streptomyces deserti. The sequence continues at coordinate 137,724 of NZ_BAAGRZ010000017.1, forward strand.
TGAGATGTGGGGTTCGCTGTCCGCCGTATTGACGACGAACCTGTACGGGAATCCTGATCCGGCACCCGAACTTCGAAAGAAATGTGACGAGTTGGGGATTCCGCTGTTCGAGGACGCGGCGCACGCCATCGGCAGCGAGGTGGGGGGCCGGCCGGTCGGAGCGTGGGGGGACGCCTCCGTCTTCAGCCTCTCCAAGCATGCCGACGCCAAGGCGGGCGGCTTGCTCGCCCTCGCCGATCCGGGCCTGCGCGCGGCGGTGGAGCGGACCTGCGCGCAGCTGCTCCTGCCGCGGCGGACGACGGCCGAACTCGCCTACGCCGTCCGGCCGTACGCGGAGGCGGCCGTACGGGGCCTGCGGCTGCGCGGCGCCGCCTGGGCCGCGATGCGGCTGCTGGGGCTGACGGAGCGCGAGGACATCCGGATGCCGCTGCGCCCCGACGCCCTGGCCCGCGCCGCGCACTCGGCGCCGGGGCTCGACGCGCACGATCCCTGGGTACGGGTCGACATGCACGACTACCGCCTGACGCCCGGTCGGCTGCGGCTGCGGCGCATCGCGCGGAAGCTGGAGCGGCTGGACGAGGTGCTGGCACCCTGCCGGGCGGGCACGGAGCTGCTGCTGTCGACGAAGTGGGCCAAGCCGACCGGGGACGGGCAGCCGTTGTTCCGGGTGCCGTTGTTCGTGGCGGACCGGGACGCGGCGATCGCGGCGCTGGCGCGGCGGGGCATCGTCGTCGGGTATCTCTACGACCCGCCCCTTGACGACTACGCGGGCGCCGAGTTCACCGACCCCTCGCCCGACCCGGAGGCGGCCCGCTGGTTCGCGCGCCACGCGCTGCCCGTGGATCCGCTGCGGGCCCGGGACGTCGTCGAGGTGCTGGAGACATCCGGGGCGCGGCCGGTCCAGGTGCCGGGAGGACGGGCGCGGCCCGGGCCGGCAGCCGAAGGGCCGGGTCCGGCCCGTGGCTGAGGTCCAGGTGCACGAGCACGCCGAGGCACCCGCCGCCGGCGGGCCGCGGCCCAGCGCCGGCGGGCACGGCTCCGACTCGCTGTTCAAGAACGCCTACTTCCTGATGCTCAGCACCGGCGTCTCCGCCGTGCTCGGCCTCGGCTTCTGGGTGGTGGCCGCGCGGTACTACTCGGAGGACGCCGTCGGGCAGGGCTCCGCAGCGATCGCCGCGATGCGGCTGCTCGCCAGCATCACGGCGACGACGATGATCGGCGCCGTGGTCCGTTTCGTGCCCCGCGCGGGCCGCCGGACCGGACGGCTGGTGTGGGGCACGTACGTGGCGAGTTCGCTGGTCGTCGCCCTGGCCGCCGCCGTCTTCCTGCTCACGCTCGACCAGTGGGGAGCGTCGTACGCGCCGCTCGGCACACCCGCCGCGGGCGCGGTGTTCGTCGCCGCGTGCGTGGCCTGGGCGCTGCTCACGCTGCAGGACGGGGTGCTCACGGGGCTGCGCAAGGCCGAGTGGGTGCCGGCCGGGAACGCGGTGTTCTCGGTCGGCAAACTGATCCTGCTGGTCGTCTTCGCCGGCACCCTGCCCGTGCTCGGCATCTTCGTGTCCTGGGCCGTGGCCATCGTCTTCTCCACCCTGCCGCTGGGCTGGCTGATCTTCCGCAGACTCATCCCGCGCCAGGCGGCGGCCGACCGCGACCTGGAGCCGCCCAAGGTCCGGGACATGGGCCGCTTCCTGGCCGGGGACTCGCTCGGCGCGCTGTTCAGCCTGGCGATGATCAACCTGCTGCCGGTGATGGTCGCGATCCGCTTCAGCGCCGCGGAGAACGGCTACTTCTACGTCGCGTACACCGTCGGCGGCACGATGGAGTTCATGGCCATCAACATGGCCTCCTCCCTCACCGCCCACGCCTCGCACGACCCGCGGCAGCTGGCCGAGGGCGTCCGCGGGGCGCTGCGACGCATGACGCTGCTGCTCGTGCCGGTGGTGCTGGTGCTGGTGCTCTTCGCGCCGCAGATCCTCGCCCCCTTCAGCCCGGACTACGCCGAGCACGGGTCCACGGTGCTGCGGCTCCTCGCCCTCGGCGCGCTGCCGAGGGTCGTGGTGGAGCTGTACATCGGCGTGCTGCGCGTGCAGGGCCGCACCGGGGTGCTGGCCGCGCTCCAGGGCGCCATGTGCACGCTGGTGCTGGGCAGCGCGGCCGTGCTGCTCACCCCGGCCGGGATCGCGGGCGCCGGCTGGGCGGTGCTGCTCAGCATGACGCTGATCGCTGTCGTCTCCGTCGTCGGGCTGCGCTCGGCGCTGCGCCGCGACGACCTGCCCAAGGAGCGGAACTCCGCCACGTCCTCCTACGGCACCCGCTGGGCCCGGCTGAACGCCACCGCCGGGTACGGCACGAGCTGGGCCCGCCGGGCGGCGTACGAGCCCAAGGACGCCGACGGGGACGACGGGGACGACGGGGACACGGTCACCCTGTTCATAGGGCGTCCCGGATACGAACGGGAGGCGTTGCAGGCGGACACGCTGGCGCTGATCGTGCGGCCGCACCACTCGGACGCCCCGCAGGGGGACGCCTTCCACGACCCGGATGCGCCGCGCCCTGCGGACGCCGCCCAGGGGTCCGACAGGGGCGATGAGCGTGCCGGAGCGGAGGAGGGGGAGGGGCCGCGTCAGGACGGGGAGGCAGTCCCGCAGGAGGGGGCGCCCCGGGACCAGGAGCGGCGTCTCAGAGGCGCCCTGTGGTCCTTGCTGGGCCTCGCCACCGTGTTTTTCTGGGCGTCACTGCGCGACCTGCCCTGGTTCGGCGGCACCACGGAAGCGGCACTGACAGGACGTCGGCTGCTGGAGGGCCTCCCGGTCCCCGCGTTCGTCGCGGGCGCTCTGCTGCTCGTCGTGTTCGTGGCCTCGGTGACGCTGTGTGCCCGGCGCGAGCCGTGGCTGCCCGCGGCCGCGCTGGCCGCGGCGCTGCTCGCCCTGTACGCCGCACCCGTGGCGCTCGGCTGGGAACCACGGCCGGTCGACGGGGCGTTGTACTCGAAGACGGCTGGTTTCCTCGCGGACGTGACGGGGCTCGACGGGCCCGAACCGCTGCTGCGGTGGGCGCCGCCGGTCTGCCAGCTGCTGTGCCTCGTACCGCTGGGGTCGCTGCTCGCGAGCGCGGGCGGACGGCTGACGTGGCCGGGGCGCTGGGGGGTTCTGTATCTCACCGCGGTGGGCTGCTGGGTGTGGCGGGAGGAGCTCGCGCCCATCGCGCCGCTTCTGCTCGTCGTGCTCGTCGTGCTCGTCCTGCTCCTGCTGCTCCGCCGCGCCGCATCGGCGATGGGGCTCCCGCACCGTAGACAAGCCAACGGCCGATCCAGCGACTGATCAAGCTCCGGAGCCGAGAACCGCCAGGGGGGAACCGCCGTGCGTCCGCCAACCACTCCACGGGAGAGATCCACGCCAGAGCCCGCGTCGGCGCCCAGCCCTCAGGACGCGCCCCCGACCACGGACCGGACACAGCCGGAGCCGGAGCCGGAAACGGCCGGGCCTGACCAGTCCTCCTCTGCCTCGTCCCTTTCTGCCTCGTCCTCCTCTCCCACGTCTTCGTCTTCCTCGTCCTCGGAGGCATCGAGCCCGGCCCATGAGCCCGTGACGGATCTCTCCGACCTGCCCCCCGCGTGGCCCGGGCGCCGTACGGCCGTGTGGCCGGGCGGTCCGCTGCTCGCGGCGCTCGGGCTCTGGGTCTACGCGGTGCGGCACACCGACGTCTCCCGGCTCGGCGACTTCGGACTGGTCACCGCGCTGCATCCCGCCTTCTGGCTCGGCCTCGTGGTGCTCACGGCCGGTTTCTGGTTCACGGTCCGCGATCCGCACAGGCCGCAGGCCTGGTCGGCGGCGTACGTCCTCGGGCTGCTGGTGATGGAGCGGGCCACCCAGGCCGTGCTCTACCCGACCCCGCTGTATGCCTGGGCGTGGAAGCACGACGCGGTCATCGACCACCTGCTGACGGCCGGCCGGCTGCAGACCGCCGACCAGGTCGGCGACATGGCGGTGTACGACCAGTGGCCGGGCTTCTTCGCCGCCCAGGCCGCGCTGGTGCGGATGCTGGGCGTGGACAACGCGGCGATGTACATGGCGTGGTGGCCGCTGGTCTCCAGCCTGATGCTGCTGCTCCCGCTGCTGCTGATCTACCGCACCTTCACCGAGGACCGGCGGCTGATCTGGACCGCGGTGTGGCTCTTCTTCGTCGCCAACTGGGTGGGGCAGGACTACTTCTCCCCGCAGTCCGTGGCCTTCGCCCTGCACCTGGGTGTCCTGGCCGTCGTCCTGCGCCGGTACGGCCGTTCCGGTGGGCTGGGAGGGGCGCAGCGTTCGGCGGTCTGGACGGTCGTGATCACCGTGCTGGTCGTGGCGATCGTCATCTCGCACCAGCTCACCCCGGGCATGCTGGCCGTCTCGCTGCTCGCCCTGTGCCTGACCCGCCGCTACCGCGACTGGGTCCCGCTGGTCACCACGGTGGTGATCTTCCTGGCCTGGTGCATGACGGCCGCGCTGCCCTTCCTGTCCGCCGCGCTGCCCGACATGATCCGCTCCGTCGGCGACGTCGGCAGCAACGTCTCCACCGGGTACGGCGCCACCCCGACCGGCACCGGAGCGGTGGCGACCTCCTGGGCGGCCCGGCTGCTGTCGGGCTCCGTTCTGCTGCTCGCGGTGGCCGGTGTGCTGCGTCAGCCGGTGCTGCGCCACCGCGCGCTGCCGCTGCTGCTGCTCGCGGCGATCCCGCTGCCGATGCTCGGGGCGAACAGCTACGGCAGCGAGATGATCTTCCGGGTGCTGATGTTCCTGCTGCCCGGCGCTGCCTTCTTCGCCGCCGCGGCGCTGCTGCCGAAGGTCCGCACACTGGCCGCCGAGGCCACCGCACCGGAGGCACCGGCCGCCTCTGCCCCGCGTCGGCGGTCGTACGGCACCTGGGTGCCACTGCTGGCGCTGCTCGGCGGAACCCTCGCGTTCGTCCCCAGCTACGCGGGCAAGGACCGCATCAACTACTTCCCGCCGCAGGAAGTGGCCCTCGTACGGCAGCTGTTCGACCGGGCCGCCGAGGGCGACCTCGTCGTCGCCGCCAACCGGAACTACCCGTTCGCGTACGACTCCTACTGGAGCGTCGACCACTACTGGTTCCTCGACGACGACCGGCGCCACGTCGACCAGATCGTGAAGAACCCGGCCGCCACCCTCGCCAGTGACATGGCCGGGGTGGAGCGCCCGGCCCGCGCCTACCTCCTGTTCACGCGAGGGCAGTTGGCTAACTCCGAGATGAACGGCCAGCTCACACAGGCTCAGTTGGACCGCATCCAGAAGTCCGTCGCCGCGTCGCCGCGGTTCCAGCTCCTGGCGGAGAACAGCGCCGGGGCCGTCTACGTACTGAAACCAGCGAGGGGAGCGGAGCGATGACCTCGCACGAACGCGCAGCGATGACCCCGCAGGAACGCGGAGCGATGACCCCGCAGGAACTCGTGGTCCGGATGCTGCCGCCGTTCGGCGGCTGGCTGGCGCTCGCCGCGCTCGCGCTGCCCGGCGGATCGCCGCTGCGCGGCGCGGCGGTCGTCGCCTTCCTGACGGCGGGTCCGGGCGCGGCCGTGGTCAGAGTCTGCGGTCCCGCGCTGCGGGCGCGGCCCGCCGAACGGCCCGTCGAGCGCCGGGACCCGCAGTTCGCACGCCACTCCGACCTGCTGGAGCGGCTGATGCTGGCCGTCTTCCTGAGCATGGGCGCCGTGATGATCGTCGCGACGGTGCTGATCGCCACGCACACCTTCAGCGCGCAGCGCGTCCTGCTGACGCTGGCACTGCTGACCACGCTCGCCGCGTTCTGCCCGCGGCTGCGCGCCTCCCCGTCGCCGAGGACGGCCCCGGGGACCGCGCCGAGTACATTGAAGGGTTCCGCTCAGTGAGGTTCGCCCGTCCCTTTCGCCGTATCCCCGCGGCCGTGCGCCGCATCCCCGCCGCTGTGCGCCGTACGTCCGCCCCGGCCGGACAGCACCGCAGGCCGACCCCCCGCGAGCAGGGGGGACGGGAGGCCGGCCCGCCACCGTCGGGCCGGCGCCGCGTGCTGATCACGTCCGCCACGGTCGTCACCGCGGTCATGGTCGCCGCCCTCGCCCTCCGGGAAGCCTCCGGACCGGAGGAGCGCGACACCGCGGGGTCCGTACCCTCCGCACAGGGCGAGAAGTGCCGCCCCACGGCTCTCCTCGAACCGCCCTGCGGCGCCTGGTTCGGCGCCTTCGTGCCGCACGAGCGGGACGACCTGGGGGAGAAGGTGCGCGCCTACGAGCAACGCGTGGGCCGCAAGCTCGACATCGTGTACACGTACCACGACATGTCCCTGGCGGAGGGCGCCCGCCGGGAGGGCCAGCTGCTCACCGACGAGGAACAGCGTGTCGGCGAGGACCATCTTCTGCTGCTGTCCTGGGAGAGCAAGTGGTGGGGCGGTACGAAGAAGCAGCAGCCGACCTGGAAGCAGATCGCGGACGGCAAGCTCGACGCGTCGGTCATCGACGTCCAGGCCCGGCGTATCAAGGACTACGGAAGGAAGGTCTTCCTCTCCTTCGACCTGGAGATGGACACCCGCACCCCCGACAACGGCACCCCGGCCGAGTTCGTCAGGGCGTACCGGCACATCCACGACCGGTTCCGCGCACTGGGTGTCGACAACGTCGTGTGGACCTGGATCACCACCGGGTACCTGGACCACGCCGACCTCATCAAGCGCATGTACCCGGGCGACGCGTACGTCGACTGGATCGGCTACAACCAGTACAACTACTACCGCTGCCACGACACGGACTGGCTGACCTTCGCGCAGACCCAGACCGCCACGCACACCTGGATCCGCCAGAACATCTCCGACGACAAACCGCTGATGCTCTCCGAGTTCGGCACCGCCGTCGACGCGGCCCGACCGGAGCGGCAGGCCCAGTGGTACGCGGAGGTGCCCCGCGTGCTGAAGCGCCTGGAGGGCGTCAAGGCCGCGCTCCAGTGGAACTTCCGCGATCCGGGGCCGCACTGCAACCTGGCGCTGGCGAACGAGGCGGCCTGGGACAGCCTGCGTGAGGCGGTCGCGGACCCCTACCTCAACCAGCCGCTGAAGTAGTCCCTGATCCCTGGTCCCCGGCTCCCTGTGACCCCTTCCGCGGGTCAGCCCGCGAACTCGGGCCCGTGCACCACCGCGCGGGCCCGTCGGTACCAGCGCCAGGCGATCGTCCTCGGGCCGTCGCGGTAGGGGGCGATCCGCGCGCCGCCGCCCGCCAGCCAGCCCTCGACGTCGGCGATCGTGTGACCGCGCCGCACGATGAGCCGGGCGATGCGGTAGCGCTCGTCCCGGTCGGAGCTGAGCGCGTGCCGTACGGCGGTCGCCGTCTCGTAGCCGGTCCGCGCCGCCATGGCCCGCACCCGCGGGCTGTTGTAGCCGTGCGGATAGGCGAGATGCCGCACCGGATGACCGAGGGCGTCCTCCAGCACGGCCTTGGACGTACGCAGTTCGTACGCCAGCCGCCGGGTGGGCAGGGTGTCCAGCTGGGCGTGCGTGACGGTGTGGCTGCCGATCTCCATGCCGTAACGTTCCAGCTCCGCCGCCCGGGCCAGAGGCATCATCGGGGCGGGCGGCAGCAGGCTGCGGCCGCCCGGGGCGATGGCGCCGGTGGTGAGGTAGGCGGTGGCGGGCAGGGCCCGCTCGGCCAGCGCCTCGGCGGTGGGGCCGGGCAGGTCGGCGAAGCCGTCGTCGAAGGTGAGCAGCACGGGCCGGGGCGGAAGAGGCGCGCGCCCGGCGAGGTGATCGGCGACCGTGCCGATCGTGACGGGCGTCCGCCCGCTGGCGACGATGGCGTCGAGGTGGGCGGCGAACTGCCGTGGCGTGACGGTGAACTCGGCGATCCAGGCGGGCGGGTCCTCCATCACGGCGTGGTACAGGAACACGGGGATGGCCGGGGTCGCGGTGGGGACGGCCGGCGTGACGGGCCTGCTCGCGCCGGTTCTCCCGGCCTGCCCGGACTCTCTTCCCTCGCGGCCTGTCGGCCCCTCGCCCCGACGACCCCCCTGCGACGTCCTCATCTCGATCCCCCGGCGGTCCGCAGGGCACGCCGGGCCCGCACATAGCCCACGGGCCCGTACAGCATCCCCCTGCGCTGCAGCCGCGACAGCCGCCGTGGCCACGGATGCGCCCGGTCGTCGTGCCCGCCCGGCGTCCCGCCCCCGTCCGTTTCGCGTACGGCGGTCAGCGCGCGGGCGTGGGCCAGACCGCGGGGCAGCCTCGCGAGGAACGCCGGCAGCAGCGCGGGGCGGTTGACCAGGATCGCGGTGAGGTAGGCGGTGAGGCCCGCGCCGTAACCGTAGGCCTGGGTCTCCAGGTCCCGCCAGGTCTCCCGGTGGTGGTGCCACACCAGCGCCGACGGCGTGTAGCGCAGCCGGTGCCCCTGGGCGAGGACGCGGACGAAGCCGTAGAGGTCGTCGCCGCCCCGGGCGGCCGTTCCGGCGCCGGTGGCCGGGTCGAAGCCGCCGACGGCCCGCAACACGTCCGTACGGAAGGCCATGTTGGCGCCCGAACCGAACCGGCCCGCCGTGAACGGGAACAGCGGCTCGTCCACGGGCGGGTCCTTCGGGTCGTACGTCCTTGGAGTGAAGCCTTTGGCGAAGCCGCCATGACTTTCCAACAGCACCTGGGCCGGGGTGCGCAGCCGCGCGGGCAGGATCAGCCCGGTGGCGCAGCCCAGTTCGGGGTCGGCGGCGAAGGGCGCGGTCAGTTCGGTGAGCCAGCGTGGGTCGGCGACGACGTCGTCGTCGGTGAAGGCGACCACCTCGCCCCGGGCGGCGCCGAGCCCCGTGTTGTGCGCGAGCGCGAGACCGGGGACCGGCTCGCCCACGTACCGCACCCGCTCGCCGTACTTCCGCTCGACCAGCTCCCGCGTCTCCCCCGTCACGGGCGCGTTGTCCACGACGACGATCTCGAAGCGCGGGTGGTCCTGCGCGAGCAGCGAGTCCAGCGCGCGGGCGAGCTGAGCGGCGCGCTCCCGGGTGGCGACGACGACGGTGGTGAACGGCGGCGCGGTGACCGGCGTTTCCGGTGGTGCGGTGCGTTCCGTCTCCGGCGGTGCGGCGACCCGCGTCTCCGGCGGTGCGGGTGCCGCCGTGTCCGCACCCTCCGCACCCTCCGCACCCTCCTTGCGGGCGAGCACCGTCAGGACGCCCTTCGGGTCCGCCCCCTCCGGTACCCGCCCGAGCAGGGTGCCGACCGGCCGTCCGTCCCGCCTGACCAGGACGAACACCTCGCCGGGCGTGACGGGCGGGCTGCCCGGGCCGGGCCGCAGGGTGCCGGTGTCCAGATCCAGTTCGGCGACCTGCACCGGTCTGATGCTCAGGAACCGCCGTATCTCCTCCTGCGCACGCGTGGTGCGAGACATACACCCTCCCCCTTGTTCATGACCGGCGCAGCCGTGCCGCGCCCTTCAGGGTCCGCGTGGCCAGCGACGCCAGACGCGGCCGGCCGCGGACGAAGCTGTGCGCGCGGCGCGCGGGCTCGCGGCTCAGCCAGTGCAGCGCTGCGCCCACCCCCGGGCGCGTCACCGCCCCTTCGTACACGGGCAGTTCGCCCGTCTTCAGCGCGTCCTTGTACTCGGCCGCGCCGCGCCCCAGGTCGAGCATGCCGATGCCCTGCCCGGCGGCCGCCTCGGCCATCCGCAGATGCAGCACCAGCCCCGGCGAGTACCTCGCGAACTCCGGGTCGTACGCCGGGAACCAGCAGGCCAGCACCGAGGCCGAGCACAGCCCGAAGTGCGCGGCGACCGGACGGCCGGCGGCGTACAGCACGGACAGCGTGCCCGTGCACTCCGGCGCCCGGGTCCCGGCGAGCCGGGCCACGAGACGGGTGATCCACTCCTGCGCGAACCGGTCCCGGCGGCCCGTCCTGCGGTACTGCGCCGACTTCCACCCCATGAGCGTGCGCAGCGCCGCCGGGTCGCGTTCGTCGAAGACGAACCGCAGCTCGCCGACCTGGCGGCCCAGCCTGCGCTCCTTGGCGAGGGTGGTCTTCAGGAACTTCGGCGACTGGGCGCGCAGCACGGACTCGTAGGTCTCGTAGCCCTTCTCCACGTCGATGACGTACGTGGCGTGCTCCTCGGCCGCGTACGGCACGAACAGGCGCTGCTCGGCCTCCAGGTTGTCGAAGGCGTAGCTCGACACCGAGCAGGCCCGCAGCAGTGCGCCGGTGTCCACGCGCAGGCCGGGCCGCAGCACCGCGCCCTGGCTGTCCGACACCCCGAGCCCGATCGCCCGGCCCTGCCCCAACGGGCCCCGCTCGTACGGCAGGAAGCCGACCGGCTCCAGTCCCTCGTACAGCACCGCGACCCGGGCCTGCGGCCGTACGCGGCCCACGGCGTCGGTGAACTCCGGTTCCATGAACGGGTTGCGCGGCGCCTGTGAGCCGGCGCGCAGCTCCCGCCAGCGCTCCCTTTCCCCCTCGCCGAGCTCTTCGGGCCTCAGCACGCGCATGCGGCCACTGGGTCCACTGCTCAACCCGACCCCCCGATCAAGTCCCCCCTGGACACATGGAAGGTACCGCCCGAGACCGCCCTGACGGTAGGTAGCGGAGCATGTTGATGCCAACTGGTGCAGAGACCTTCAACCGGACGGTAGTCGGCTATGCCGGAAACCGCCCTGTGGGCGCGTGACTGGCGGGCGTCCGGGGGCCGGTGCGCGGTGAGTCGGGCGGGCGCGTTGTCCGTATTCTCTGATCATGGCCGCTCCCACCGCGTATTCACTCATCGCCACCGACCTGGACGGAACGCTGCTGCGCGGCGACGACACCCTCTCCGACCGGTCCCTCGCCGCGCTCGCGCGGGTGGCGCGGGCCGGTGCCCAGCACCTCGTGGTGACGGGACGCCCGGCACCGAGAGTGCGGCCGCTCCTCGACGACCTCGGCTGCGGGGGGCTCGCGGTGTGCGGGCAGGGCGCGCAGGTGTACGACGCCGGCGCGGACCGTCTGCTGTGGTCCGTCACCCTGGACCGGGAGCTGGCCGAGACCGCGCTGGAGAAGATCGAGGCCGAGGTGGGGGAGGTGTACGCCGCGGTCGACCAGGACGGGGTCGACGGGCTCACGCTCATCGAGCCGGGCTATCTGATGCCGCACCCGACCCTGCCCGCGCTGCGGGTCGGGCGGCGCGAGGACCTGTGGTGCGCGCCGATCAGCAAGGTGCTGCTGCGCCATCCCCGCCTGTCCGACGACGAGTTGGCGGCGACGGCGCGTTCGGTGGTGGGGTCGCTCGCGACGGTCACCATGTCGGGGCCGGGGACCGTCGAACTCCAGCCGTGCGGCATCACCAAGGCGACCGGTCTCGCGCTGGCCGCCGAGCACCTGGGGCTGGGCCCGGCGGGGACCATCGCCTTCGGCGACATGCCCAACGACATCCCCATGTTCGACTGGGCCGCCCACGGCGTCGCCATGGCCAACGCCCACCCGGAACTCAAGGCGAGGGCGGACGAGATCACCCTGTCGAACGAGGACGACGGCATCGCCGTCGTCCTCGAGCGACTGTTTCCCGACGGGTAGGGCCTAGTACGGGCCGAAGACGTTGTCGATCGAGCCGTACCGCTGGGCCGCGTAGTTGCAGGCCGCGGTGATGTTCGCGACCGGGTCGTACGGGTCCCAGGACGTGCCGGGCACGTGGTAGGCCTGGAAGGTCGGGTCGATGACCTGCAGGAGGCCCTTGGACGGGGTGCCGGCGGCGGCGTTGGAGTCCCAGTTGTTGATGGCCAGGGGGTTGCCGGACGACTCCCGCATGATGTTGCGGTAAATACCGTCGTACGTCCCGGGAATTCCCTTCTGCGCCATGATGTCCAGGGCTTCGCGGATCCAGCCGTCGAGGTTGTTCGCGTAGGTCTTCGCGGCGGCCGGGGTGGCCTTGGCGACGGATCCGGCGGCCTGCGTGGCCGGCTTGGCGGCCGTGGACGACTTGGTCGCCTTGTCCGCCGCGCTCGCCTTCTTGGCGGCGTCCGCCTTCGTCGTCGTCACCTTCAGCTTCTGACCCGGGCGGATCAGCTGCGGGTCGCCGCCGACGGTCGCGCGGTTGTCCTTGTAGAGCTGACGCCATCCGCCGCTCACGTCGTACCTGTCGGCGATCCGGTAGAGGGTGTCGCCCTTGACCACGGTGTACGTGAGGGACTTGGCCGCCTGCGCGGCCTGGGGCGCCACCTGGGCGGCGACGGGGGCGATCTGGGGCGGCTGGGCGGCGTTCGCGGTCGTGGCGCCCATGAGGGGGAGCGAGAGCGCCGCGCCGCCGGTGCCGGCGGCGACGACACCTCGGGTGAGCAGGTTGGTTCTGGGGCGGCGGTGCTTAGCTCGTCCAGGCATGCTGAAGTTCCTCTCCGACGCCTGCGAGGTGAGCTGTCGGGTTCGGGCGGGAGGTGCCCGGCCGCGGGCGCGGCTTCACCCCTAGCCGTTCCGGGCATGCCTGGAACGGCGACTTACCTGGGTCCCCCGCTCCTGCCGTGCGTGAGTGAAGTGGTCATTGGGGCACGGGCGGCGGCAGGATTCGGCGTCCGCCCGGCAGGCCCGGAACGTATGCGAGAGCACATGCCGGGAACAAGTGCCGGAATCACAGAACATGCCGGTTGATCTTGCCGTGAGGCATATGGGGTGCTTGATCCTTTGCGGTCGCCAAGCCCAACTGGCGTTCCCGGGAAGGCGAAACGGTGAGGTGTGGCGCGGTGAGGCGCGTGAGGCGAAAGTGACTTACTTCACTGATCACGAGCCCGGCGAGCATTTTCCCCTCAAGGGGAATTCGCTTGCTATTTGCGGCAAATCGGGCGGCGCGGGCAGGATGGCCCGCATGTCGAGGTGTGGCCCGGGGTGTGGATCGCTGCTTCCCGGCAAGGCGATCAATGACTGTTCTTATCAGCTGATCAGAAACATGACGGGCGTGATCCGATATGGCCCGGCCTGTAACCCCGGGCGCTCGCGGTGATCGAAACGTGACCGGATACGCTGACTTGAGTGATGGCAGCGACCTATCGACAAACCGTGTAATCGCCAGTAGACACCAGCAGACAGGAGACCCCTCGTGACCGTCGTCGGGCCGTTCGGGCTGAGCGTGCGGGACCAGGCTCTGGAAGCCGATGTCCAGGCCGGATTGGCGGCTGTCGAGGAAGGGCTGCTCGAAGCCACCAAGAGTGAGGTGCCCTTCATCACGGAGGCCGCCCAGCACCTGGTGCGGGCCGGTGGCAAGCGGTTCCGGCCACTGCTGGTGATGCTCTCCGCGCGGTTCGGCGACCCGTACGCGCCCGGGATCGTGCCGTCGGCCGTCGTCGTGGAGCTCACCCACCTCGCCACGCTGTACCACGACGACGTGATGGACGAGGCGGCCGTGCGGCGCGGGGTGCCGAGCGCGAACACGCGCTGGGGCAACTCCGTCGCGGTCCTCACCGGCGACTTCCTCTTCGCGCGTGCCTCGCAGATCCTCGCCGACCTCGGGCCGGAGGCGGTCCGGGTGCAGGCCGTCGCGTTCGAGCGGCTGGTCACCGGGCAGATCCTGGAGACCGCCGGCCCGCAGGACGGGCGGGACCCGGTCGACCACTACCTGGACGTGCTGGGCGGCAAGACCGGTTCGCTGGTGGCGGTGTCGTGCCGGTTCGGCGCGATGATGTCCGGGGCCGACGAGACGGTCGTGGACGTGCTGACCCAGTACGGCGAGCGGCTCGGCGTCGCCTTCCAGCTCGCCGACGACGTCCTGGACATCGCCTCCGACTCCCACGAGTCCGGCAAGACGCCGGGCACGGACCTGCGCGAGGGCATCCCCACGCTGCCGGTGCTGCGGCTGCGGGAGCGGGCGGCCCGGCTGGGGCTGGCCGAGGACGTCGCCCTGTGCGAGCTGCTGGACTCCGACCTGACGGACGACGCCCGGCACGCGGAGGCCCTGCGCCGGCTCCGCGCCCACCCGGCGCTGGAGCAGGCGCGGCGGGACACGGTGCGGTACGCGGAGGAGGCCCGGGCGGCGCTGGCGCCGTTGCCGGAGTGCGCGGCGAAGGCGGCACTGGTGGAACTGTGCGACGCGGTGGTGCACCGGGCCGGGTAGGTTCCGCCCCCTGCCGCCCGCCGGGGACTCCGTCCCCGCGCATGTGACGCGACCCACAAGATGCGGAAGCGTGCCGGTCTCCGTGAAGCGGCGCGGCCCGGAAACCCGACCCTGCGGCTCAACACCCTCGGCGGCGTCTCCCGTACGACCCCTACGGGTCGGGGGAGGCGCCGCCCTGCCGTGTCATACCGCAGCAGTACACGGAGTTGAGCCCGGGGTCTGACGTATCTCCCCGGCCGATTTGGTCAGATGGACACCACGGAAAACACCACTCCTCACCGATTCGGGTGAGAATGGCGGCTCAGGGGAGTGGGGGTCCCCCTGCTCGAGCGCAGTCGAGAGCTTGCGGGAGAGTGCGAGGTCGCGCAACGCGAGACGAGACGGACAGCCGCCGCCGACACGGAGGTAGGGCACACATGGCACCGTACGCATCCGACGACAACACGACCGCAGGGGAGGCCGACGACCTGCGCGCGGGCCGGCGCAAGGCCGCGCGGTACGTGGTCCCGGTGGCGGTGATGGGGGTGGCGGCCGCGACGATCGGGCTCGTCCCCGCGATCGCCGACTCCGGTGACCCCGACCTCCCGGACATCACCGCCCAGCAGCTCATAGAGAAGATCGCGAAGTCGGACGTACAGCAACTGTCCGGCACGGTGAAGATCAGCACGGATCTCGGTCTGCCGGACCTCGGTGGGCTGGAGAGCGGCCTGATGTCCGGTGCCGCGCGGCCGGACGGCGAGGGCGGTTCCTCCGCCGACCCGTCGGCCAAGCTCACGGAACTGGCCACCGGCACGCACACGCTGCGCGTCGCGGCCGACGGCCCCGACCGGCAGAAGCTGTCGCTGCTGGAGAACGCAGCCGAGTACAGCCTGATCCACAACGGCGAGGACGTCTGGGGCTACGACAGCGCGTCGAACGAGGTCTACCACGGCACCGTCGACGACACCGCCGAGCACAAGAAGGCGCAGCCTCCGGCCACGCCCAAGGACTTCGCCGAGGAGGCCCTGAAGGCGGTCGACGACACGACCTCCGTGACCGTCGACGGCACCGCGCAGGTCGCCGGCCGGGACGCGTACAAGCTGGTCATCAAGCCGAAGCAGTCCGGCTCCACGGTCGGGGCGATCAGCGTGGCGGTGGACGCGAAGACCGGCATGCCGCTGAAGTTCACGCTGACCCCGGCGAGCGGCGGCGCCGCCGTCGTGGACGCGGGCTTCACCCAGGTCAGCTTCGCCAAGCCGGCCGCGTCGACCTTCGACTTCACCCCGCCCAAGGGCGCGAAGGTCACCGAGGACCACGAGGCCGGCAAGGCGGCCGAGGCGCCGCGGCGCGCGCCGAAGTCCGAGGGCGACCTCGCCAAGGAACTCGACGGTCTGGAGGGCCTGAAGACCATCGGCGAGGGCTGGAACACCATCGCCACCTTCGACACCGGCGGCGAGGGCCTGCCCACGGCCGGGGCCGGCGGCGACCTCGGCGGCTTCCTGGACTCGCTCGGCGACAAGGTGAGCGGCAAGTTCGGCTCGGGCACGGTCTTCAGCACGCGCCTGGTCAACGCCCTGATCACGGAGGACGGCAAGGTCTACGTGGGCGCCGTCACCAAGGACGCGCTCGTGAAGGCGGCCGACGCGGGGAAGTAAGACCCCAACCCCCTGCGGGTACCGCTACGAGCACTCCACGAGTCTCCACGGGTACTTCTCGAGTACTTCGCGAGCACTCCTCCAGGCACGACGAATCGAGGGAGCCGATGGGCGAACCGTCCGCCACGGAGCCGGACACGGGAGACGCCGGGGGCAGTGTCATCGCCACCCGTGCGCTCACCAAGCGCTACCGCGGCGGACAGCTCGCCGTCGACGGTCTGGACCTGACCGTCCCGGCGGGCAGCGTCTTCGGCTTCCTCGGTCCCAACGGCTCCGGCAAGACCACCACCATCCGCATGCTGATGGGACTCATCGAGCCGACCTCCGGCACGGCGCACGTCCTGGGGCGGCCCATGCCGCGCGCCGCGCGCACCGTACTGCCTCAGGTCGGCGCCCTCATCGAGGGCCCGGCCCTGTACGGCTTCCTCTCCGGCCGCGACAACCTCCTGAGGTACGACGCCGCCGACCCGGCCGCCGATCCGCGCACCCGGCGCGCGCGGGTCGCGGCGGCCCTGGACCGGGTGGGCCTGACGGCCGCCGCGGGCAAGAAGGCGAAGGCGTACTCCCTCGGGATGAAGCAGCGCCTCGGTCTCGCGGCCGCGCTGCTCCAGCCGCGCAGCCTCCTCGTGCTCGACGAGCCGACCAACGGCCTCGACCCGCAGGGCATGCGCGAGATCCGCGCGCTGATCCGGGAGTTGGCCTCCGACGGCACGGCCGTCTTCCTCTCCTCCCATCTGCTCGACGAGATCGAGCAGGTGTGCACGCACGCGGCGGTGATGGCGCAGGGCCGGCTGATCAGGCAGGGCACGGTCGCCGAGCTGGCCGCCGGGACGCGCGGTCGGCTGGTGGTGACCACACCGGACCCGTCGGACGCGGCCCGGGTGCTGAAGGAGCAGGGGGCCGGCGACATCGTCGTCGCCGACGACCGGGTGACCGGGGAACCGCCCGACCGCGATCTCGCCGAGGTGAACGCCGCGTTGGTGACGGCGGGAGTGCGGGTGCGCGGCTTCACGGTCGAACGGCCCTCGCTGGAGGACGCGTTCGTCGCGCTGACGGGGGAGGGCTTCGATGTCGCGGGCTGAGACCGCGCGGACGCCGAGTGTGCTGTGGACCTTCGGTCTGCTGCGCAACGAGCTGCTGACCACGTTCCGGCGCTGGCGCACCCTCGCCCTGCTGGGCGTGCTGGCGGCGGTGCCGGTCCTGGTCGGGATCGCGGTGAAGATCGAGACGAGCGACGGCTCGTCGCCCGGCGGCGGGGGCGGCGAGGGCCCGGCGTTCATCTCGCAGATCACCAACAACGGCCTGTTCCTGGTCTTCACCGCGCTCGCCGCGACCCTGCCGTTCTTCCTGCCGATGGCGATCGGTGTCATCGCGGGCGACGCGATCGCCGGCGAGGCGAACGCCGGCACGCTCCGCTACCTCCTGGTCGCCCCCGCGGGGCGCACCCGGCTCCTCCTCACCAAGTACGCGACCGTGCTGGCCTTCTGCCTGGTGGCCACGCTCGTGGTCGCGGTGTCGGCGCTGACGGTCGGGGCACTGCTCTTCCCGCTGGGCGACCTGACGACGATCTCCGGCACCACCATCGGCTTCGCCGAGGGCCTCGGCCGGGCCCTGCTGATCGCCCTGGTCGTCGCCGCGTCACTGATCGGCGTGGCCGCCCTGGGCCTGTTCGTGTCGACCCTGACCAACAGCGGCATCGCGGCGATGGCGACGACCGTCGGCCTGCTGATCACCGTCCAGATCCTCGACCGGATCCCCCAACTCGACGCGCTCCACCCCTACTTCTTCTCCCACTACTGGCTGTCCTTCGCCGACCTCATGCGCGAGCCGGTCTACTGGGACGACCTGCTGAGGAACCTCGGCCTGCAGGCCCTGTACGCGGCGGTGTTCGGCTCGGCGGCCTGGGCGCGGTTCACGGCGAAGGACGTCACGGCCTAGCCCTCACGCGGTTTCGTACGGGAAGCGGGCGTACGGTGCCTCCTGGGCGAAGAACGTCTTGGCGCGGGTGAGTGCCTCCTCGTCCCTGAGGACGTCACCGGGCTTGCTGCCGTTGCCGAGCAGCACCCCGCCGAAGCGCATCCCCATGTACGCGGCCGAGTTGTTGAGCGTGCCGACCAGCGGGTCGGCGACCTCCCGCTCCTCGTGCGCGAGCGCGGTGACGCCCCACAGGGTGCGCCCGGCCATCGTCGCCTTGAAGTCGAGGCCCGGCGTGCGCAGCCAGCCCGACCAGTAGTCGAGGTAGCGCTTGGTGAGGCTGGACACCGAGTACCAGTACAGCGGCGAGGCGATCACGACGTCCGTCGCCGCGAGGGTCGCGTCGAGCAACAGGGCCACGTTGCCCTCCCTCGGGCGGACGTGGTCGCTGTCATGGCGCAGGTCCTCGAAGTCGGGCAGCGGATGGTCGGCGAGGTCGATCCACTGCTGCTCCACGTCCGCGGGCAGCTGTTCGGCGGCCCGGCGGGCCAGCAGCTCGGTGTTGCCCTCGCGGCGGGCGCTGCCCAGGACGAACAGGAAGCGGCGGCTCATGGCGGTCCCCCAGAAAGTCGGCGTGCATCAATTACAGGCTCATGCATCATATGTGCATGCAATCAAATGTCCAAGGGATGTTTCTCGCCACGGCCAGCAGCGACTCCTCCCGCCCGTGCGGCGCCACCACCTGCAGCCCGGCCGGGCAGCCGTCGCCGCCGAGCCCTGCCGGAACGCTCAGCGCCGGGTGTCCGCTCAGGTTGAACGCCCAGGTGAGGGCGGTGGAGTAGCGGTCGCCCGGGCCGTCGTGGCCATGCGGGGCGTTGGGGGTCGTCGGCGTCAGCAGCAGCTCCGCGTCGGCGAAGAGCCGGGCCAGCCGCCGGTCGTTGGCCGCCCGGATCCGGTGGGCCGCGGCCAGGTCGGCCGCGTCGGCGCCGGGGGTGCGCAGGGCGAGCCAGGCGGGCGCCGGGTCCGCGAGCCGCACCGGCACCCGCGGCCGTACGAGCCGTACGGCACCGGCCGCCACGAGCCGCTCGACCGCCGCTCGCGCGAGGGCGACGGGCTCCGGGTCGGGCGCGGCGAAGCCGAGGTCGGGGGACCAGACGGCGGTGACGGGGCGTGGCGGGTGCTCGGCGGCGTCGCCGCACCGATCGGCGCCTCCGGCCCGCGCCACGGCCGCGGAGGCCGGCCGGACGGCGGCGCCGGGACGCGGCGCGGGCGCGGAGCCCGCCTCCCGCGACACCACCCGCCACCAGGCCGCCGCGTCCGACGCCGAGCGGGCCAGGACACCGGGGGCCATGAGCCCCGTACGGTCGCTCGACGGCAACCGGCCGTTCGTGACCTTGAGCCCGACGACCCCGCACCACGCCGCCGGGATGCGTACCGACCCGGCCCCGTCGCTCCCGGTCGCCAGCGGCACCAGCCCGGCCGCCACCGCCGCCGCCGACCCGGCCGAGGAGCCGCCCGGCGTACGGTCCGCCCGCCACGGGTTGACGGTACGGCCGTGCGCGCCAAGCCCCCAGGTCTGCCAGGGGGTTCCGGGCCCGGGCACGGAGGTCGCGCCCACGGCGACACACCCGGCCGCGAGCAACGGACCGGCCGTACGCAGCCCCTGGCGGCCCTTCACGGCGACCGGCACCCCGGCCAGCGGCAGCCGCTCACCCGCCGCCACCCGCGCATCCACCTCACCCGCCCGCCGCAGCGCCGCCTCGCCCCACACCTCGACGAACGCGCACAGGTCCGGATCGGCCCGCTCGATCCGGTCGAGCGCCGCCGCGACGACCTCGACGGCCCGCACCGTCCGGGACCGTACGCCCGCGGCGATCTCCTCCGCCGACAGGGACGCCGCCCCGGGGCTCACGGCCGTCAGCGCACCGCCCCCGTCAGCCGGGCCAGCGTCTGCGTCTCGCGCGGCGGGCGCCCGCCGAGGTCGCCGAGCCGCCAGGCCGGCACCCACGGCACGCGGTACACGTCGATGGCCGACTCGAGCGGCCGGATCCGCTGGGCGAGCGGGCGCGGCAGCCGCCCCGGCGCGTCCGCGACGAGCACCACCGCGTCCAGGTCGAGCCCCGGTGGGGCCGCCCCGCGCCGGAACACCTCCACCGCCTGGGCCACGGCCTCCAGCCCGGCCGCGTGCGTCCGGGCGACGAGCAGCACCGACCGCGGATCGGCCGGGCCCGGCCAGGCGCGGCCGCAGTCCTGACCGCCGTAGACGGCGGCGAGCGTGGAGACACCCGCGCCGCCGTGGGTGCCGACCCAGGAGAAACGCCGTGCCGTGGCCGAGGCGTGGGCGGGCTCCGGCGGCCCCGGCTCCGGTACGGCCACCGGCCCGCGGATCCAGATCTCCGGTCCCTCTCGCATGCTTGTCCGCATGCCTCCTCTCCTGCCTCGCCGGCGCGTTCCGGGGCCGGCCCCGCGGCCCTTGGGACGAGCCTGTGACACCGCGGTGACGTGAGAACGGCGGGCGAGCGGACAGACTCGACGGTAGGTGTACGACGTCGAGAGAGGGGACGATGTCCCGACTCAGCCGCGAGAACAAGCGGGAACAGAAGCAGGCCGCGCACGCGGCGACCTCGGCGGCGGTCCCGATCGACGTCCGGGTCCCCGCCTCCGGAACGGGTGCGGGCGGGGCGTCGGTCGGCGGCGTCCCGGTGTTCGCCGAACCCGGCCAGGAGATCCAGCAGGCCGTCCTGAACCGCCTCCACCGCATCGCCCTCGCCACCGGCCACACCGTCCACGCCACGGTCCACGACGAGCGCATCGGCTACGTCGTCCCCCTCCAGGTCGACCCGGACGGCTCAAGCCACTTCACCGCGGAGCCGGTCCGCACGGGGCCGGCGGAGACCGAGCCCACCGCGCCCGACCCCGTCCGGCCCCAGCACGACCAGCCCACCCACGTCCTGCGCCCGGCGGCACCGGAACCCGTGCGGGACGCCGTCCCGACGTTCCCCCTGGGGGCCGTGCCCGAGCCGCAGGCGCCCGCGGAGCAGCCCCTCCCGACGTTCCAGCTGCGGGCCGTGCCCGAGTGGGCGCAGGACACGCCCCCGGGCACGGTCGCGCCGCCGACGGGGGAGTTCGGCCCGCCTCCACCGATGGACGCTCCGCCCTCGCCCATGCGGCCCGTGGAGCCCAAGGAGCGCAGGGATCCCATGGCCACCCCGTCGGCCCCGGCCCCCGAGGCCGTACGGCCATCACACCCGCACCTCACCCCCGACCTCGATCCCGACCTCGATCCCGACCCGAAGCCCACCCCCGTCCGCGGCTTCGACGCCGTGGCCGAAGCGGTACTCGGCGACGAACCCCTCACCGCCCCCGGGGACACCCCCGCGCTCCTCGCGGAGCCGGTCGCGCGGATCAGCGAGGCCGTCAAGGCGGGGCGGATCGAGACGGCGACGCGGCTGGCGGAGGAGACCGTGGCGGAGGCGTCGGGGACGCTGGGGCCGGAGCACCCCGAGGTGCTCCGGCTGGGTGAACTCAGCGCGTACGTCGCCTACTTGGCGGGCGACCCGGTCCGCGCCTTCCGGCTCTCCCTCGACCTGGCGGGGATCCGCCGCCGCGCGGGAGACGCGGAGGCCGCGTACGGCAACGTGCAGAGCGCGGCCACCGCCTGGCGCGCGGTGCGCGACCCGCTGCTCGGGCTGGAGCTGGGCGGCGAGCTCATCGGCCTGTGGACCGAGCTCAGCGCCGAGGACGGCCCGGCCGCCGACGACATCGGGCAACTGGAGTCCGCCCGGGCCCGCATGGGCCGCCTCACCGCCCGCGCCCGCACCCCGTAGGTGCCGACCAGCGGCGCTACTCCGACAGCTCCCACACCGCGTACGCGAGTGCGTCGCTGTTGCGGTCCAGTGCCGTGTCGTCGATGTTGGCGGTGGTGTCGCAGGAGGAGTGGTAGCAGCGGTCGAAGGCCCGGCCCGCCGTACCGCCCCACTTCGCGGCCTGGGCGGAGGTCTTCGTCCGGCTCGCGCCGGTGAAGAGCCCGCCGACCGGGACGCCCGCGCTCTTGAACGGCGCGTGGTCGGAGCGGCCGTCGCCCTCGGTCTCGATCTCGGTCGGGACGCCGATGCCGGTGAAGTAGTCCTTGAAGGTCTTCTCGATGGCGGGGTCGTCGTCGTAGACGAAGTAGCCGGGGTTGGGCGAGCCGATCATGTCGAAGTTCAGGTAACCGCTGATGCGTGAACGGTTCGCCGGGGACAGGTTGTTGACGTAGTGGCGGGAGCCGACCAGGCCCAGCTCCTCCGCGCCCCACCAGGCGAACCGCAGGTGCTTGGTGGGCTTGTACTGTGCCCGCGCCACGGCCAGCGCGGTCTCCAGGACGGCGGCCGAGCCGGAGCCGTTGTCGTTGATGCCGGGTCCGGAGGAGACGCTGTCGAGGTGCGAACCCGCCATCAGGACCTGGTCGGTGTCGCCGCCCGGCCAGTCGGCGATGAGGTTGTAGCCGGTGCGGCCGGAGGCGGTGAACTGCTGGACGGTGGTGGTGTATCCGGCCGCGTCCAGCTTGGCCTTCACGTAGTCGAGTGAGGCCCGGTAGCCGGCCCGGCCGTGCGCGCGGTTGCCGCCGTTGGCGGTGGCGATGGACTGCAGCTGGGTCAGGTGGGCCTTGACGCCTGCCACGGGTATGTCGGGCGCGGCCGCCGCGCGCCGGGGAGCGGGCGAGGCGTCGGCGATGGATCCGCCGGTGACCAGCATGGCGACCGCGACGGCACCGGCCGCCACCGCGCGCCCGGAGACGGAGAGCTTCATGTGGGGGGCTCCGACGTCCAGGGAGACCCTGTGAGGTGGTCACAGGGAGTCCACAGTGAATGGGGTCCCTGGATGGTGAAGCTGGTGCTGACTCTCCGTCAAGACTGCTATTTGGCCACTGACTTCGCGCTACAGCCCCCGGGTCGCCGCCCTAGTGCACGCAGAACTCGTTCCCCTCCGGATCCGCCATCACGACCCACTCCCCGCCCTGCTCCTTCACCCGCCGCAGCACGCTCGCCCCCAGTCTCTCCAGCCGCGCGACCTCGTCGTCCCGCTGCCCCGGGGCCGAGTGCACGTCGATGTGGAGCCGGTTCTTGACGGTCTTCGCCTCCGGCACCCGCTGGAACAGCAGCCGTCGCCCCAGTCCCGTGCCGCTCTCCACGTCGACCGGATGGTCGGGATGCCGTACGGCGACCAGGTCCCGCCAGGCGGGCCGGCCGTGGAACTCGACGGTGAGGTCGGCGGGTACGGCACCGAAGCCGAGCAGTTTCTCGATGAGCGCGCTGTTGTCCTCGACCTCGTAGTGCAGCGCGCCGGCCCAGAAGTCGGCCTGCGCGTGCGGGTCGCCCGCGTCGATGACGAGCTTCCAGTGCAGGGGTGCGGGTGCCTGAGTCATGTAACCACTTATACTGGTTACGTGAGTGAGTGGGCAACGGAAACGCCGGGACGCATCCCCGGCCTGACGCTGACCTCGTACGACGGGAAGTCCTTCCGTTTCGACCCGGGCGCGCTGTGCCTGGAGCTGCTGGTGACGGGCGGGCCCGGCGCCTTCGCCCGCTACGAAGTGCTGCACGAGCCCGCCGACCTGGTGGCCTGGGCCCGCCGTAGCAGCCTGCCGGGAGGACTCGAACTCACGGTCCACGAGCCTGAGTTGGAGCAGGCCCGCGCCTTCCGCGACGCGCTCTTCCTGCTCACCGCCGACCGTGCCCACGGCCGCCCCCTCCAACCGCGCCACCTGGACGTCGTCAACGCGGCCGCCGCCAAGCCCCCGCTCGTCGCCCGCATCGAGCCGGACGGCACCCGCCGCTGGGCCCCGGGCGCCACGGGCACCGGGCTGCTGTCGACCGTCGCCCGCGACGCGATCGACCTGTTCACCGGCCCGTACGCCGACCGCATCCGCGAGTGCGGCGCCCACGACTGCTACCTGCTCTTCGTCGACACCTCACGGCCGGGCCGCCGCCGCTGGTGCGCGATGGAGCACTGCGGAAACCGGGAGAAGGTACGCGCGCACCGGGCGCGCAGGGCGCCCAGACGTGACCAGGCGTGACCAGGGCGGCGGCCCGCTCAGACGACCGGCTCGCCGATGCCGAGCATGTTCCCCTCGCTGTCCCGGAACCAGGCGGCGCGTTCACCCCGGGCGCCCTTGCTCGGGTAGTTCCCGGCGATCTCGGCGATCCCGTCCCTGGTCCGGAACCCGGGCAGGTCGACCTCTTCGAACACCACGCCGCGCCGCTCGAGCTCCGAGACGGTGCTGTCGATGTCGTCGACCTCCCAGCTCATCTGAGTGAAGGTGCCGGGCGAGGCCCCCGCCGACTCGAACAGGGCGAACTCCGTGCCCGCGCACCGGTACAGCAGCCCACCGGGCCGTTCGTCGACGGGCTCCAGACCGAGCTGCTCGGCGTAGAAACGCCGCGCCCGCTCCAGGTCCTGGGCGGGAAGCCTGGTCGCCACCCGTGCCCGGGCCAGAGGGTTCTTGTCGTCTGCGTTCATGCCTCCACTGTGCCGTGAGCGGGACCCGCGGGGGAGGAGCCGGCCTGCGCGCCGCACCGCCTGCCCGGGCGCCGCTGAGAGGCCTTCGCCAAGAGGCATCCGCCAAGAGGCATCCGCCAAGAGGCATCCGCCAAGAGGACTCCGCCAGGAGGCCTCAAGAGGCCTCCGCCTCCCGCGCGTCGTACGCCGCCCGGGCCGCCGCGATCTCCTGCTGGTGCTCCTCGGTCCAGGTCACCAGCGACTGGATCGTCGCGTGCAGCGTCTGGCCCAGCGAGGTGAGCTCGTACTCGACGCGCGGCGGCACCACAGGGTGCACCGTCCGCTTCACGAGCCCGTCCCGCTCCAGCTGCCGCAGCGTGACCGTCAGCATGCGCTGGCTGATGCCGTCGATCTCCCGCCGCAGCTCCGTGAAGCGCAGCCGCCGTTTGTCCAGCAGGGCGATGACCAGCAGCGACCACTTGTCGGCGACCCGGTCGAGGATCTGCCGGACCTCGCAGTCCTCCCGGGTGTCCCACTGGAAGGGATCGGCGTCGCCGTAGTCCACGGTGCCCGCGCAGTTACTCGGTGACTTCGAAGTGCCTTCTTCCATACCCACCGATGCTGCCGCAGGCTGGACCCTGTTACAAGAGGGAACTGACCAGCGGCCGCGTAACAGCCCCTCAGTCGCGTAACCGATCCCCACCCCCGACCTGAGGAGTGTTTCCATGGGCACCCGTGCCTGGGCGCTGCTGCTCGTGCTGTGCGGCACGATCTTCCTGGAGGGCATCGACGTCGCCATGATGGCGGTGGCGATCCCCACCGTCCGCTCCGACCTGGGCCTCGCCACGGGGACCGCGGCCTGGGTGATGAGCGCCTACGTCCTCGGCTACGCCGGCTTCACCCTGCTCGGCGGCCGGGCCGCCGACCTGCTCGGCCGACGTCGCATGTTCCTGGTCTGGCTGACCGTCTTCCTCGCCTTCTCGGGGCTCGGCGGCTTCGCGACCGAGGGCTGGATGCTGGTCGTGGCCCGTTTCGTCACGGGGGTCGCCGCCGCGTTCATGACGCCGGCCGCGCTCTCCCTGATCACGACGTCGTACGAGGAGGGCCCGAAGCGTGACAAGGCGCTGCTGGTCTTCGCCGGCACGGGAGCCGGAGGCTTCTCCCTCGGCCTGGTCATCGGCGGTCTGCTGACCCAGCTGGGCTGGCGCTGGGTGTTCTTCGCGCCGGTGCTGCTGGCCGCCGCGCTGCTGCTCGCGGCCTGGCGGCTGATTCCGCGGCAGGACACCCCGGCGTTCGACCGCCGCGGGTTCGACCTGCCCGGCGCGATCACCGCCGCCGGCGCGATGCTGCTGGCCGCCTTCGCCGTCGTACGGCTGGAGCACGGCCTGCACGGCTGGCCGCTCACGGCCCTCTCGGTCCTGGCGGCGCTGCTGCTGGCCACCGCCTTCGTCGCGGTAGAGCGACGCAGCGCCGCCCCGCTCGTCAGGCTCGGCATCCTGCGGGAGGGGGCGGTCGTACGGGCCGACGTGGGGGCGCTGCTGTTCGTCGGGGCCTTCTTCGGCTTCCAGTTCGTGGTGACGCTGTACCTGCAGGAGCTGCGGGGCTGGTCGTCGCTGGAGACCGCGCTCGCGCTGGTCGTCATGGGCTGCGACGCCGTGCTCGCGCCCACACTGACCCCGAAGCTGGTCGCCCGCTACGGCCACGCCCGCGTCATCGTCGGCGGCTTCCTGCTCGCCGTCGTCGCCTACGGGCTGTACCTGCCGGTCGGCCTCGACTGGCCGTACCTGGCGATGCTCCCGACGCTGTTCCTCGCGGGCACCGCCTTCGCGCTGGCGTACGGGCCGCTGACGATCGCGGGGACCGAGGGGGTCGCCGAGTCGGAGCAGGGCCTGGCGGGCGGGCTGCTGCACACCTCGATCCAGTTCGGCTCGGCGCTCGGCATCTCGGCGGTGACCGCGGTCTACGGCCTGGCGTCGGCCGGATCCGGCTCGGGCCCGGCGGACACGCTCTCCGCGTTCCGTACGGCGCTGACGGTGCCCGTCGCCATGGTGGTCCTGGGCGCGCTGATCTCGATCCTCGGCCTCCGCGCGGAGCGCCACGCGTCCAGGGTGAGCAGTGTCAGCGCCAGCCACACCAGCGCGAAACCGGCCCAGCGCTCGGGCGGCATGGCCTCGTCGAAGTAGAGGACGCCGAGCAGGAACTGGAAGACCGGGGCCAGGTACTGCAGCAGTCCCAGCGTGGACAGGGGCACGCGGATCGCGGCCGCGCCGAAGCAGACCAGCGGGAGCGCGGTGACGATCCCGGTCGCGGCGAGCAGCGCCGCGTGCCCCGGTCCCTCGGCGGCGAAGGTGGCGCCCCCGCCGGCGCTCAGCCACAGCAGATAGCCCAGCGCGGGCAGGAACTGGATCGCGGTCTCGGCGGCCAGCGACTCGATGCCGCCGAGGCCCACCTTCTTCTTCACCAGCCCGTACGTGGCGAAGGAGAAGGCGAGGCAGAGCGAGATCCACGGCGGCCTCCCGTACCCGACGGTCAGTACGAGCACGGCCGAGAAGGCGATCCCGACCGCCGCCCACTGCACGGGCCGCAGCCGCTCCTTCAGCAGCAGCACACCCATCGCGATGGTGACCAGCGGGTTGATGAAGTAGCCGAGCGAGGCCTCGACGACGTGGCCGGAGTTCACGGCCCAGATGTAGACGCCCCAGTTGACGGTGATGACCGCCGCGGCGACCGTGATCAGCCCGAGCCTGCGCGGCTGCCGCAGCAGCTCGCCGGTCCAGGCCCAGCGTCGCAGCACCAGCAGGGCGGCCCCCACGAAGGCCAGCGACCACACCATCCGGTGGGCCAGGATCTCCACCGCCCCCGCCGGCTTCAGCAGCGGCCAGAACAACGGCACGAGCCCCCACATCCCGTAGGCCGCGAAGCCGTTCAGCAGTCCTATGTGCCGTTCACCTCTCGGCTTCCCGGTCACGGCCCCTCCTTCGCACGTCCGACACGCGTGCATGACGGTAACGCCGAGCACCCCCGCCTGTCATGCCCGTATCGCTATACGGTCGTGACAGGCGGGGGTGGGTGCGCTCAGGGCCCGCCGGGGGGAGTTCAGCCCTTGAGCGCGGTGGTGATGGCCTCGGAGAGCGGCGTGGTCGGACGGCCGATCAGACGGTTCAGGTCGCCGGTGAAGGTGGCCAGCTCGCCCTTCTCGATGGAGACGTCCACGCCCGCGAGGATCGCGGCCAGCGGCTCGGGCAGCCCGGCGCCGGTCAGGATGCCGGTGAGCACCTCGGGCGTGACGACGTTGTAGGCGATGTCCCTGCCGGTCTGCCGACTCAGCTCGGCCGCGTACTCGGCGAAGCTCCACGCCGTGTCGCCGCCCAGCTCGTACGTCGCGTTCTCGTGCCCCTCGCCGGTCAGTACGGCGACGGCGGCAGCGGCGTAGTCGGCCCGGGAGGCGGAGGAGACCCGGCCCTCACCCGCGGCGGCTACGACCGCGTTGTGCTCCAGGACGGGGGCGAGGTTCTCGGTGTAGTTCTCGTGGTACCAGCCGTTGCGCAGCAGCACGTACGGCACGCCGGAGGACACGATGGCCTCCTCGGTGGCGCGGTGGTCGTCGGCGAGAGCGGCGGTCAGGCTGCCGAGGGCGCTGGTGTAGGCGAGCAGGGTGACGTCGGCCGCCTTGGCGGCGTCGATGACGACCTCGTGCTGCCGCACGCGGCCCTTGTCGAACTCGTTGCCGGAGATCAGCAGCACCTTGTCCCCGGCCGAGAACAGGCCGTCGAACGTCTCGGGAGCGTTGTAGTCCGCGAGCGCGATCCTCACCCCGCGGTCGGCGAAGCCGGCGGCCTTCTCCGCGTTGCGGACGACGGCGGTGATCTGGTCGGCCGGGACCTTCTCCAGCAGCTGCTCCACGACGTGACGGCCGAGGTGTCCGGTGGCGCCGGTGACGACAATGCTCATGATCAGAACTCTCCTTGTGGGGTGCGTCTGACACTAACCCTAAGGGGAGCGCTAACTACGCGACAGTACCAACTTTGAAGTAAGGCACTGGTGGCGTGGTAAGTGGTAAGTGGTAGGGGGAAGTGGCCGAGGTAGCGACGGCCGGGCGCGTGAGGCCGCACGTGCAGAGGCCCGGGCTGGAGAGCCCGGGCCTCTTGGGTCGCTGACGTCCGGCCTGCTCAGCCGACGACCGTCCAGGTGTCGCCGCCGGCCAGCAGGGCGGCGAGGTCGCCCTTGCCGTGCCGCTCGATGGCGGTGTCGAGCTGGTCGGCCATCTGCGTGTCGTAGACGGGCCGGTCGACGGAGCGGAACACGCCGATCGGGGTGTGGTGCAGGGTGTCCGGATCGGCGAGGCGGGAGAGCGCGAACGCCGTCGTCGGGGACGGGGCGTGCGCGTCGTGGACCAGCACCTGGTCCTCGTTCTCCGGCGTCACCGCGACCACCTTCAGGTCACCGGTCAGCTGGTCCCGTACGACGCCCTTGGACAGGTCGTGGCCGAAGCGGATCGGCCTGCCGTGCTCCAGGCGGATCACGGCCTCCTCGGCCTGCTGCTTGTCCTTGAGGATGTCGAAGGCGCCGTCGTTGAAGATGTTGCAGTTCTGGTAGATCTCGATCAGCGCCGTGCCCGGGTGGGCGGCGGCCTGGCGCAGCACCTCGGTCAGGTGCTTGCGGTCGGAGTCGACCGTACGCGCCACGAAGGACGCCTCCGCGCCGATCGCCAGCGACACCGGGTTGAAGGGCGCGTCCAGCGAGCCCATCGGCGTCGACTTGGTGATCTTGCCGACCTCGGAGGTGGGGGAGTACTGGCCCTTCGTCAGGCCGTAGATCCGGTTGTTGAACAACAGGATCTTGAGGTTGACGTTGCGCCGCAGGGCGTGGATGAGGTGGTTGCCGCCGATGGACAGCGCGTCGCCGTCACCCGTGACGACCCACACGGACAAGTCGCGCCGCGAGGACGCCAGACCCGTCGCGATGGCGGGGGCCCGGCCGTGGATGGAGTGCATCCCGTAGGTGTTCATGTAGTACGGGAAACGGGAGGAGCAGCCGATGCCCGAGACGAAGACGATGTTCTCCTTCGCCAGCCCCAGCTCGGGCATGAAGCCCTGCACCGCGGCGAGGATGGCGTAGTCACCGCAGCCGGGGCACCAGCGCACTTCCTGATCGGACTTGAAGTCCTTCATCGACTGCCGTCCCTCGGCCTTGGGGACGAGGGAAAGCGCCTCGATCGTGCCCGTGCCTTCCGTGGACGTCTCAGCCATCGATGGCCTCCTTGAGCGCCGTGGCGAGCTGCTCCGCCTTGAACGGCATACCGTTGACCTGGTTGTACGAGTGGGCGTCGACCAGGTACTTCGCCCGGATGAGGGTGGCGAGCTGGCCGAGGTTCATCTCGGGCACCACCACCTTGTCGTAACGCTCCAGCACCGTGCCGAGATTCCGCGGGAACGGGTTCAGGTACCGCAGATGCGCCTGCGCGATCGACTCCCCGGCCGCCCGCAGCCGCCGCACGGCCGCGGTGATCGGCCCGTACGTCGATCCCCAGCCCAGCACCAGAAGCCTCGCCTCGTGCGGGTCGTCGACCTCCAGGTCCGGGACGTCGATGCCGTCGACCTTCGCCTGCCGGGTGCGGACCATGAAGTCGTGGTTGGCGGGGGCGTAGGAGATGTTGCCCGTGCCGTCCTCCTTCTCGATGCCGCCGACCCGGTGCTCCAGACCCGGGGTGCCCGGGATCGCCCACGGACGCGCCAGCGTGTGCGGGTCGCGCTTGTACGGCCAGAAGACCTCGGTGCCGTCGTCCAGGGTGTGGTTCGGGCCCTGGGCGAACTGCACCCGCAGGTCCGGCAGCTCGTCCAGGTCCGGGATGCGCCAGGGCTCCGAGCCATTGGCGAGATAGCCGTCGGAGAGGAGGAAGACGGGGGTCCGGTACGTCAGCGCGATCCGGGCCGCCTCCAGAGCGGCGTCGAAGCAGTCGGCCGGGGTGCGGGGCGCGACCACCGGCACCGGCGCCTCGCCGTTGCGGCCGTACATCGCCTGCAGCAGGTCCGCCTGCTCGGTCTTGGTGGGCAGACCGGTGGAGGGCCCACCGCGCTGGATGTCCACGATCAGCAGCGGCAGCTCCAGCGAGACGGCCAGACCGATGGTCTCCGACTTCAGCGCCACACCGGGACCGCTCGTCGTCGTCACCGCCAGCGACCCGCCGAACGCCGCCCCCAGCGCCGCGCCGATACCGGCGATCTCGTCCTCCGCCTGGAAGGTGCGCACGCCGAAGTTCTTGTGCTTCGACAGCTCGTGCAGGATGTCGGAGGCCGGGGTGATCGGGTAGGAGCCGAGGAAGAGCGGCAAATCGGCCTGGCGGGAGGCGGCGATCAGGCCGTAGGACAGCGCCAGGTTGCCGGAGATGTTGCGGTACACGCCGGGCGGGAACGCCGCGGCCGCCGGAGCCACCTCGTACGACACCGCGAAGTCCTCGGTGGTCTCGCCGAAGTTCCACCCGGCCCGGAACGCGGCGATGTTCGCGGCGGCGATGTCGGGCTTCTTGGCGAACTTCGCCCTGAGGAACTTCTCCGTGCCCTCCGTCGGGCGGTGGTACATCCAGGACAGCAGCCCGAGCGCGAACATGTTCTTGCTGCGCTCGGCCTCCTTGCGCGTGAGGTCGAACTCCTTCAGCGCCTCCACGGTGAGCGTGGTCAGCGGCACGGGGTGCACGCTGTAGCCGTCGAGGGACCCGTCCTCCAGCGGATTGGTCGCGTACCCGACCTTCTGCATCGCCCGCTTGGTGAACTCGTCCGTGTTGACGATGACCTCCGCGCCCCGCGGCAGGTCGCCGATGTTCGCCTTCAGCGCGGCCGGGTTCATCGCCACCAGCACGTTCGGCGCGTCGCCCGGGGTGAGGATGTCGTGGTCGGCGAAGTGCAACTGGAAGGACGACACACCCGGCAGGGTGCCGGCGGGCGCGCGGATCTCCGCCGGGAAGTTCGGCAGCGTCGACAGGTCGTTGCCGAAGGACGCGGTCTCCGAGGTGAAACGGTCACCGGTGAGCTGCATACCGTCACCCGAGTCCCCCGCGAACCTGATGATCACTCGGTCGAGGCGGCGGACATCCTTCGCTCCGGCCGCTTTGCGCTGCTCTCCCACGACTGCTTCGTCGGCCTGCTCCGCTGGGCGACTGACCTGGCTGGTCACTGAACTGGACCTCCCTCGAGGCGGCTGTCCGGGACTGGCCTTCCCGCAGGCCCTCCCATGACCAACCCTACGTCCGTAAGGGTCGCCTTCCTTGGATCATTCGCATGATGGACACGACTTTGAGACGGTCCGGCGCCCTGACTCGTCATGGTTCCCCCGTTATGTTCTTCGCGGTCCTGCAAGAGGGCCGCTGGCCTCCGGGCCCGGCATGACTGTTCCCCCCTGTCGAACGGATGACCTGGGGGGTGGTG
>NZ_BAAGRZ010000018.1:0-157010 GCF_054782695.1 Streptomyces deserti
ACCCGATTCCCAGTCGGCGGGATTCGCCTTTCGGCTGCCTTTCCAGGTTCCCGCTTCCGCGTTTCCCTTTCCGGCGCATCCGACTTTATCAGAGGTTCTGAGTCGGAATTACCGCCCCCTTCGGGGACTGGATCCGGCGCACGAGGTGGCCGGGTTCCCGGTTGGGCGGAGCTGTAAACGTACTGGAGCGGGGCGCCTCGATGCAAATCGAGGCGCCCCGCTCCCAGTTGGCGCGGACGACGGTCCGACGGTCCGACGGTCCGACGGACCGTCAGACCTCCACCACCACAGGCAGGATCATCGGCCTGCGCCGGTACGTGTCCGAGACCCACTTGCCGAGGGTCCTCCTCACCAGCTGCTGGAGCTGGTGGGGTTCGACGATGCCCTCCTGGGCGGAGCGTTCGAGGGACTCCGTGATCTTGGGGATCACGTCGCCGAAGACCGAGTCCTCGATGCCCGAGCCGCGGGCCTGGATGTGCGGGCCGCCGGTGATCTTGCCGGTGGACGAGTCGATGACCACAAAGACCGAGATGATGCCCTCGTCGCCGAGGATCTTGCGGTCCTTGAGGGCCGGCTCGCCCACGTCGCCGACCGAGAGGCCGTCGACGTAGACGTATCCCGCCTGGACCTTGCCGGAGATCTTGGCCTTGCCCTCGACGAGGTCGACGGCCACGCCGTCCTCGGCGATGACGATGCGGTCGTGCGGGACGCCGGTGAGGGCGCCCAGCTCGGCGTTGGCACGGAGGTGGCGCCATTCGCCGTGCACCGGCATCAGGTTCTTCGGACGGCAGATGTTGTAGAAGTACAGCAGCTCGCCGGCCGAGGCGTGGCCCGAGACGTGAACCTTGGCGTTGCCCTTGTGGATGACGTTCGCGCCCCAGCGGGTCAGGCCGTTGATCACGCGGTAGACCGCGTTCTCGTTTCCGGGGATGAGTGAGGACGCCAGGATCACCGTGTCGCCCTCGACGATGCGGATCTGGTGGTCCCGGTTGGCCATGCGGGACAGGGCCGCCATGGGTTCGCCCTGGGAGCCCGTGCAGACCAGGACCACCTCGCTGTCCGGGAGGTCGTCCAGGGTCTTGACGTCCACGACCAGGCCCGGCGGGACCTTGAGGTAGCCGAGGTCCCTGGCAATGCCCATGTTGCGGACCATGGAGCGGCCGACGAAGGCGACCCGGCGGCCGTACTCGTACGCCGCGTCCAGGATCTGCTGGATGCGGTGGACGTGGCTGGCGAAGCTCGCCACGATGATCCGCTTGCGGGCGCCGGCGAAGACCTGGCGCAGGACGTTGGAGATGTCCCGCTCGTGCGGGGTGAAGCCGGGGACCTCGGCGTTCGTGGAGTCGGAGAGGAGGAGGTCGATGCCCTCCTCGCTCAGGCGTGCGAACGCGTGGAGGTCCGTCAGGCGGTTGTCCAGCGGGAGCTGGTCCATCTTGAAGTCGCCGGTGTGGACCACCATGCCCGCGGGGGTGCGGATGGCGACGGCCAGGGCGTCGGGGATGGAGTGGTTGACCGCGACGAACTCGCAGTCGAAGGGGCCGATGCGCTCGCGGTGCCCCTCCGCCACCTGGAGGGTGTAGGGGCGGATGCGGTGCTCCTGGAGCTTGGCCTCGATGAGGGCGAGGGTCAGCTTGGAGCCGATCAGCGGGATGTCCGGCTTCTCGCGCAGGAGGTAGGGGACGCCGCCGATGTGGTCCTCGTGGCCGTGGGTGAGGACGATGCCCTCGATGTCGTCGAGGCGGTCCCGGATGGACGAGAAGTCCGGCAGGATCAGGTCGATTCCGGGCTGCTCCTCCTCGGGGAAGAGCACTCCGCAGTCGACGATCAGCAGGCGGCCGCCGTATTCGAAGACCGTCATGTTCCGGCCGATCTCGCCGAGGCCGCCGAGCGGGGTGACCCGCAGGCCGCCTTCGGGGAGCGGCGGGGGTGCGCTGAGTTCAGGATGCGGATGACTCAAAAGACTCTCCTCACCACACGCGCCACGTACCGGTAGGGCACGTGGCGCGCATGACGTTCGTGCAGAAGCAGTTGTCGTTGTGGGGTGCAGGCACCGGTGGCCTGCTTATTCAGTTGTGGAGTCTGCGTGCGCGTGCGGTCGCGCGAAGTCTGTTGTCAGAGCTGTACCCCGCCTGCGGCAAGATCGATCTTGAGTTGTTCGATCTCTTCCGGCGTGCACTCCACCATGGGGGCGCGCAGGGGACCGGCGGGCAGGCCCTTGAGGGCGAGCGCGGCCTTCGTGGTCATCACGCCCTGGGTGCGGAACATGCCCGTGTAGACCGGGAGGAGCTTCTGGTGGATCTCGGTCGCCTTCTGGACGTCGCCCGAGGTGTACGCCTCGACCAGGGCGCGCAGCTCGGGGGTGACCAGGTGGCCGACGACCGAGACGAAGCCGACCGCCCCCACGGAGAGCAGGGGCAGGTTCAGCATGTCGTCGCCGGAGTACCAGGCGAGGCCGGAGCGGGCGATGGCCCAGCTGGCGCGGCCGAGGTCGCCCTTGGCGTCCTTGTTGGCGACGATCCGGGGGTGCTCGGCGAGGCGGACGAGCGTCTCCGTGTTGATCGGCACGCCGCTGCGGCCCGGGATGTCGTAGAGCATGACCGGCAGCTCGGTGGCGTCGGCGATGGCCGTGAAGTGCCGGTACAGGCCCTCCTGCGGGGGCTTGTTGTAGTACGGCGTGACGACGAGCAGGCCGTGTGCGCCGGTGCGCTCCGCCGCCCGGGCCAGTTCGATGCTGTGGTGGGTGTCGTTCGTACCGACACCGGCGACCACATGGGCGCGGTCGCCGACCGCCTCCAGGACCGCTCGTACGAGATCCGATTTCTCCGCGTCACTGGTGGTGGGCGACTCGCCGGTGGTGCCGTTGATGACCAGGCCGTCGTTGCCTGCGTCCACCAGGTGCGTGGCGAGCCGCTGCGCGCCGTCGAGGTCGAGTGCGCCGTCCGCCGTGAAGGGCGTGACCATGGCGGTGAGGACCCGCCCGAAGGGGGTCTGCGGAGTGGAGGTCGGAGCCATGGGTTACACGCTACTCGTTGCTCAGGACCGGGTCTGCCCTCGGGGCAGGCGACAAGTCGCGACAAAGGGGGAGCCCGGCACTGCCTGCTCGGGGGTTCAAGCAGTGCCGGACCCGTTTGATCAGGCTAGATGAACTTCGCCAAATGCCGCAATACGGACACTTCGCGCGACTGATGCGCACATCTGTGCCCTGCTGGGGAACGGAGGTGCGTTACGGCGCCACACGGCCGTTCGCGTTGAAGGCGGCGTAAGTGAGCGGCATGAGCTTGGCCCACTCCGCTTCCATCTGCTCGCCGACCATCTCGATCTCCCGCTGCGGGAAGGACGGGACCTTGGCCAGCTCGTGCTGGGTGCGCAGGCCGAGGAAGTGCATCAGCGAGCGGGCGTTGCAGGTGGCGTACATGGAGGAGAACAGGCCGACGGGGAGGACCGAGCGGGCGACCTCGCGGGCGACGCCGGCGGCGAGCATCTGGCGGTACGTCCGGTAGGCCTGGCGGTACGTCTCCTCCATGGCGTCGCTCACGAGTGTGTGCTGCTCGGGGGTGCCTTCGACGAACTCGTACTTGCCCGGCCGGCCCTGCTGCACCAGCTTGCGGGATGCGTCCGGCACGTAGAAGACGGGCTGCAGCTCGCGGTAGCGGCCCGACTCCTCGTTGTACGAGTTGTGCACGACAATCCCGTCCGCGAGGAAGTTGTGCCAGGGACCTTCGACGGAGAGGTCGTACGTCATCTCCTCGCCGTCGTCCTCAATGGTGACGATCACGTCCGGAACGGCCTGTGCGACCGTGCCGCCGCGCCGGGCCAGCGCCTGTTCTCCGGCGCTCTTGGCAGCGTGGCAGGGCTCGCAGGCGGGGGCGAGGTTCTTCTCGTCGAGAGCCTGGACCAGATCGCGCGCGACGGGGATCACATGGTCAAGGGCGAGCTGGTCGCGAGGGAGGTCGCGCCCGCAGAGATGGCAGGCGTCGATCTCCTTGATCAGCCGCTCGCGCTGCATGGCGGTCCATACGCCGATGCCCCGTCGCAGGCTGGGCGGGACGAGGGCCTGGGAGGGGCGCGGGCCTGTGCCCGCGGCCATGACCGCGTCCCCGACAGCGAGTTCGCCCGCCTTGCACCAGCCCTCCGGGGTGAACACGGCGTGATCGACCGTGCACCGGAGCACCTTCCCGGAGGCCGTGGTGATCTTGATCAGGGACTTCACGCCGGACTGGATCACGTCGACGATCCTGGCCCGCTGGGCGAGGAGCGTCTCCTCGTCGTAGCAGCGCACGTGGTTGCGGCGCACCGATTCGAGCTTGGGCAGACGCGTGCTGGGGTGCTGCTCGCGGAATTCCACAACGGCGGACTCGGCCGCCTCCCGGTTGTGGTAGAGGCCGAGATGGTGGTTGGTCTCGCCGCTGCGGACCTGGGCCATCCACTTGCCGGCACCGCGGTGCCAGCTCACACCGCCCGCCGAGTGCGGGAGCCGGTCCTCGACGCCCGCGTGCCAGAGCTCGTACAGCTCGGCGATGGTGCGTCGACGGAGGTTGCCCGCTTCGCTCTCGAGTGTGATCTCGGTGTCGCCGGCGAGGCACCAGCCCACGCGGTGACGCATGAACTCGCGGAAGACGAAGATCGGGGCGCTGATGAAGAACGTCATCGAGTTGTGCTCGAACGGGCTGCCGTGCCGGTCCCGCATGAGGAAGTTGATCAGGCCCTTCGAGCGCTCCGGGTCCTTCTTGAGCTCGTCCAGGGACTGCTCCCCGAGGGTCGACACACGGGCCGCGAACAGCACGTCGGAGTCGCTCGCGCTGTGCTTCACCAGTTCAACGGTGACGTCACTGCGGAGGTCGATCTTGAAGTCGTCGGGGGTCTCGGTCACGGTTCGCAGGGCCTTCCCATCTCGTCTCTTGGCGACGCCACTCTACGGCCCCCCTCTCCGCGGCCCACCGAACGGGGCTTTTGTGCCGCGCCGCTATGAAGTCGGTGAAACAGGGCACCTCTGGGGGAGTTCGTTCGTCTCTACGGATGACAGTGATCCGTACTACCCCGAAGGGAGCTGCACCCCCGATGTTCGGTCGGCGCGAACCCGTACCGTTCGCCTTCCTCGCCGAAGCCGACAGGTTCCGCAGCAATGTCACTCCCCCGCCCCGTGAGCGGGCGTCCGCCGGTCAGATGGCCGGGCGCTGGCTGCTGGGCCTCACCATCGTCACCGGCCTCGTGGGTTCCCTGGTGCTCGGGATGCCCGCGCTGTCCCTCGATCACTCGGCGACGCAGACCCAGCAGTCACAGGCGTCCGACAACCGTTGAGCCGTCACAGGGCCAGGGGCTGACTCCACCGGACCCCCGAGGGTGGTGACCGGGGACACAGGTCCATTAACCTCACCGGGCACAGCCCACGTATGGATCGAGTGAGGACCAGTCGTGCCCCTGCCCTTCCTGACGGCCGACCGCGCTTTCGAGGGAGCGGACGATGTCCCGCTGCCGTACCACGACCGGGACCGCTGGCGGCGTCCGTACCGTCCCGGGCCGTGGCGCGTGGGGGCGTCCGCGCTTGCGCTGCTGCTCGCCTCGTTCGTGCTCTTCGCGGCGGTGATCATCGCGGCGACGGCCTCGGTGTCCTCTGCCGGAGTGGTCTTCGGTATCGCGCTGGCCGTCATCGCCGGTGCCCTGCGGCTGCTGCGCATGGGTGTGTGGGTGAGTGCCCAGGGGCTGCGTCATGTGGGGTTCTTCAGCACGCGTACGGCGCCCTGGGAGCAGGTGGTCTCCGTGCGCACAGTGCAGCAACCGGTGCGCTTGCTCGGGCTGCCGCGGGCGGTGCAGGGGCAGGCGCTGCTTCTCGTACGGCAGGGGCGTGCGGCGGACGCCGTGCCGCCGCTGCTGACCTCGCACAGCGCGGACTTCCTCGCGCGTCCGGAGGCGTTCGACCGGGCGGCCGACACGATCGAGGCGTGGGCCGCGGAGAACAGGCCGGGCGCCGCAGTGGTCCGCGGCTGAACCCGGGGAATTCCGAGAGCGGCACGAAGGGGCCGGTCCGCACTCGCCGCGGACCGGCCCCTTCGGCGTGACCGCCGTACGCCTCAGACCTCGGCGTGCTTGCCGTCGTGCAGGGCGATGGCGCGTTGCATCGCCTTGCGGGCGCGGGGGGTGTCGCGGGCGTCGTGGTAGGCGATGGCGAGGCGGAACCAGGTGCGCCAG
Source organism: Streptomyces deserti (assembly GCF_054782695.1). Taxonomy (NCBI): domain Bacteria; kingdom Bacillati; phylum Actinomycetota; class Actinomycetes; order Kitasatosporales; family Streptomycetaceae; genus Streptomyces; species Streptomyces deserti. Next base: position 6,187 of record NZ_BAAGRZ010000018.1, read on the forward strand.
TCGTCGGGGGCCGCCTCGGTCTCGGCCTTGCGTTTGGCGAAGACCTCGTCGGCCGAGTCCCGGTCGATGCGGCCGCTGGGGGTGCGCTTCAGCTCGTCGACGGGCAGGCCGCCCTCGGCGTCGAGCTCGGCGGCGAGCTGGTTGGCCCTGCGGACGAACTGGGTGTTCTTCCACAGGAACCACACGCCGATCACTGGCAGGATCAGCACAGCTAGGCCGAAGGTGACGGTGAGGGGCGTGCCGGCTTCGATGAGCAGGACGCCGCGGCTGCCGACCAGGACGAAGTAGACGACCAGGACGGCGGCCGTGAGGGCGTAGGAGATCTTCGCGCGCATGACGGTCAGGGGCTCAGCTCAGGTCCAGGAAGTGTTCCAGGCCGAAGGTGAGGCCCGGGGTGGTCACCACCCGGCGAGCGCCCAGCAGGATGCCCGGCATGAAGCTGCTGTGGTGGAGGGAGTCGTGGCGGATGGTGAGGGTCTCGCCCTCGCCGCCGAGCAGCACCTCCTGGTGGGCGAGCAGGCCGCGCAGGCGGACGGCGTGGACGGGGATGCCGTCGACCCTGGCTCCGCGCGCGCCGTCCAGGGCCGTCACGGTGGCGTCCGGGGCCGGGGCGGAGCCGGCGGTGCGGCGGGCCTCGGCGATGAGCTGGGCGGTGCGCGTGGCGGTGCCGGACGGGGCGTCGACCTTGTTCGGGTGGTGCAGTTCGACGACCTCGACGGACTCGAAGTACGGGGCGGCGATCTGCGCGAACTTCATCGTCAGGACCGCGCCGATGGAGAAGTTCGGCGCGATCAGGACGCCCGTCTCCGGGGACTGGGCGAGCCAGCTCTTCAGCTGCGCGAGGCGGTCGTCGGTCCAGCCCGTCGTACCGACGACCGCGTGGATGCCGTGGCGTACGCAGAAGTCGAGGTTGCCCATGACCGAGGCGGGCGTGGTCAGCTCGACGGCGACCTGGGCGCCGGTCTCGGCGAGACTCTCGAGCTTGTCGCCCCGGCTGAGGGCGGCGACCAGTTCCATGTCGTCGGCGGCTTGGACGGCTCGTACCGCCTCCGAGCCGATCCGGCCCTTGGCGCCGAGGACCGCCACGCGCAGCTTGCTCATCTGTTGTGCTTCCTTACCGGAGGGGATTAGGCGACGGCGTCGTTCAGCCGGGACGCCTGCTTGTCCTTCAGCGGGCCGATGACCGACAGGGAGGGCCGCCGTCCCAGGATCTCGCGGGCGACCGAGCGGACGTCGTCCGGGGTGACCGAGGCTATCCGGGCCAGCATGTCGTCGACGGACATCTGCTCGCCCCAGCACAGCTCGCTCTTGCCGATACGGTTCATCAGCGCGCCCGTGTCCTCCAGGCCGAGGACCGTGGAGCCCTGGAGCTGGCCGATGGCCCGCCCGATCTCGTCGTCGGAGAGGCCGTGCTCGGCGACGTGGTCGAGCTCGTCGCGGCAGATCTTCAGCACGTCGTGCACCTGCGACGGCCTGCAGCCCGCGTACACGCCGAACAGGCCGCAGTCGGCGAAGCCGGAGGTGTACGAGTACACGCTGTAGGCCAGGCCGCGCTTCTCTCGGACCTCCTGGAAGAGGCGGGAGGACATGCCGCCGCCGAGGGCCGTGTTCAGCACGCCGAGGGCCCAGCGGCGCTCGTCCGTGCGGGACAGGCCCGGCATGCCGAGGACGACGTGCGCCTGTTCGGTCTTGCGGTCGATGAGATCGACGCGGCCCGCGGTGCGGATGGTGCGGCTGCCGCTGCGCGGGGTGACGGGCTCGGCGCCGAGGTCCCGGAAGGCGTCCGCCCTCTCGAAGGCCGCGCGGACCTGGCGTACGACCTTGCCGTGGTCGACGTTGCCGGCGCAGGCGACCACGAGGTGGGTCGGGTCGTAGTGCTTCTTGTAGAAGCGGCGGATGCGGTCGGCCGTGAGGGCGTTGACCGTGTCGACCGTGCCGAGGACCGGGCGGCCGAGGGGGTTGTCGCCGAACATCGTGTGCGCGAACAGGTCGTGCACGCAGTCGCCCGGGTCGTCCTCGGTCATCGCGATCTCTTCGAGGATGGCGCCCCGCTCGACATTGACGTCCTCTTCGAGGATGAGGGAGTCGGTCAGCATGTCGCAGACGACGTCGATGGCGAGCGGCAGGTCGGTGTCGAGCACGCGCGCGTAGTAGCACGTGTACTCCTTCGCCGTGAACGCGTTCATCTCGCCGCCGACGGCGTCGATGGCGGAGGAGATGTCCAGGGCCGACCTGCGGTTCGTTCCCTTGAAGAGCAGGTGTTCCAGGTAGTGCGTGGCGCCGTTCAGGGACGGGGTCTCGTCGCGGGAGCCGACGTGCGCCCAGATGCCGAAGGTGGCGGAGCGGACCGAGGGCAGCGTTTCGGTGACGATGCGCAGGCCACCGGGGAGGGTGGTCTTGCGGACGGTGCCGATGCCGTTGGTGCCTTTGATGAGGGTTTGGGTACGGGCGACGGCCCGCGCCTCCGAAGAGGTGCGGGCCGTCGCCTTCGAGCCGGGGGACGTCACTGGTCGGCGTCGTCCTTCTTCTCGTCGGAGGAGCCTTCCTCGCCCTCGATCACCGGAACGAGGGAGAGCTTGCCGCGGGAGTCGATCTCGGCGATCTCGACCTGGACCTTGGCGCCCACGCCGAGCACGTCCTCGACGTTCTCCACGCGCTTGCCGCCGGCCAGCTTGCGGATCTGCGAGATGTGCAGCAGACCGTCCTTGCCGGGCAGCAGGGAGACGAACGCACCGAAGGTGGTCGTCTTCACGACCGTGCCGAGGTAGCGCTCGCCGACCTCCGGCATGGTCGGGTTGGCGATCGAGTTGATCGCCGTACGGGCGGCCTCGGCGGACGGGCCGTCGACGGCGCCGATGTAGATGGTGCCGTCGTCCTCGATGGTGATGTCCGCGCCGGTGTCCTCCTGGATCTGGTTGATCATCTTGCCCTTGGGGCCGATGACCTCGCCGATCTTGTCCACGGGGATCTTGACGGTGATGATCCGCGGGGCGTTGGGGGACATCTCGTCCGGCGTGTCGATCGCTTCCATCATCACGTCGAGGATGTGGAGGCGGGCGTCGCGGGCCTGCTTGAGGGCGGCGGCCAGGACGGAGGCCGGGATGCCGTCCAGCTTGGTGTCGAGCTGGAGGGCGGTCACGAACTCCTTGGTGCCGGCGACCTTGAAGTCCATGTCGCCGAAGGCGTCCTCCGCACCGAGGATGTCGGTGAGGGTGACGTAATGCGTCTCGCCCTCGATCTCCTGGGAGATCAGGCCCATGGCGATACCGGCGACCGGGGCCTTCAGCGGCACACCGGCGTTCAGCAGCGACATGGTGGAGGCGCACACCGAGCCCATGGACGTCGAGCCGTTGGAGCCGAGGGCCTCGGACACCTGGCGGATCGCGTACGGGAACTCCTCGCGCGTCGGCAGGACCGGGATCAGGGCGCGCTCGGCGAGGGCGCCGTGGCCGATCTCGCGGCGCTTCGGGGAGCCGACGCGGCCGGTCTCGCCGGTGGAGTACGGCGGGAAGTTGTAGTTGTGCATGTAGCGCTTGCGGGTCACCGGGGAGAGGGTGTCCAGCTGCTGCTCCATGCGGAGCATGTTCAGCGTGGTGACGCCCAGGATCTGGGTCTCACCGCGCTCGAACAGGGCCGAACCGTGGACCCGCGGGATCGCCTCGACCTCGGCGGCCAGGGTGCGGATGTCGGTGAGTCCGCGGCCGTCGATGCGCTTCTTCTCCTTGATCACGCGCTCGCGGACCAGCTGCTTGGTGAGCGAGCGGTACGCGGCGGAGATCTCCTTCTCGCGGCCCTCGAACTCCGGCAGGAGCTTCTCGGCGGCGAGCTGCTTGACGCGGTCCAGCTCCGCCTCGCGCTCCTGCTTGCCGGCGATGGTGAGCGCCTGGGCGAGCTCGGGCTTGACGGCGGCGGTCAGCGCCTCGAACACGTCGTCCTGGTAGTCCAGGAAGATCGGGAACTCGCCGGTCGGCTTGGCGGCCTTGGAGGCCAGGTCCGCCTGGGCCCTGCAGAGCACCTTGATGAAGGGCTTCGCGGCGTCCAGACCGGCGGCGACGATCTCCTCGGTGGGCGCCTCGGCGCCGCCCTCGATCAGCTTGATGGTCTTCTCGGTGGCCTCGGCCTCGACCATCATGATCGCGACGTCGCCGTCCTCCAGGACACGGCCCGCGACGACCATGTCGAAGACGGCGTCCTCGAGCTCGGTGTGCGTCGGGAAGGCCACCCACTGGCCGCGGATCAGCGCGACGCGGACGCCGCCGATCGGGCCGGAGAAGGGCAGGCCGGCCAGCTGCGTGGACGCGGAGGCCGCGTTGATCGCGACGACGTCGTACAGGTGGTCGGGGTTGAGCGCCATGATCGTGGCGACGACCTGGATCTCGTTGCGCAGGCCCTTCTTGAAGGACGGGCGCAGCGGGCGGTCGATGAGGCGGCAGGTGAGGATCGCGTCCTCGGAGGGCCGGCCCTCACGGCGGAAGAAGCTGCCGGGGATCTTGCCGGCGGCGTACATCCGCTCCTCGACGTCGACCGTCAGCGGGAAGAAGTCGAGCTGTTCCTTGGGCTGCTTGGAGGCGGTGGTGGCCGACAGCACCATGGTGTCGTCGTCCAGGTACGCCACGGCGGAGCCGGCGGCCTGCTTGGCCAGTCGGCCCGTCTCGAAACGGATGGTGCGGGTGCCGAAGGCGCCGTTGTCGATGACGGCCTCGGCGTAGTGGGTCTCGTTCTCCACTAGCGTTTTCTCCTCGTCTTCGTCCCTCCTTGCCCGTGTGGCAGGGGGACGGTGGCGGAGAAGCGCTCCGTCTGGTGCGGGCCGGTCTTCGATCGAAGCACCCGGGGCTCGTTGCCCGGGGGCCACTACCGAGGACCGGCGGCGGCGAGGTGCGCTTCTCCTCGTTACTTTTTGTCGTCGTGACGGTCGTCAGGATGACGGTCGTCGGGTGACGGCCGTCCTGGGGACGGTCGTGTTGACGTTCGTTGTGACGACGTACCCGGTACCGGACCGGGTCATCACGCTGAGTCGTACCTATTGCGTTGTGCTACCACACTACAAAGGGGCAGTGACACTCCGCACGTACAGCAAAGGGAGCGGCCCCCTTTCCCCAGGGAACCGCTCCCTTCACGGCGTCTTACTTGGCGCCCGCCGCGCCGCGGCGGATGCCGAGGCGGTCGACCAGCGTACGGAAGCGCTGGATGTCCTTCTTGGCGAGGTACTGCAGCAGGCGGCGGCGCTGACCGACCAGGATCAGCAGACCACGGCGGGAGTGGTGGTCGTGCTTGTGGGTCTTGAGGTGCTCGGTCAGGTCGGAGATCCGACGGGACAGCAGAGCGACCTGGACCTCGGGGGAGCCGGTGTCACCCTCCTTGGTACCGAACTCGGAGATGATCTGCTTCTTCGTAGCGGCGTCGAGCGACACGCGTACTCCTCATAGTCTGTGAGTGGCCACCGAGTGCCCCCGGTCTTCTTCTCGGGGGATCTTCCGTGACTCGGAAGGCGGGGATCCGCTGGGCGCGGCCTCCAGAGCGGTGGGCTCCGGGGGTGCGTACACAAACGGCCGTCACTCAGGGTACCAGCCCCGCCGGATGCGATGGTCCGGGGGCTGGTGCGGGCCTCGGCCGACGCTCGTCGGTGCCGACCGCGACCACGTCCCATTCCCCGCCTCGCCCTCGGCGGCGAGGTCGTACGCCACGACGTCGTTCGCCGTCGTCATGTACAGCCGGCCCATTCCCACGACCATCCTGTCGCAGCCCTCGACCACGGCGCTGAAGACCCTGTCACAGGCGAAGAGCTGGTGGTCGGCATACCAGTCTGATCGTCGCCCGGGCCTTGCCGCCCTCTGCAGAGAGGTCAGGTCGGTGATCGATATCCGTCGGCGGCGACGGCGATGACAGCGGCGACGCGGAGACGAGGAGGACGCCCTCGATGCTCGGGGCCACTTTGCAGTCCACTGCGTCTTCCCGGTGCGCGGGGCGATCCGCTGCGCCCGGAACGTCGGTGACGCCCGTATCCATGGAGACCTGCTCTCCGAAGGCGCCGATCCGGAGGCCTGCGACACGGTTGCCGAATCCCTCGGCGAGGATCGTGTCTGTCGGCCACGTGCCCATCGCCGGAACCTTCTGGCCTACGGTGCGGATCGTCTCGGTGCAGTAGACCGTTCCGTTCTCCTCCGGGGACTTCGAGCGGGTCTCGGCCATCTCCCGGATGTCGTCCGGGTGATGCGTATGAGCAAACCTCTGACCAGCGAGAACGGCGGCAAGTAGGGTAGCTGCACAGCTCGTTGGAACAGACAGAAGGGGCCGAGCCACGATGGCCGAAGCCGAGGACAGGGAACTCAAGGCACGCAAGGAGCGCGAGAGGGACGAGCTGTACGCACTCGACATCTCGGGCGTGGAATGGCACTGCGCGCCCGGTACGGAGGAGCACGAGGAGCGGGTCGAGATCGCCTACCTTCCCGGCGGCGCCGTGGCCATGCGGTCCTCCCTCGATCCGGACACCGTGCTGCGCTATACGGAGGCCGAGTGGCGGGCGTTCGTGCTGGGCGCGCGGGATGGGGAGTTCGATCTGGAGCCGGCGCCGCACAACGGTGGGATGGCATCGGAGTGAGGCGTTGACGGGCGGCACGTATACGTGCCGCCCGTCAACCCGTCAACCCGTCAGCGCGCGGCCGGAGGTTACGGCGATCCGTTGCCGGTCATCGACCGGGCAGCCGCGTACACGTCGCGCCGGTACTCCGCCGACGGGTTCAGGGCGAGCCCGAGACCGAGGAAGACGAGGCAGGCCAGGCCGGCGGCGAGCGTGGCCGCCACCCGAGCCGTGTAGCGGAACGGCTGGGCGGTTCCTCTTCGCCGTGGGGCAAAACCCAGAAGTTACGCAGCCGACGGACGCAGAGATCGGGCGTGATGGGTACCCCGCGTCGGATGGACTAGCGGGTCGGGCCCTTGACCCCTCACGGGACGGTCGGGCCGAGTTCGACGGCGTGCGACGATCGAAGCGTTCCCCTGGTGACCATTTCGCGCTATTGAGTTCTGAATGTTCACATCCCTTGCCGCTGCGGGCGGCGTGAACGGCTGGTGCCGAGAGGTGGACGGGGCTGCCGGGGCAGGGCTTGTGGTGATTAGGCTGGGACTGGGCGCGACGTCAGACCCGTGGACCGGGCGTCGGCGCCTCAGGGGGAGAGCGGGGGAAGCCGGTGGATCGGACGACCTCGAACGCCTTCGGACTTATTCGAAGCACTTCGGACGACAAGCAAGGGTCGCCCCAGCACGGCATGAGGGTGCTCGACCACACCAGGAGGAACTGTGAGCAGCGAGCGGGACGGGAACCGCGGGGGCTGGGCGACACCCGGCGATGACCAGCCCGACGCGGAGTCCGCAGTAGAGACGACGGGCGAGTTCACCATCGACTACGCGCCGCCTGCGTGGTACACGCAGAACGCGTCGGGGAGTTCGGGGGCCGGGGCGGGGGGTTCTGGTGCGTCCGGGAGCTCTGGGGGTGCCTCGGATGGGGGGGCGGCCTCGGGCGGTTCCTCTTCGTCTTGCTCCCCCTCCTCTTCCTCCCCCTCCTCCGCTTCGCGTGCCTCTTCCCCGTCTTCTTCGGGTGCGCCCATGCCCCCGCTGCCGGGGCTGACTCCGCCGCCGCACGCGACCGGCGCCGGGGGGCCGAGCGCCATTCCGGCTCCGGCGCCCGGGGCACCGTTCACGCCGTCGGCGCCCGCGCCCGCTCCTGACGCTCCGTTCACGCCGCCCGCGCCCGCTCCTGACGCTCCGTTCACGCCGCCCGCGCCCGCTCCTGGCGCCCCCTTCACGCCGCCCGCGCCAGCGCCCGGGCCGGTTGCGCCTTTCACGCCGCCCGCGCCGCCCGTGGGGAGCCCGGTCGCCGTGCCCAAGCTTCCGGTGGGGAGCGGGTTCGAGCCGCAGCAGCCGCAGTCGGAGGAGCGGACCGAGGCGCCTGCGGCGGATCCGGCCTCTCCCACGGCCGTGCCGAACATCCCGGTCGGCGGGTTCCAGGCGCAGTGGACGCAGCCGGCTCCGACTGCTTCCGAGGAGGCCGAGTCCGGTAACGGGGATCTGGAGAGCGGCGCCACCATGCGCTTCTCCTCCGCCGCCCTGAAGCGGGAGATCGCGGAGCGTGCCGCCGCGGTCGAGGCGCGGCTGGAGTCCGTGGACGGCAAGGACGACGACGAAAACAACGACGACGACAAGGACGACAAGGACGCCCGGTCCGCTGTCGGCGAGGCCGGGCAGGACGCAGGGGTCACGGCAGGTGGTGCCCGTGAGCCCCAGGGCGTCGGCGGTGACGCCGAGGGTGCGGTAGCCGATGCCGCCGGCGATGCTGCCGATACTGCTGATACCGCTGGTGTTGATACGGCTGATGGGGTCGGCGACTCCGACGTGAGCGCCGTGTCCGGCTCCGCTGAGGCGGAGGGCGATGGCGCCGCCCCCGGCGCGGACGATGCCTCCGGCGTCAGCGACGCCGATGCCTCCCAGGACGCCGAGCCCGCGGACGCGGAGCTCGCGGTGACCGGGCCGGAGGACGCCGCACCGGCGGAGCCCGAGGACGCCGCGCCTCAGGACGCCGCGCCTCAGAACGCCATTACTCAGGACGCCGTTACTCAGGATGCCGAGGCCGAGGCAGACGCCCAGGAGGGCGCCGAGCCGCAGGACGCGGTGCCCGCGGACGTGGCGCCCGCTACGCCCGAGCCCGCTGACGCGGAGCCCGCCGACGCGGCTCCCTCGGACGCCGCGACCGCCGACGCCGCGCCTCACGACAGCGCACCCCAGGACGCCGTCCCGAACGGCCCGTCGGACGCCCCGCCGCCCGCCTGGACTCCCCCGGCGCCGCAGGGTGGCCTGCCGCCGTTGCCGCCGACGTACCAGCCGGCCGCGCCGGCGCCCGCGGGCCAGTGGCCCGCCCAGCCGCAGCAGCAGCCCCAGCCCTCCGCGCAGCCGACGGACCCGAACGCTCCGGCTCAGCCGCAGCCGGCGGCCGCGCAGGGCCACCCGACGGCACCTGCCCAGCCGTCGGTACCGCCCCAGCAGCAGCCGTTCCAGCCCCAGGCGCCGCAGTCCGCGCCCGCCGCGTGGAACCCGGCGGCCGTACCGACGCCGCCGAACCAGGCGCCGGCCCAGCCCGCACCGCAGCCCGGCTACGGCTTCCCCCACCCCGGCGCTCCGGCCCCGGCGGCGCAGCAGCCCCCGGCCCAGCAGCCGGACGGCACGCCTGCGCCCATGCCGAACCCGCAGGGCGGCTACGGCTTCCCGCAGGCGGGAGCCCAGACCCCTGCCGCACCCCACGCCCAGGGCGGCTACGGCTTCCCGCAGCCCGGCGCACCGACTCCGCCCGCACCCAACGCCCAAGGCGGTTACGGTTTCCCGCAGCCGCCGGCACAGCAGGCAGAGGCACAGGCACAGGCACAGCCGCAGAGCCAGCCGCAGTACGGCGTCCCGCAGCCAGGGCAGCCGCAGCACGACGTCCCGCAGCCAGGGCAGCCGCAGCACGACGGCCAGGCCCCGTCGGCCGCTCCGCAGGGCGCACCGCAGGGATTGGCCCAGCCCACCCATCCTGGCCAGGCTCCCCAGCAGCCGCAGGCCGGACCACCACAGGCATCCCCGCACGCCCCCCAGCAGCCGCAGCCCGGACAGCCGCAGCCCCCGAACCAGCCCCCGCAGCCCGGCTACGGCTACCCCCAGCCCGGCCAAGCCCCGCAGCCGGGACAGCCCGGACAGGCCCCGCAGCCCGGCCAACCGCACCCCCCGGTCGACCCCCGCGCCGGTGCCGCCTGGCCGCAGCCCATGCAGCACGACCAGCGGCAGCCGACCAACCCCGGTGCCGCGCCGCTCGGTTACACCGCGGCCGTGGAGCTGTCGTCCGACCGGCTGCTCAACAGCAAGAAGCAGAAGGCGAAGAGCAGCCGTCCGGCGGCCGGTGGTGGCCGGTTCAAGCTGGGCGGCAAGAAGGAGGAGGCCGCGCGGCAGCGGAAGCTGGAGCTGATCCGTACGCCGGTGCTGTCCTGCTACCGGATCGCCGTGATCAGCCTCAAGGGCGGGGTCGGCAAGACGACCACGACCACCGCTCTCGGTTCCACGCTGGCCAGTGAGCGGCAGGACAAGATCCTCGCGATCGACGCCAACCCGGACGCCGGTACGCTGGGCCGCCGCGTGCGCCGCGAGACCGGGGCCACCATCCGTGACCTCGTCCAGGCGATCCCGTACCTCAACTCGTACATGGACATCCGGCGGTTCACGTCCCAGGCGCCGTCCGGGCTCGAGATCATCGCCAACGACGTCGACCCGGCCGTGTCCACGACCTTCAACGACGAGGACTACCGGCGCGCGATCGACGTGCTCGGCAAGCAGTACCCGATCATCCTGACCGACTCGGGTACCGGTCTGCTCTACAGCGCCATGCGCGGTGTGCTGGACCTCGCCGACCAGCTCATCATCATCTCCACCCCGTCCGTGGACGGTGCGTCCAGCGCCAGTACGACGCTCGACTGGCTGTCCGCGCACGGGTACGCCGACCTCGTCTCGCGCTCCATCACCGTCATCTCGGGGGTCCGCGAGACCGGGAAGATGATCAAGGTCGAGGACATCGTGGCGCACTTCGAGACCCGCTGCCGCGGGGTGATCGTGGTGCCGTTCGACGAGCATCTGGCCGCCGGTGCCGAGGTCGACCTCGACATGATGCGGCCGAAGGTGCGGGAGGCGTACTTCAACCTCGCGGCGATGGTCGCCGAGGACTTCGTCCGTCACCAGCAGATGCACGGCCTGTGGACCTCCGACGGCAACCCGCCGCCGGTGGCCGCCCCGCCGCTGCCGGGCCAGCCCCTCCCGGGCCAGCAGCCGATGCCCGGCCATCAGGTCCCGGGCCAGCCGGGCCCGTATCCGCAGCAGCCGCAGCCGCAGCCGCAGCCCGGTCAGCCGTACGCCCCCGGCCAGCCCTACGCCCAGCCGGGACAGCCGTACCCGCAGCCGGGACAACCGGGGCAGCAGCCGTACCCCCAGCCCGGCCAGCCCCCGGCAGGCCCCCCGCAGCCGGGCTACGGCTACCCGCAGCCGGGCGGCCAGACCCCGCCGCCTCAGCCGCCCGCTCAGGCCTGAAGCCGTCCCCCTGTCACCCGATCGGCCCCTTTCGAGGGGCCGATCCCCTTCCCGGCCCGCGCCGATCCCCTCGGCGCGGGCTTTTCGTGTCCGGGGAGGCTCCGAACGGCGAAACCCGTCGTCAGGCCCTGGCCAGGAGGGCGTCAGTGGTCTCGACCAATGGTCGAAAAACCCTCGTCAATTCGTTATTTCCGCAGGCCACAAGGGGTTCACGCGCCGTTGACGCGTGCAGACGGCCGCTGATAGACACACTCATCATCCATCTGACACCTGATCAACCGTCCTTCCCGTGCGAGCGATGACGCGAGGTCACCGAGCCATGGACACACCCGATCAGACCCGTAACCCTGCGCGCGGCGTGCGGCTCGCCGCAGCGGCCGGCGCGGCCGCGCTCTCCCTCACCGCCTCCCTCGCGACTCCGCTCAACCCGGCGCCGCCGCAGGCCCGGGCGGCCGACGACGGCAAGAAGGTGCTGACCGTCGCGGTGGCGCAGAGCGTCGACTCGCTCAGCCCGTTCCTCGCGGTCCGGCTGCTCAGTACGAGCATTCACCGGCTCACGTACGAGTACCTGACCAACTACGACCCCAAGGACAACCACGTCGTCCCGGGTCTGGCCACCCGGTGGCAGTCGTCGCCGGACAAGTTGACCTGGACGTACACGATCCGCTCGGACTCCACGTGGTCGGACGGGAAGCAGGTCAGCGCCGAGGACGCGGCCTGGACGTTCAACACGATGATGACCGACGACGGCGCTGCCACCGCCAACGGCAGCTTCGTCGCCAACTTCCGGAAGGTGACGGCCCCCAGCCCCACCAAGCTGGTCATCGAGCTGAAGAAGCCCCAGGCCACGATGACCGCCCTGGACGTGCCGATCGTGCCCAAGCACGTGTGGGAGAAGGTCACCGACTTCTCGAAGTTCAACAACGACAAGAGCTTCCCCGTCGTCGGCAACGGGCCGTTCATCCTCACCGGATACAAGCCCGACAGCTACGTACGCCTCAAGGCCAACAAGGACTTCTGGCGCGGCGCCCCGAAGTTCGACGAGCTGGTCTTCCGCTACTACAAGGACCAGGACGCGGCGGTGTCGGCCCTGCGCAAGGGCGAGGTCTCCTTCGTCGCCGGGTCGCCGACCCTGACACCCGCTCAGGCCGCCTCGCTGAAGGGCGAGAAGAACATCCACGTCAACGACGCCCCCGGCCGGCGCTTCTACGCCCTGGCCACCAACCCGGGCGCCCGGGCGAAGAACGGCCAGAAGTTCGGCGACGGGCACCCCTCCCTGCTGGACCAGCGGGTGCGGCACGCCCTGTTCATGGCGGTCGACCGCAAGGCCATCGTCGACAAGGTGTTCCAGGGCCACGCGGTCGAGGGCCAGGGCTACATCCCGCCGCGCTTCTCGCAGTACTTCTGGAAGCCCTCCCCGAGCCAGGAACTGGCGTACGACCCGGCGCAGGCGGCCCGGCTCCTCGATCAGGCGGGCTACAGGAAGAACGGCGACGGCAGGCGGGTCGGCAAGGACGGCAAGCCGATCACCTACCGCGTGCTGTGCCACGCCACCGACCCGAACGACAAGGCGGTCGGCAAGTACCTCCAGGAGTGGTGGGGCGAGCTCGGCATCGGGGTCACCCTCAACTGCCTGGACAACGTGACCGATCCGTGGCTCGCCGGGAAGTACGACCTCGCCTTCGACGGCTGGTCCGTCAACCCCGACCCCGACTTCGTGCTGTCCATCCACACCTGCGCGGCGCTCCCGGCGACCCCGAAGGACACGGGCGCCACCGACAACTTCATCTGCGACAAGCGGTACGACGAGCTCTACGCGCAGCAGCTCGCCGAGTACGACCCCGCGAAACGGGCCGAGATCGTCAAGCGGCTGGAGTCGCGGCTGTACGACCTCGGGTACATGAACGTCATGGCGTATCCGAACGCGGTCGAGGCCTACCGCACGGACCAGATCGAGTCGATCACCACCATGCCGGCGAAGGCGGGCAACATCTACGGCCAGGACGGCTACTGGAGCTGGTGGTCGGCGGTGCCGGCCGACTCCGGTGACTCCTCCGGCGGTTCGTCGTCGACGGGAGTCGTCGTCGGCATCGTCGCGGCGGTCGTCGTCCTCGCGGGGCTCGGGGCGTTCGTGGCGATGCGCCGGCGGGCCACCGCCGAGGACCGTGAGTAGGCGATCGGATCCACATGACCGCTGACGCGACACCCGCGCTGGTCGAGAAGGCGGAGACGGCCGGGACCCGGGCGCGCCGCAGCACGGCCTATCCGCGGTACGTGGCGTGCAAAGTGGCCGGGGCGGCCGTGTCTTTGCTGGCCGTCCTCGTCACCAGCTTCTTCCTCTTCCGGCTGATCCCCGGCGACCCGGTGAAGACCATGACCGGCGGACGCCAGGTGTCGGAGGAGCAACTGGCCGCGTACCGCAGGGAGTTCGGGCTCGACCTGCCGTTGTGGCGGCAGTTCACCGACTACTGCGGCAAGGCGCTCACCGGTGACTTCGGCACGTCGTACCAGTTCCGTGCGCCCGTCGTCGACAAGATCACCGAGGCGCTGCCGAACACGCTGCTGCTCACCGGTACCGCCTTCGTCCTGTACACCGTCCTCGGCATCTTCCTCGGCACGCGCTCGGCGTGGCGGCACGGCCGGCTCGGCGACCGGCTCAACACCGGCCTCGCGCTGACGCTGTACTCCGTTCCGTCCTTCTGGCTGGGGCTGCTGCTGATCATCACGCTGTCGGTGGGCATCGGGCCGGTTCCCGGGCTGTTTCCCACGGGCGGCATGGAGTCGGGCGGCAAGGAGGGCTTCGCGTACGTCGTGGACGTGGCGCACCATCTGATGCTGCCGGTGGTGACGCTGGTGGCCGTGGAGTACGGGCAGACGCTGCTGGTCACGCGGTCGGCGCTGCTCGACGAGATGGGCAGCGACTATCTGACGACCGCGCGGGCGAAGGGCCTGCGCGACGACCTCGTACGGCGCCGGCACGCCGTGCCCAACGCGCTGCTGCCGACCGTGACGCTGATCTTCATCAACCTCGGCCGGACGGTGGCGGGCGTGATCCTGGTGGAGACCGTGTTCTCCTGGCCGGGGCTCGGCGGGCTGTTCTACCAGGCGCTGAGCGTGCCCGACCTGCCGCTGGTGCAGGGGCTGTTCTTCGTGTTCGCCGCCGCGGTGATCGTGATGAACACGCTCGCCGACCTGATCTATCCGCTGCTCGACCCCAGGGTGGGCCGATGACCGCCGAGATCGTTCCCGTGAGTCCACGCGCCCTGGCCTGGCAGCGGCGCCGGGCCTCTGCCGCGCGCTTCTGGCGGCAGTACCGCACCCACCGGACGGGGCTGTTCGGCCTGGCCGCGCTCGTGCTGTTCGGGCTGCTGGCGATCGCCGCGCCGCTGCTCGTCGGCTCGGACGTGAGCAGTGTGACCGACGCTCCGGGCCGTCCGATGGAGAGCCCGAGTGCCCGATTCCCCTTCGGTACCGATCAGTTCGGGCGGAACCTGCTCGGTCTGGTGGTGTGGGGCGCGCGGGTCTCGCTGCTGGTGGGGCTGCTGGCCGCCGTGCTGTCGGTGGCGATCGGCACGCTGATCGGTGTCACAGCCGGGCACTTCCGCGGTTGGTACGCGACGGTGATGATGCGGATCACCGACTGGTTCCTGGTGATGCCGACGCTGGTCCTGGCGATCGCCCTGGCCACCGTGATGTCCCGCTCGCTGACCACGATCGTCGTGGCGATCGGTGTGACGACGTGGCCGACGACGGCCCGGCTGGTGCGCGCGCAGACGCTGGCGGTGGAGACCCGGCCGTACATCGAACGCGCCAGGGCGCTCGGCGGCGGCCACTGGCACATCATGTCCCGGCACGTGCTGCCCAATGTCATGCCGCTGGTGCTGGCCCAGACGACGCTGATCATCTCCTCGGCGATCCTGGCCGAGGCGACCCTCGCCTTCCTCGGCCTCGGCGACCCGACGGTCGTGTCGTGGGGCGGGCTGTTGCAGGACGCCCGGGAGGCGGGGGCGGTCAGTGCCGGGGACTGGTGGTATCTGGTGCCGCCGGGCATCGCGATCGCGGGGGTGGCGCTGGCGTTCACGCTGTGCGGGCGGGCCGTGGAGTCCGTCCTCAACCCCAGGCTGGGGGTGGCGCGGTGAGCCTGCTCGACGTCAGGGATCTGACGGTGACGTACGCCGGTGGCGCGGCCGCCGTGCGCGGGGTGGACGTGCGTCTGGAGGCGGGCCGGAAACTCGGGATCGCCGGGGAGTCCGGCTGCGGCAAGTCCACGCTGGCGCTGGCGCTGCTGCGGCTGCTGCCGGCCGGGACCCGGATCACCGGCGAGATCCTGCTCGACGGCGAGGACGTCCTGACGATGAAGTGGGGCCGGGTCCGGGCGGTCCGCTGGGCCGGGGCCTCCATCGTCTTCCAGGGCGCGATGCACTCCCTCAGCCCCGTGCACCGCGTCGGCGACCAGATCGCCGAGCCGATCCTGCTGCACCGGAAGGCGACCGCGGCCGGGGCGAAGAGGCGGACCGGCGAGTTGCTGGAGCACGTCGGCCTCCCGGCGGCCCGCGCGGACGCCTACCCGCACGAACTGTCCGGCGGGCAGCGGCAACGCGTCATGATCGCCATGGCTTTGGCCTGCGATCCGCGGCTGATCATCGCCGACGAGCCGACCACCGCCCTGGACGTGATGATCCAGGCCCAGATCCTGCGGCTGATCGAGCAGCTGGTCACCGAGCAGGACCTGGGCCTGATCATGATCAGTCACGACTTGGCGGTCCTCGCCGACACCTGCGACCGGCTCGCGGTGATGTACGCGGGCCGCGTGGTCGAGGAGGGCCCGGCCCGGCAGGTCTACGAGGACGCCCGGCACCCGTACGCCCGGGCCCTGTCGGCCGCGTTCCCGCGGATCGGCGACCCGGCCTCGCGGTTCGCGCCGCGCGGCCTGCCGGGCGACCCGCCCGACCCGGCGGCGCTGCCGTCCGGCTGCACGTTCCATCCGCGGTGCCCGGTGGCGCTGGAGTCCTGCGCGACGCGGGACCAGCCGCTGCGTGAGGCGGGCCCTGAGCGGCGGGCGGCCTGCGTCCATGTACCGGACACCGCGGCGGAGCCCCTGGAGGAAGCGAGGCGCAGCACCCCATGACGACGTCCCCCGAGGTCACCGTGGCGCCTCTGCTCAGCGCCCGGGGCCTGCACGTCACCTTCCCCGGCCAGCACGGCGCGCCCCGCGCCCGCGCTGTGGACGGCGTCGACCTCGACATCCGGCCCGGCGAGATCGTCGCGCTGGTCGGCGAGTCGGGCTGCGGCAAGACGACGCTGGCCCGCTGTCTGCTGGGCCTGGTCGCGCCGACCGAGGGCCGTGTCACCTTCGACGGACGGCCGCTGGAGTACTCCGGCCGGGCCCTGAAGGCGTACCGCCGGCGCGTCCAGCTGGTGCTGCAGGACCCGAGCGGCTCGCTCAACCCGCGGCACACCGTGTACGACGCGGTGGCCGAGGGGCCACGCATCCACGGGTACGGCGGCGACGAGCGGGCGGCGGTCGCCGAGGCCCTGTCCCGGGCCGGGCTTCGCCCCCCGGAGCGCTTCTTCCTGCGCTACCCGCACGAACTGTCGGGCGGGCAGCGCCAGCGCGTCGTCATCGCCGGCGCGCTCGTCCTGGAGCCGGAACTGCTCGTCGCCGACGAGCCGGTGGCCTCCCTCGACGCCTCGGTGCGTGGCGAGATCCTGGCCCTGCTGCTGCGGCTGCGCGACGAACTCGGCCTGTCCGCGCTGGTGGTCACGCACGACCTGGGGCTGGCCTGGAACATCGCCGACCGGGTCGCCGTGATGTATCTGGGCCGGATCGTGGAGACGGGCGCCGTGGAGCAGGTCCTCACGGCGCCCAGGCACCCGTACACGCAGGCCCTGTTGTCCGTCCTGCCGGAGGCTCCGGGCGACCCGGTCGTCCTCACCGGCGAGCCCCCGGACCCGTCCCGCATCCCGGCCGGCTGCCGTTTCCGCGCCCGCTGCCAGATCCTGGCGAGCGGCGAGGCGGACCGGGCGGGCGTCGCCGGAGCGTGCCGCGACCGGGACCTGGAGGTCCTCGACGGGAGCGGGGCGGCCCAGGTGGCATGCCACTGGGCACGCGCCAAGGGGACCGCCCAGGCCCTCTCAGAGCTGCCGGAAGGCGGCTTCAGCCCCGCTCGGCCTCGGCCTCGGCCTGGGCCACCAGCTCCCGGCACCGCTTGACGTCCTCGGCCATCTGCTCCAGCAGCGCCTCGACGGTGTCGAACTTCGCCTGCCCGCGGACGAAGGCCAGGAAGTCCACGGCGACATGCAGCCCGTACAGGTCCAGCCCGACCCGGTCGATGGCGTACGCCTCCACCGTGCGCTCGGTGCCGTCGAACTGCGGGTTGGTGCCGACGGAGATCGCGGCCGGCATCGCCTCACCCTGGGCGTGCAGCCAGCCGGCGTAGACGCCGTCGGCCGGGATCGCGGTGTGCGGCAGCGTCTCGACGTTGGCGGTCGGGAAGCCGAGCTCGCGGCCGCGCTGGGCGCCGCGCACGACGATGCCCTCCACCCGGTGCGGCCGGCCCAGGATCTCGGCGGCGCCCTCGACGTCCCCCTCGGCGACCAGGCGCCGGGTCAGCGTCGAGGAGAACGGCTGCCCGCCGCCCGCCGCGCCGGTCACATACAGGTCGACGACCTCGACCTCGAAGTCGTAGATCTTGCCCTGTTCGGCGAGGAACTCCACGTTCCCGGCCGCCTTGTGCCCGAAGCGGAAGTTGGGGCCCTCGACGACGGCCTTGGCGTGCAGCTTGTCGACCAGGACCTTGACGACGAAGTCGGCCGGGGACAGCTTCGAGAACTCGGTCGTGAAGGGCAGGATGAGCACGGCGTCCACGCCCAGTTCCGCCATGAGTTCGGCGCGGCGGTGGTGCGGGGCGAGCAGCGGCGGGTGGCTGCCGGGGCGGACGACCTCGCTGGGGTGCGGGTCGAAGGTGACGACCACGGCGGGCACGCCCAGTTCACGGGCGCGGTCCACGGCATGCCGGATGATCAGCTGGTGTCCGCGGTGCACTCCGTCGTAGGAGCCGATGGTGACGACGCTGCGCCCCCAGTCCTGGGGGATGTCCTCCAAGCCACGCCAGCGCTGCACTGTGCCTGCTCCTTGTCGAAACCTCGTCGAACCCGGGTACGTGGTTGCCCCTACGCAGGTCTAAGGGTGCCATGCCGGGTGCCCCCGCCCCGCATCGGCATGGGCGCTGTGACGGGGTGCACGCACGGCGGGCCAGGGTGCCGGGGACACAGACAGCCCGGTACGGGGGTGGTTCACGCGAGGACCCGGACCCCCGCCAGGTTCTCGAGCGTCCGGCAGGCGCTGGGTCCCACCAGCACCGCCCACTCCTGCGGGGCCTCGGCCAGCCAGCCGGTCACGCGGGAGGCGAAGCCGGGGACGTGGCGGCCCAGGTCGACCAGGGCGCGGTCGAAGCGGGCGGCACCCTCCGGGGTGCGGACGAGCAGGCGGCCGAGGCGGTGGACGAGGGCGCGGAGCTCGTCGCCGCCGGTCCGCGCGGCGGCGCGCAGGAGGGCGTCCAGGACGGCGGGGTCCTGCTCACGGGCCAGCAGGAGGTCGCGCAGTTCGCGGCGCAGCGGGCCGGCGTCCGGGGCGCCGGGGTCGCCGAGTACGCCGGCGAGCGCGGCCCGCAGCGGCTCCGGTCCGCCGTCCAGCAGCCCGGTGACCAGGGGCAGGAGCACGGCCCGGGCGGCGGGCCCCTGGTCGAGGCGCCGGTCGACGTACGCGGCCACCTGCCCGGCGAGCTCCGGCCGCCGCGCCACGGCCTCGCCCACGAGCGCGGCGACGCGTGGGGCCAGGCCGGGCGTGGTGGCGTCGGCGAGCGCCCGCAGGGCCTCCCCGGCGTCCGGGCGGCCCAGCCGTGCCCGGAAGGCGTCGAGGGCCGGCTCCGGGTGGCCGCCGAGCGCGTCGGCCGCCACGCTCGGCGCCAGATACGGGTCGCCCGCCGCGAAGTGCTCCAGCGCCTGCGGGAGATACCGGGCGCGGGTGAGGGGGTCGCGGACCAGGAGGGCGAGCGCGCCGCCGTGCAGGGCGTGGTCGGCGGGGCGGGCCAGCAGGGCGAGGGCGGCGTGGCGCAGCAGGGCGCCGTCGGCCTCGCCACGGACGTGCGGTGCGGCCCGCAGCCCGTACGCCGGGGCCGCCGCTCGGCGGGCGGGGCGTTCGTCGTGCGCCCACCGGCCGACGGCCCGGCACACCGCGGACGGCTCCTCCTCCGCCAGCACCTCGAGCAATTGACCGGCCCGCCGGTGTCCGCTGTGGACGAGTACCTCCGTCAGGTCATCCAGGGCGCGGTGCCGGTGCGTGTGCAGCAGCGCCTGCGCGGCCGCCGCGACGGTGGCGTGCGGGGTGGCGGGCAGCGGCCGCTCGTCGTCGAGCCAGCGGGCGAGATGCCGTTGGACGGCGGTGGGGTCGGCGGCGAGAAGGCGTGCTACGGCGTCGAGGTAACGCGGGCCGGCCTCGCACGGCGGACCGTCGGCCAGGACCAAACGGCGCAGCAGCGCGAAGCGCGCGTCCGCCGCCACGGGCAGGGCGGTCCAGAAGGCGGGCCCGAACTCCCCGGGCACGGCCCCCTCCCGCCGCCGCCAGGCCACGATCCGGTCGGCGAGCAGCCCCAGCACGCCCAGGTACGGCGTCGCGTCCGGCACCCGCGTCAGGGTCCGGGCAAGCAGCCGGGCGGCCCACCAGGAGTGCGGGTCGGCGTCCAGGGCCTGCACCAGGTCGGCGAGACGGGAGGCGAGGTGGCCGGTGCCGTGCTGGCGGGCGAGGAGCAGCAGGGCCTCGACGACGGGGCCGATGCGGTGGTGCGGTACGGGCACGGCGTGGTCCGCGTGCGCGGGGCGGTGGACCAGGGCGAGCAGCGCCTCGTCGAGGTCGAGGTGCATGCCGTGGATCCAGTCGGCGAGTTCCTCGTGGGCGAAGCGGTAGCCGGTCCCGGCGGGGACGATCAGGCCCTCGGTCAGGACGGCGGAGGCCCAGCCGGTGCCGCCGCCGAGCCGCGCCGGGGCGGGCCCCCACGGGAACACCGCCTCGAACGACTCCCGGTCCAGCTCCCCCTGCCCCGGGCCCAGGCTGCGCCGGGCGGCCTCGTGGACCTGCCCCGCGACCTTCGCGGCCAGCCGGCGCACGGCGGTGCCGCGCAGCCCGTTCTCGGCGGCGAGCCGGACCGCGATGCGCAGGCACATCAGGTCCAGGTAGGCCGAGAAGACATCGTTACGGTCGACGCGGATGCCCGGGGCGCCGGGGGCGTCGGCCAGGGCGGCGCGGACGTCCGCGAGCAGCCGGAGGGTGAGCGGGTGCCGGGCGTCGGCGTCGACGAGGGCGCCCTGCGGGAGGCCGTACCGGAGGTGGGCCTCCCGTGCCTGAGCCGCCGTGAGATCACCGAGGTACACGCACGGGGGAAGGCCGTCGGGGCCCGCTGCCCGGTCCCCGCCGTGCAACAGCTCCGCCGGGAACTCGGCCCCCGCGCTCTCCCAGTGCTCCTCCCGGCACGCCACCACCAGCCGTGCCCCCGTCTCCCGCAGCCACCGCACCGTCCCGTCGGTCCACTCGGCGAGCCGGTGGGCAAGCAACGGCGGCATCTCCTCCGGTCCGTCGAGGAGGAGCAGCAGGGGGTGCCCGGCGGCGCGGGCGAGGTGCGCGAGGCGTTCGGGGCCGGTGTCGCCGAGGCCGGCCGGGAACGGTGCGCGCGAGGCGGCCACGATACGGGCGGCCCGCTCCAGTGCCCGGCGCGCCGCGTCCGCCACCGACCCGTCGCCGTCGCGCAGCTCGGCGCCGCGCAGCCACAGCGTGGGCTCCCCGCCGCGGCCGCGGCGGGCGGCGAGCACCGCCAGTTCCGTCGTACGACCGCTGCCGGGCGCCCCGACGAGGCCGAGCACGGCCGCCGGGCCCTGGGTGAACGCGGCGAACTCCGCCGCCGTCGCGGCCCGTTCGACCGGTTCCACTCCGGCGAGCTCTGTCGGCCCGTCCTGCCCCACCGAGGTGGCGGTGAGCTCCAGCACCCCGGCGAGGTTGAGGTCGGCGCCGTACGCGGGGACCGTCGCCGCGTTCTCGGCGAGCAGTTCGGCGAGCGTTCCGCCCCCGGCGAGGGAGGCCCCCTCCGGCCGGGCGAGGCCGAGAAACCGAGGAAGCAGCGGTACGGCGAAGCCGACGTCGCCGTGGCTCGCCCTGAGCGCGGTGCCGAGGACACCGATGACGGTGCCGGTCGCGGCGTCGAGCACGGGACCGCCGGCCGCGCCGCCGCCCAGCCGCAGCGCGTCACGGCCCGCCGTGCCGATCGCCAGCTCCAGCACGTCGTCGAGGGAGCGGGAGCGGTCCGTGGCCGGGTACGTCACGGCGGTCGTACCCAGCACGCGGGCCTCGCGCCAGCACCCGGCGGCGATCCGCACATACGTGCCCGTCTCGATCCGGTCCCGCACGGTGACGGGGAGCGGTGGGACGCCGAGACCTTCGGTACGGACGACGGCGAGATCCAGCCCCGGCAGCGGCGTGACGGCGTCGGCGGTCACGACGCACTGGCGGTCCCCGGCGGCGTGCAGGACGAGCCGGGACAGGCCGTCGACGGCTTCGTGGCTGGTGATCACCGTGCCGTGGTGGTCGGCGACGAAGCCGGTGCCGCGCGGACGGCCGGCCAGGTCGTGGATGCGGACGAGGACGCCGTCGGGCGCCTCCCGGGACCCTGGCGCGCCGTCGGGCGCCTCGCAGGATCCCGGTGCGCTCTCGTGTGTCTCCCGGGACCGGTTCCGCGACACCATTGCCGGACCTCCCCGCCGTACATCCGTGCCCTCGTCCTCGACGGTACGGGCGGGATGATCAGCGGGGCAGATGACGTCGCGAACGCGCCCCCTTCCGCTCCCCCGGTTCACTCCGAGCGCCTGCACGGACGGGTGAACGAACGGGGGCGGGTGGATACACCCTAGGGGTGGGGGAACCGAGGGGGGACCGTGGAGCGGCGGCATCGCAGTTCCCTGTGAACCGCCGCTCCACGGGCGGACGTCCACCGCCCGCCACGACCATCAGAGCGGTGCAGGCCGTCAGGTGAAGACGGCGACGCTCTTGGCCTTGCCCCGGTGGTGCTCGACCAGGGCGAGGAAGCGGCCCTCGGGACCGAAGACGGCGACCGGACCGGAACCGGCGTACTCGTCGGGCATCTCCAGCCGTACGCCGTTGGTCAGCAGACGGGCCCGCCGGGCATCGACGTCCCACCGGGGGAACGCGGCCACGGCCGCCTCGGCGATCGGCATCACGGTCAGCTCCTTCTGGAGCTGGTCGAGGGTCCGGGCGGCGTCGATCCGGTACGGCCCGACGCGGGTGCGGCGCAGGGCGGTGAGATGTCCGCCGACCCCGAGGTCGGCGCCCAGGTCGCGGGCCAGGGCCCGGATGTACGTGCCGGACGAGCAGACCACCGACACCACCAGGTCGAGCACGGCCGTGCCGTCCTCGGCGACGGCGTCGCGGACGTCGTACACGCCGAACGACGACACGGTGACGGGCCTGGCCGGGATGTCGAACTCCTCGCCGTCCCGGGCCCGCTTGTAGGAGCGCACGCCGCCGATCTTGATGGCGCTGACCTTCGACGGCACCTGCATGATCTCGCCGGTCAGCTTGGCGATGCCGGCGTCGATGGCGTCACGGGTGACCTGGGAGGCGTCAGTGGAGGAGGTGATCTCCCCCTCCGCGTCGTCCGTGACCGTGTTCTGCCCGAGGCGGATGGTGCCCAGGTACTCCTTCTCGGTCAGCGCGAGGTGGCCGAGGAGCTTGGTCGCCTTCTCGACGCCGAGGACGAGGACGCCTGTCGCCATGGGGTCCAGCGTGCCGGCGTGCCCGACGCGCCGCGTCCGCGCGATGCCGCGCATCTTCGCGACGACGTCGTGCGAAGTGAAGCCCGACGGCTTGTCGACGATGACGAGGCCGTCGGGCGTGGTGTGCTTGTGGGTCATTCGGCGGTGTCGTCCGTCTCGTCGTCCTCGCCCGGCTTCTTGTACGGGTCGGCGTCACCGGCGTACTTCGCGCCCGCGGACGCCTCGCGCACCTTCGCGTCGGACTGGCGGGCCTTGTCGAGGAGGTCCTCGATGGTCCGGGCGGTGTCCGGGAGGGCGTCCATGACGAAGGTCAGGGTCGGCGTGAACTTCACGCCCGCCGCGCGGCCGACCTCCGAGCGCAGGATGCCCTTGGCGCTCTCCAGACCGGCGGCCGCGGCCTGCCGCTCCTCGTCGTCGCCGTACACGGTGTAGAAGACGGTCGCCTCCCGCAGATCGCCGGTCACCCGGGTGTCCGTGATGGTGACGTGCGAGCCGAGCCGCGGGTCCTTGATCCCGCGCTGCAGCTTCTGGGCCACCACCTCTCGGATGAGGTCCGCCAGCCTTTTAGCCCGCGCGTTGTCGGCCACTGGTCCGTCTCCCGTTCTTTCTTCTTCTGCGTTCGTTGGCCTGGGGCCTGGATGGTCAGTCGTCGTCGCCGTGGAAGCGCCGTCTGACGGACAGCAGTTCCACCTCGGGGCGTCCGGCGACCAGCCGTTCGCACCGGTCGAGTACGTCGGTCAGGTGCCCCGCGTCGGCGGAGACCGCGGCGAGGCCGATGCCGGCTCGCCGGTGGAGGTCGATGTGGTCCACCTCGGCCGCGCTCACCGCGTACTTGCGCTGGAGCTCGGCGACGATCGGGCGGACGACGGAGCGCTTCTCCTTCAGCGACCGTACGTCACCGAGGAGAAGGTCGAAGGACAGCGTCCCCACGTACATGTGTCAAACCGGATGACCCGCCGGTACGGGATCGATGGCCCTGCCATCTGGGTGGGCAGGGACATCAAGAACGGTACAACGAACCTGCCCGGTGGCTCGATCGGGTTTTGCCCGGCCCCCACCCGACACGGCCGGCCGGGAGGCAACCGCCGCCTGGGGCTCCCCAGCGGGTGCTCGCCCACCCACCCGAATCGGCGGTAGGTCCCGCTCCGGGGCTCCGCCCCGGACCCGTCAGCCCCTCCAGAGGACAGCGCACGAACCGATGGCCCTGCCGGCAGACGCCTCGCAGAACCGGCCGGCACGTCCCAGGCGGGTCGACGCGGGACCCGGGACAGCTGCCCCGGCACGACGGTGCGCCGGCCGAGAGGAGGCGACTCCTCTCGGCCGGCGCACCACCGTGTTACGCCCGCGGCTTCTCGCGCAGCTCGTACGTCGCGATGACGTCGTCGACCTTGATGTCGTTGAAGTTGCCGAGGTTGATACCGCCCTCGAACCCTTCGCGGATCTCGGTGACGTCGTCCTTGAAGCGACGCAGACCCTCGATCGTGAGGTTCTCCGCGACCACCTTGCCGTCGCGGATGAGGCGCGCCTTGGCGTTCCTCTTGACCTCGCCGGAGCGGATGAGGACACCCGCGATGTTGCCCAGCTTGGACGACTTGAAGACCTCGCGGATCTCCGCCGTACCGAGCTCGACCTCCTCGTACTCCGGCTTGAGCATGCCCTTGAGGGCCGCCTCGATCTCCTCGATCGCCTGGTAGATGACCGAGTAGTACCGGACGTCCACGCCCTCGCGCTCGGCCATCTGCTGCGCACGCCCTGCGGCGCGCACGTTGAAGCCGATCACGATGGCGTCCGAACCCATCGCCAGGTCGATGTCCGACTCGGTGACGGCACCCACGCCGCGGTGCAGGACGCGGATGTCGACCTCCTCGCCGACGTCGAGCTGGAGCAGGGAGGACTCGAGGGCCTCGACGGAACCAGAAGCGTCGCCCTTGATGATCAGGTTCAGCTGCTGGACCTCGCCGGCCTTCAGCACCTTGTCCAGGTCCTCCAGCGACACGCGGCGCGTGCGCTTGGCGAAGGCCGCGTTGCGCTCGCGGGCGGCACGCTTCTCCGCGATCTGACGGGCCGTACGGTCCTCGTCGACCACGATGAAGTTGTCGCCGGCACCCGGGACGTTGGTCAGACCCAGCACCTGGACCGGCGTGGACGGGCCCGCCTCGGCGACGTTGTTGCCGTTGTCGTCGAGCATGGCGCGGACGCGGCCGTAGGCGTCGCCCACGACCATCGTGTCGCCGACGCGGAGCGTGCCTCGCTGGACCAGAACCGTGGCGACAGCGCCTCGGCCGCGGTCCAGGCGGGACTCGATCGCGATGCCCTGCGCGTCCTGGCTCGGGTTGGCCCGCAGGTCGAGCGAGGCGTCGGCGGTCAGGATGACCGCTTCCAGCAGCGCGTCGATGTGCAGACCCTGCTTGGCGGAGATGTCGACGAACATGGTGTCGCCGCCGTACTCCTCGGCCACCAGGCCGTACTCGGTCAGCTGACCGCGCACCTTGGTCGGGTCGGCGCCCTCGACGTCGATCTTGTTGACCGCGACCACGATCGGCACGTCGGCCGCCTTGGCGTGGTTCAGGGCCTCGACCGTCTGCGGCATCACACCGTCGTTGGCCGCGACCACGAGGATCGCGATGTCCGTCGACTTCGCACCACGGGCACGCATGGCGGTGAACGCCTCGTGACCCGGGGTGTCGATGAAGGTGATCTTCCGCTCTTCCTCGTTGACCTCGGTCGTGACCTGGTAGGCACCGATGTGCTGGGTGATGCCACCGGCCTCGCCCGCGATGACGTTCGTCTTGCGGATGGCGTCCAGCAGGCGGGTCTTACCGTGGTCGACGTGACCCATGACGGTGACGACCGGCGGGCGGACCACCAGGTCCTCCTCGTCGCCCTCGTCCTCGCCGAACTCGATGTCGAAGGACTCGAGGAGCTCGCGGTCCTCCTCCTCCGGGCTGACGATCTGAACCGTGTAGTTCATCTCGTCGGCCAGGAGCTGCAGCGTCTCGTCCGAGACGGACTGCGTGGCCGTGACCATCTCGCCCAGGTTCATCATGACCGCGACGAGGGACGCCGGGTTGGCGTTGATCTTCTCCGCGAAGTCGGTGAGCGACGCACCGCGCGACAGGCGAATGGTCTCGCCGTTGCCGCGAGGCAGCATCACGCCGCCGACCGACGGGGCCTGCATGGCCTCGTACTCCTGACGGCGCTGCCGCTTCGACTTGCGGCCACGACGCGCGGGACCGCCGGGGCGACCGAAGGCGCCCTGCGTGCCACCGCGACCGCCCGGACCGCCGGGACGACCGCCGAAGCCGGGACGGCCACCGCCGCCACCGAAGCCGCCACCGCCACCGCCACCGGGACGGCCGGCGAAGCCGCCGCCACCACCGGGACGACCGCCACCGCCGCCGCCACCACCGGGACGGCCGGCGAAGCCGCCACCGCCACCGGGACGACCGGCGCCGGCGGGACGACCCGCACCGCCCGGACCACGGCCACCAGGGCCGCCGCCGGGACGCGGGCCGGCAGCGGGACGCTGCGGCATCATGCCGGGGTTGGGACGCGGACCGGCGGGACCGCCACCGGGACGCGGGCCGCCGCCCTGCGGACGCGGCATCGAGCCCGGGGTCGGGCGGGAGCCGCCCGGAGCCTGCGGACGCGGACCGCCGCCCTGGGCGCCGGGCGCCTGCGGACGGGGACCGGCGCCGGCGGGGCCGCCACCGGGACGCTGACCCTGCGGACGGGGCGCCTGCGGGCGCGCCATGCCGGTGGAGCCACCGGAGGTGAAGGGGTTGTTGCCCGGGCGCGGACCGGCCGGACGGGAACCCGGACGCGGCGCGGGAGCGCCGGGGCGCTGCCCGCCCTGCCCAGCGGGGCGCTGCCCCTGCTGGCCCTGGCCGGGGGCCGGACGGCCACCGGGCTTGGGGGCACCGGGACGGGAGGCGGGCTTCGGCGACGCGGCCGGAGCCGGAGCCGAGGGCGGCGCGGTGAATTCGGGCGCGGCCGGGGCCGGGCGCGGCGCGGGCTTGGGGCCCGGCGTCGGGCGCGGACCGGGAGCCGGCGCGGGAGACGACGGGGCAGCGGGCTGCTGCGCCGTCGGGGGCTTGGGTGCGGCCGGCGGCTTCGGGGCAGCCGGACGTGCCGCCTGCGCCGGAGAGGCCGGCGAAGGCGCTGCGGGACGGGGGGCGGCCTTCTTGGGGGCCGCGGGCTTGGCAGCGGACTTGCCGTTGCCACTGCCGCCCTGGAAGGCGTCAGTCAGCTTGCGTACTACGGGCGCTTCAATCGTCGAAGACGCCGAACGGACGAATTCACCGAGCTCCTGGAGCTTGGCCATGACGACCTTGCTCTCGACACCGAACTCCTTGGCGAGTTCGTAGACCCGGACCTTAGCCACTTCGCTCCTTTGAGGTCCGGGGGTGAACTCCGGACCGTCGCTAGTTCATGGGCGTACTCATCGCGTACTCATCGAGTGCTCATCGCAATCTCGACCTGCTTTCGACTCGCGAGGTACCTAAACCGCACGGGGTTCCGTACGGCACGTCTTACTGTGTTGCCTGCTCAGCAACTGTCGTCTGCTCGACGTATCGGCGCAACGCCTTTGTGTCGAGCGCTCCCGGGGCGCGCAGTGCCCGCGTGAACGCCCGGCGGCGTACCGCCTGGTCGAAACAGACCAGAGCGGGGTGTACGTAAGCACCCCGGCCGGGCAGCGTACCGCGAGGATCAGGGACGCATGCATCCTCGATCGCCACGATCCGCAGCAGATCAGTCTTGGCCGCTCGCTCCCGACACCCCACACAGGTGCGTTCAGGGCATGCTCGGGCACGCGTCCGGCCAGACACTGTTAAGTCTACCTCCCCGTACGCTCCTCACCCCTGTGGGGCAGGAATCGAACGGCCGTTGTCGTGATCTCAGCGAACTGCGGCCTGGATCTATTCCCCGGCCTGCTCCGTGTCCGGGCGGATGTCGATGCGCCAACCGGTCAGACGGGCAGCAAGCCGGGCATTCTGCCCCTCCTTGCCGATCGCCAGGGACAGCTGGTAGTCCGGCACGGTCACGCGCGCGGAGCGGGTGGCCATGTCCACGATCTCCACCTTCGACACCCGCGCGGGTGACAGCGCGTTCGCCACCATCTCGGCCGGGTCGTCCGACCAGTCGACGATGTCGATCTTCTCACCGTTCAGCTCGGCCATGACATTGCGCACCCGGCCGCCCATGGGGCCGATACAGGCGCCCTTGGCGTTCAGGCCGGAGCGGGTGGACCGGACGGCGATTTTCGTGCGGTGACCGGCCTCACGGGCGATCGCGGCGATCTCCACCGATCCGTCGGCGATCTCCGGCACCTCCAGGGCGAAGAGCTTCTTCACCAGATTGGGGTGCGTACGGGACAGAGTTACGGACGGTCCGCGCACGCCCTTGGCCACGCGGACGACGTACGAACGCAGCCGCATGCCGTGCGGGTACGTCTCGCCCGGGACCTGCTCCTGCACCGGCAGGATGGCCTCCAGCTTGCCGATGTCGACGAGCACGTTCTTCGGGTCGCGGCCCTGCTGGACCACGCCGGTGACGATGTCGCCCTCGCGGCCGGCGTACTCGCCGAGCGTCGCGTCGTCCTCGGCGTCGCGCAGGCGCTGCAGGATGACCTGCTTGGCCGTGGTGGCGGCGATACGGCCGAAGCCGGACGGGGTGTCGTCGAACTCGCGGGGCTCCTGCCCCTCCTCCAGGTCCTCGGGGTCCTCCTTCGCCCACACGGTCACATGCCCGGTCTCCCGGTTGAGCTCCACGCGCGCGTGCCGGCGGCTTCCCTCGGTGCGGTGGTAGGCGATGAGGAGGGCCGACTCGATCGCCTCGACCAGCAGGTCGAAGGAGATCTCTTTCTCCCGTACCAAGCCCCGCAGGGCACTCATGTCGATGTCCACGGCTACGCCTCCTCTTCCTTCTTGACGGCCCTACTCGGCGGGCTGCTCGTTGTCCTTGCGGCTGAACTCGACCTGGACGCGCGCCCTGCTGATGTCGTCGAAGGCGAGTCTGCGCGCCGTGGCCTTGCGGCCCTTGACTCCGGGCACTTCGAGGTCGACTCCGTCGTCGTCGACCTTCAGGATCCTGGCGACCAGCTCCGCGCCCTCGCTCAGCTGGAACTTCACCAGCCGGCCGGTGGCGCGTGCGTAGTGCCGGTGCTCCGTGAGGAGGCGCTCCGCGCCCGGGGTGCCGACCTCGAGGGTGTACTCCCCCTCGCCCATCGCGTCCGTCTCGTCGAGCTTCGCCGAGAGCGTGCGGCTCACATCGGCGATCTGGTCCAGGTCCGCGCCCGTGTCCGAGTCGACGACGACGCGCAGCACACGCTTGCGTCCGACCGAGTCCACTGCGATCTCTTCGAGATCCAGGCCCTGGGAGGTGACGAGCGGTTCCAGCAGTTCTCGCAGCCTCTCGCTCTGGGTGGTGCTCATCCGGGTGACTCCTCGGCCGCGTGTGCTGTTGTGGGATGGTCGCGTGTCTGGTCAAAGGGTATCCGGTCGCAGGGTGTGTTGCCGTCCACCCGGTCGCGGACGGTGCCGATGAGTGGTGCCGGGCAAGGGCCCGGGTACCGTGATCACCGGGCGTGCAGCCCTTCCCGTCGCCTTCTTTTCGTACGAGCCCCAAGGACGTCTGCCGTGCCGTTCCCCCCATCGCCGCGCGCCCGCTCGGGGCCGCGCAGAAGGAGCCTGCTCGCCGTCACCTCGACGGCCGTCGTCCTGGCGGGCTGTTCCGCCGGCGCCGGGGACTCCGACGGCACCGGCGGCCGTCCCTCTCTCGCGGACCGGGCACGCGCGCGTGCGGCGCGGGACAGTGCGTGGATGGTCGAGCAGTACGACGCCGTGATCGCCGCCCACCCGGGGCTGGCCGAGCGGCTGCGGCCGCTGCGCGCGGAGGTGGTCCGGCACGTGGCGGCGTTCGGAGGGGCCGGCGAGGCGTCCCCGGCGCCTGCGTCTTCCGACCCGCCTTCGCCTTCCGACTCGCCTTCGCCTTCCGACTCGCCTGCGTCTTCCGGCTCCCGTTCGCCTGCCGTTTCCCCCTCGATCATCGCCCCGGGGAACGAGAAGGACGCGCTCACCGCGCTCGCCGCCGCCGAGCGGGACCTCGCCGACCGGCGGACCAGGGAGCTGCTCCAGATGCCGGGCGAGCTGGCGCGGCTGCTGGCCTCGGTGGCGGCGGCCGGGGCGGCGCACATGTATCTGCTGACGGAGGGTGACGGGTGAGCGAGGCGCAGAAGCAGGAGCTGCGGGCGCTCCAGGCGGCCCTGGCGGCCGAGCACGCGGCGGTGTACGGGTACGGCGTCGTCGGCGGCCGGATCGACCCGAAGCGGCGCGCCGAGGCACGGACGGCGTACGACGCGCACCGGGCGCGCCGGGACGCGCTGGTGCGCGAGGTGACGGACCTGGGCGGCAGGCCGGTCGCCGCGGCCGCCGGGTACGCGCTGCCCTTCCCGGTGCCGGACCCGGCCGCGGCCGTCCGGCTGGCCGCCGTGCTGGAGGACCGGGTGGCCGGGGTGTACGCCGACCTGGTGCGCGCCTCCGGGGGCGATCGGCGGGCCTTGGCCGCCGAGGCGCTGCGGGAGGCGGCGGTGCGGGCGGTGCGCTGGCGCGGCGGAAGCGTAGCCTTCCCTGGGCTCGCCGAGCGGGCGCCCGGTGCCCCGTCGGGAGCGGCGGCGCCGACGGGGTGAGGCGTACGGCACGCACGCGGACAGCACGAAGGGAACGACTCGCGCATGGTTTTCGAACCGCCGCAGCGTCTGGTCAGGGCGCTCGGTGAGACGGCACCGGAAGGTGACGACTGGCTGGACAAGCTGCCCGGGCTGGCTCAGCAGGTCGTGGCGCTACGCGAGTTGACCGTGGAGCGGGTGCAGGTGCCCGGCGGGCGCAGCAGCCTGGTCGTGCTGGTGCGCAGGCCCGACGGGACGCCCGCCGTGCTGAAGCTCGCCCCGCGCCGGGCCCGTCCGGAGAGCGAGCGGGCCGCGCTGGCGCACTGGGGCGGGCGGGGTGCCGTACAGCTTCTGGAGCCCTGCGTGACGGAGGGTGTCCTGCTGCTGGAGCGGCTGCATCCGGATGTGTCGGTGCGGTCGCTGCCGGAGGCGAAGGCGCTGCTGGAGGCGGCGGGGACGCTGCGCCGGCTGTGGGTGGAGCCGCCCGGAGACCACGTCTTCGAGACGGTGGCCGAGCGGACCGGGCGGCAGGCCGAGGCGATGCGGGCGAGCGCCGGCACGGCCCCGGAGGTCGCGCCGCTGGTGGAAGCGGCGCTCGCGGCGCGCGAGGAGCTGGTGGCCGCGCCGCCCGAACACCGGCTGCTGCACGGCACGTTCCGGCAGAGCAAGGTGCTCGCCGGGGAGCGGATGCCGTGGCTCGCGGTGGGTCCGGACCCGGTGGTCGGCGAGTGCGCCTTCGACCTGGCCCGGCTGGTCCGCGACCGGGTGGAGGACCTGATCGCCCAGCCGTCCGGCGCCGCGACGACCCGCCGGCGGATCAAGCGGCTCGCGGAGTCGCTGGACGTGGACCAGGAGCGGCTGCGCGGCTGGACGCTGTTCAGGGCGGTGGAGTCGGGTGTGCGGGCGCGGCGAGTCGGGCGGGAGCGGGACGCGGAGTTGTTGCTGGAGTTCGCCGGCTGGCTCTGAGCGACACGTTCCGCACCCGCCCCCCCGGCTGCCTATGCGGTGAGGCGCGCGAGGGCCTCCTCGACCGTCACTTCCTCGCGCTCGCCGGTCCGGCGGTCCTTCAGCTCCACCACGCCCTCGGCGGCGCGCCGCCCGGCCACCAGGATCTGCGGTACGCCGATCAGCTCGGCGTCCGTGAACTTCACGCCCGGGGAGACGCCGGCCCGGTCGTCGACCAGGACCCGGACACCGGCGGCGGACAGCTTCTCGGAGACGTCCAGGGCCAGTTCGGTCTGCAGGGCCTTGCCGGCGGCGACCACGTGGACGTCGGCCGGGGCGACCTCCTTGGGCCAGCTCAGGCCCTTGTCGTCGGCGGTCTGCTCGGCGAGCGCCGCGACCGCGCGGGAGACGCCGACGCCGTAGGAGCCCATGGTGACGCGGACCGGCTTGCCGTTCTGGCCGAGGACGTCGAGCTTGAGAGCGTCGGTGTACTTGCGGCCCAGCTGGAAGATGTGGCCGATCTCGATGGCGCGGTCGAGCTTGAGGCCGGTGCCGCACTTCGGGCAGGGGTCGCCCTCCTGGACGACCACGACGTCGACGTACTCGTCGACCTCGAAGTCGCGGCCCGCGACCACGTTCTTGGCGTGCGTGTCGGCCTTGTTGGCGCCCGTGATCCACGCGGTGCCGGGGGCCACGCGCGGGTCGGCGATGTACCTGACCTTCTCCAGGCCCTGCGGGCCGACATAGCCGCGGACCAGGTCGGGGCGGCCCGCGAAGTCCTCCTCGGTGACCATCTCGACGACCGCCGGGGCGAAGCGCGCCTCGACCTTGTCCATGTCGACCTCGCGGTCCCCGGGGACGCCGACGGCGACGATCTCGCCGTCCACCTTCACCAGCAGGTTCTTCAGCGTCGCCGAGGCCGGGACGCCGAGGGAGGCGGCGAGGGTCTCGATGGTCGGGGTGTCGGGGGTCGGGATGTCCTCGGCGGCCGGGACGTCCGAGGCGTCGACGGGCTTGAGCTCGTACGCGACCGCCTCGGTGTTGGCGGCGAAGTCGCAGTGGGGGCAGTCCGCGAAGGTGTCCTCGCCGGCCTCGGCCGGGGCGAGGAACTCCTCGGACTTGGAGCCGCCCATGGCGCCGGCGGTCGCGGCGCAGATGCGGTAGTCGAGGCCGAGACGCTGGAAGATCTTCTGGTAGGCCTGGCGGTGCAGGGCGTACGACTCGGCGAGGCCCTCGTCGGCCAGGTCGAAGGAGTAGGAGTCCTTCATCAGGAACTCGCGGCCGCGCAGGATGCCCGCGCGGGGCCGGGCCTCGTCCCGGAACTTGGTCTGGATCTGGTAGAGGATGACCGGCAGGTCCTTGTAGGAGGACGCCTGGTCCTTCACCAGCAGCGTGAAGATCTCCTCATGGGTGGGGCCGAGGAGGTAGTCGCCGCCCCTGCGGTCCTTGAGGCGGAACAGCTCCTGGCCGTACTCGTCCCAGCGGCCGGTCGCCTCGTACGGCTCGCGCGGCAGCAAGGCGGGGAGCAGCACCTCCTGGGCGCCGATAGCGTCCATCTCCTCGCGGACGATGCGCTCGACGTTGGCGAGGACCTTCTTGCCGAGCGGCAGCCAGGTCCAGATCCCGGCGGCGGTACGGCGTACGTAACCGGCGCGGACGAGCAGCTTGTGGCTGAGGACCTCGGCGTCCGCCGGGTCGTCGCGCAACGTCTTCGCCATCAACTGGGACATGCGCTGGACCGGTACGTTCGCCATGGCTCTTCTGCTCCTGCTGCGTAAGGGTGAATGGCAGGAGGTTAGCCGGGCGGGCCATCCCGGTGGAAATCGGTTAAGCGCGTGGCAGCGGCAAGTGGGCGCCCATCACGGCGTACGGCATCGGGGCGCTGGGGAACAGGACCTGACGGGCGAGGTCCACGTAGCCGAGGGAGCGGTAGAGGCCGCGGGCGGGGCTCTCGGTGTCGATCGCGGAGAGGATCGAGCGGGGTTCGGCGGCGCTGTCGGTGATCGTGGTGATCAGGGAGCGGCCGATGCCGCGGTTCTGGTAGCCGGGGTGGACGTGGAGCTCGGTGATCACGAAGGAGGCGTCGAGCCAGTGTTCGTGCCCCTGGGCACGCAGGTACGGCTCCACGACGGTGGACCACCAGTGGGTGCGGTCGTTGGGCATGCCGTAGACGAAGCCCACGAGGCGGCCTTCGGCCGTGGTGGCGCCGAGGGCGCGGGCGCCCGGATAGGTCATGTGGCGCAGGACGATCTGGCGGCGTACGGCTACCTCGTCGGGGCCCAGACCGAAGGCTACGGCTTGGACGGCGAGGGCCTCGTCGACGTGGGTTGTGAGGTCGAGTGGGCCGATCACGAAGTCCATGGCGGGGAGCCTACAGGGGGGTTTTGCTTAAAAGAGCACGCTCATGAAAGCTCCCACTTCCTGGAAACCCACCCTCTTGTACGCCCGCCTCGCCGCCGTGTTGAAGTCGTTCACGTACAGGCTCACCATCGGCGCCACATCGGCCAGGGCGTACCGGAGCACGGCCGCCATGCCCGGGGCCGCAAGGCCCCTCCCCCGGTACTCCGGGGCCACCCACACGCCCTGGATCTGGCAGGCGCGGTCCGTCGCGGCACCGATCTCCGCCTTGAAGACGACCTTGCCGTCGGTGTCGAAGCGGGCGAAGGAGCGGCCGGAGCCGACGAGTTCGGCCACCCGCGCCTGGTAGAGCAGACCGCCGTCGCCGGCGAGCGGGGAGACGCCGACCTCCTCGGTGAACATCGCCACGCACGCCGGCATGATCGTCTCCATCTCGTCCTTGCGGACGCGGCGGACGTGGGGGTCCGGGGCGATGTCGTCGGGCATGCGGTCGGTGACCATCAGGGGCTGGTGGCGGCGGACCTCGCGGGCCGGGCCCCAGTGCGGTTCCAGGAGGCGCCACAGCTGGGCGGTGGATTCGGCGGGGCCGACGACGGAGGAGCAGCGGCGGCCGGCGCGGCGGGCGCGGTCGGCGAAGGCGCGCACGGCGCGCGGGGTGGCGCAGATGGGGACCAGGTTGGCGCCCGCGTAGCACAGGGACGTCAGCATGCCGTCCTCGTACCAGCCCCACATCTCGCCGCCGAGCCGCCACGGGTCGAGGCCGGCGACCTGGACCCGGGAGGTCACGAAGGCGTTCGCGACCGGCTCGCGGTCGAGGACGGCGAGGGCGGCGTCCAGGTCGCTCGGTTCGAGGACCCGGGAGGTGGTCTGCGTCAACACGTGCGGGGCCTCACACACTGGGGTCTGCTGATCTCCGCACTGTACCTGCCGAAAATGTGCCGCGCCGCCCCCGGGGACGGCGCGGTAGGACAGGCGCGGCCGCTGTGGCCGGTGGGACGGTCAGCCGGCGACCGACACCTCGGGCTCGCCGGAGGCCACGCCGTCCTTCTCCATCTGCTCGGCCAGCTTCATGGCCTCCTCGATGAGGGTTTCGACGATCTTCGACTCCGGGACGGTCTTGATGACCTCGCCCTTGACGAAGATCTGGCCCTTGCCGTTGCCGGAGGCGACGCCGAGGTCGGCCTCGCGGGCCTCGCCGGGGCCGTTGACGACGCAGCCCATGACGGCGACGCGCAGCGGGACGTCCATGCCGGTCAGGCCGGCGGTGACCTCTTCGGCGAGCTTGTAGACGTCGACCTGGGCGCGGCCGCAGGAGGGGCAGGAGACGATCTCCAGGCCGCGCTGGCGGAGGTTCAGCGACTCCAGGATCTGGATGCCGACCTTGACCTCCTCGGCGGGCGGGGCCGACAGGGACACGCGGATGGTGTCGCCGATGCCCTGGGAGAGCAGGGCACCGAAGGCGACGGCCGACTTGATCGTGCCCTGGAAGGCGGGGCCCGCCTCGGTCACGCCGAGGTGGAGCGGGTAGTCGCACTGCTCGGCGAGCTGCCGGTACGCCTCGATCATCACGACCGGGTCGTTGTGCTTGACCGAGATCTTGATGTCGCGGAAGTCGTGCTCCTCGAAGAGGGACGCCTCCCACAGGGCGGACTCGACCAGGGCCTCGGGAGTGGCCTTGCCGTACTTCTGGAGCAGGCGCTTGTCCAGGGAGCCGGCGTTGACGCCGATGCGGATCGGCGTGCCGTGGTCGCGGGCCGCCTTGGCGATCTCCTTGACCTGGTCGTCGAACTTCTTGATGTTGCCGGGGTTCACACGGACCGCGGCGCAGCCCGCCTCGATCGCGGCGAAGACGTACTTCGGCTGGAAGTGGATGTCGGCGATCACCGGGATCTGCGACTTCTTCGCGATGATCGGCAGGGCGTCGGCGTCGTCCTGGGTGGGGCAGGCCACGCGAACGATCTGGCAGCCGGAGGCGGTGAGTTCGGCGATCTGCTGGAGCGTGGCGCCGATGTCGGACGTCCGGGTCGTGGTCATCGACTGCACCGAGACAGGGGCGTCTCCGCCGACCGCCACGGATCCGACCTGGATCTGCCGGCTCTTCCGGCGCTCGGCGAGCTTGGTCGGAACGGACGGCATGCCGAGAGAAATCGCAGTCATCTGCTGTGCAACCCCATGTCGTGGATCAAGTCCGGTCCCGTAGGCAGCGGGCTCCGACCCTCGAGATTACGGCACGGAGGTGAACGGAAGCACACGACGCCCTGAAGGGTCGCCGCACAGGCGCGGCCTCGCCGGCCCGCACAGGCTCCACCCCGGCACCGGTGGGAGACATGGTTCCCGCCGTCGGGGCACGTCGGCTCCTGCCACACTGCTCTCATGCATGGGTCAGCCTGAAGGGCCGGCTCGACTCCCCGGAGCCGCACTCATACAAGGCGTACGAGTTCTCGTCTGCGGAGGGCCGGACACTGCTGTACTGCGAGGAGTTCTGCTGATTCCCTCGCCGCTTCCGGCAGGTCACCGGGCGGAACGGTCGCCGCCCCTGAGCTTCGGATCGGCGGAGGGTCTCAGGGGAGCTGCTCCTCCCGCTCCCCCAGAGGGTCGAGGCTGTCCGCCACGGACCATTCGTCTCCCACGCACTCGAGTCCGTGGTCGTCGAGGCAGGTCCCTGGACCGGCGAACTCCAGGAGCGCCGCCGCGGCCTGAGCGGGGTCCCCGGACAGGCGCACGTCCTGAGCCGCGCCGATGCCGTCCAGCCGCCGGGCCACATACCGGGTCCACGCTTCCCGGTCGGTGACCAGGAAGTCCCACGTCCCCGACACCCTGAGGCAGTCGCCGGTACCGGCAGCTGCGAACGCGTCGGCGTCGTCGCCCTCAGGCGCGTCGTCGGACAGCAGTTCCAGGTCGTAGAACGGCCCGTCTCCCCCGGACGCGGTGGCCGAGCTCTCGGAGTATCTCCGCGCTGCCGCACGGACGGCCTCGGACGCCTCTCGCAGCGCATGCTCCGTGGCGTCGGACGACGACACGGTGTCGGCGTGGGTGCGCAGGGCTGACACCAGTTGCGCGAGCGACGCCTCAACGTCCATGGGACCTGTCCTTCCGCGCGTCCGCGGCTTCTTCGCCGACGATCGGCTGCCATGCGTCTTCGGATGCCCACTTCCGCCGGTAGACGACTCCGGGAGTGCTCACCGCGAGAGCCACCGCGTCCGGCGCCGGTTTCAGCCGGTCGGGTTGCCTGGGAACGTGCCGATAGCCCCGCTCGCGCATGAGCCGCGCCGCTGTGGCCCAGTTCGGGGCGCCGACGAGCACTTCGTCGTTGGGGTCGCAGTCCCCGCTGCCGTCGTCGAGCACCGCTATGGCCACGCCCAGGGACCCCGAGCGGACGAATCCTGTCATACCACTCATGACCATGTCCTGTTTCCGTAGGTCGGTGACGGGCTCCCCGGGGCGGAGCACTGCTCCGCCCCGGGGAGTCACGCTGCGGGGGCCGTCAGCCCCGGCGGCCCAGGCCGCGGCCGTGCCACCGGTAATGGATCGTGCCGGACTTGTTGCCGCGCCACCAGTCCAGGTGCGCGTGGCCGCCGTTGCGGCACGGACCGCGCAGCTGGCACACGTAACCCCGCTGCCGCATCCGGTTGTAGTCGTTGCGACGCGCCCGGTAGGCGGCCCGGCGGCTGCCGAACCACTTGCTGCTCATGATCCGGCAGTTGTGGACCAGCGCCGGTGCCCCGTCGATCACGACGTAGTAGGTGTGCGTTCCGGCGACCGTGAGGTTCCGTACCTGCCGCACCGCCTGGTACCGCACCGTGCGGGTGACGACCGGTGTCGTACCACCGGGGGCCAGGAGCCGGTCCCCGGTGCGTACCTTGCCGGCGTCCACCCAGCCGCGGCCCTGGAGGTACAGGGGGTGCTCCGCGGTCGCGGTGAGGCGCTCGGTCCGGCCGTCGCCGTCGGAGTCGACGGTGAGGGTGACGAGGTCCTTGACACCGTCACCGGTGATGACGTCGCTCACCGGGGACACCGTGATCTCGCCGGTGACCTCGTCCGCCGCCAGGACACCGTCACCGATCTCGATCTCGCTGATCGGCTTGGTGGATCCGTCCGCCATCACGACCGGGGTGTCCGGCAGGAAGGAGTTCCGCCGGCAGGTGCGCGAGATGGTGCGCGCGGCGCGGATGGCCCGGTAGCCGCGGTAGGCGCGGTAGCCCCAGGCGGCCGCTCCGAGCCCCGGCACGAATCCGGCGGCGGTGAGCGCGATGTTCCACTTGTTGCGCCAGGCCCAGCGCTTGGCCCGCTTGAAGAACTTCTTGAAGCCCCACTTTCCGTCGAGGTCGAAGCAGTTCACGGGGTCGGCCGTGCAGTACTCGTAGGGGTTGGCGTTGCCGCCGTACTCGGGGTCAATAGACAGGAAGCGCCCGGTGGTGGGGTTGTACTGGCGGACACCCATGAGGGTGAGGCCGGCCACCGTCTCGCTGGAGCGCTGCTTGCCGCCGAGCCATCCGTAGCGGACCGCCTGCTGCCGGTCGCGGGGGTTGCCGTACTCGTCGGTGTCGAGGACGACCGGGGCCTCGCTCGCGTTCAGCGGCAGTTGGAGCGCGACGTCGCCGTGGATGTCGGTGAACTGCAGAACCGTGTCGCCGGTGGCGCTGGTGATCGCGCCGAGGTCTCCGGAGAGGGTGTCGACGTTGCGGGTCAGGGCGCCGGTGGCGGTGTTCTCCACGATCCAGCGGGGGTTGTCGCTGTCGCTGTCGTAGTGGTTGAGCTTGTTCTCGGTCGGCGACCATGTGCCGCCGTTGTCGGTCTCCACCGTCCAGGACCGGAACCGCAGGGCGGCGTCCAGCTGCCAGGTCTGGCGCTTGCCGTTCGCGGTCTGCTGACGGGCGAGGTCGTTGACGTAGTAGCCCACGGTCACGCCGCCGGGCAGGGTGGTGGTCCGGCCGAACGCGTCGTAGCCGTATCCGCTGTCGGTGACGCGGTCGGCGCTGTCGTAGGCCGAGCTGGTGGTGGTGCCTCCGGTGGTCGGGCAGTCCTGGCCGGGAGCCGAGGCCGCGGTGGTCAGGGACTTGCGGTTGCTGCGGTTGTCGAACGCGTAGGTGCGGCGGGTGCAGACGGTCTCCACCGTGTCCTCGACCGTGGTCAGGCGACCGGCGGCGTCGTAGCGGTAGGTCTGGTCGGACCAGCCGGCGTGGCCGGTGACCTGACCGTGCACGGATTCGGTGACCGCGTCGGACATGACGACGGTGCCGTCGCTGTCCCGGGTGTAGGTGCGGCCCGCGGGCGAGCCGGTGGTGTCCTCGCTGACGGTGAGGGTGTATCCGCCGGGCAGCTTCTCGGTGGCCACCGAGCCGTCCGCGTCGTAGGTGGCGGAGAAGGTGCCGGCGATCGAGTCGGTCGCCTTCGTGGCCAGGCCGCGCGGCTCGGCGGTGTGGTCGTAGGTGTAGGTGACGGTCGACGGGACGGTGTCGGTGACCGTGACCGGGCGGTTGAGCCGGTCGTACTCGGTCGTGGTCGTGGCGCCGTCGGCGTCGGTGTAGGAGACCAGGCGGCCGAGGGTGTCGTACTCCTTGGTGATCGTGCCGGCCGTCGGCGAACTGGTGGTGGTCTGTCGGCCCGTGACCTCGTCGTAGCCGAGGGTGGTGGCCGGCACGGCCTGTCCGGTGCCGCCGGTCACCGTCGTGGTGGTGGGGCGTCCGGCGCTGTCGTGGGCGGTGCTGGTGGTGCGGGTGACGCCGTTCGCGGTCTCGATCTCGGCGGTGGTGTTGCCCCAGGAGTCGTACTCGAACGTGGTCGTGGGCAGCTGGGTGGGGTTGCTGCCGCCGCCCGTGATGGCGCCGCCGGGGCCGGTGGAGCAGAGCAGGTCGGCCCATTCGGGGCGGCCCTGGCAGGCGCCGGTACCGGTGGCGGACCAGTAGGTGGTCACGCGGGTGCCGGCGTCGGTGCCGGTGGCGCCGGGCAGCAGCTCCTTGATGATGCGGCCCTGGGCGTCGTACTCCTTCGTGCCCGTGATCGCCAGGCCGCCGGGGTCCTGGACCGTCGTGGTCGGCAGGCCCTTGGCCCAGTCGTAGGCGGTCTGGGTGACCCGGGTCTCACCGTGGACGGTGGGGTGTTCCCGGATCTGGGCGCCGGTCGTGGCCTTGGTGACCTGGTCCTTGACCTTGGCGGTGCCGTCCGTCGGGCGTCCGGCGTCGTACTCGTTGACCGTCCAGCTGCGGGCGGTCACCGGGGAGCCCGCCGGGACCAGGGTGGTGGTGCCGGACTTCAGGTCCGCGGTGAGGTCGATCCGGCGCAGCGGGCCGAACTCCTCCAGCTCACGGGTGCCGGTGTCGCTGTAGACCGACTTGGTGGCCAGCAGGTCGGCCCGCTCGGCGCCGGTGAGCTGGGCGATGCCGAGATCGGCCTGGGTCGCCCTGTCCGCGGCGGTCAGGCCGAGCGCGACGGCCCGGTTGGCGGCGGTGAGCTCCCGGACGGTGTTGCCGAAGCGGTCGTACTCGGTGGTCGAGATGTGTCCGCCCGGGGTGGCGGAGTTGACCTCGCGGCCGGACACGCCCAGGTAGTGGATCTCGGCACGCGTGTAGGCGCCGCTGGTGAGTGCCGCACCGGCGTTCGACGACGGCACGGAGTCGGCCGGGAACACGGCGGTGGCGTCGGTCGGGGCGTCGGTCTGGCCCCAGGCCTTCACGTCCGACGCGCCCATCTTGTACGGGGCGTTGGTGCCGGTCAGCGGCACGTCGTAGACGACCGTGGTGGCGGCGGTGCCGTCGGCGGTGTCCTTGGTGCCCTGCTTGAGCGTCGGCCGGCTCGCCTTGAGCAGCATGCCCTCACCGGCGGTCGCGGCGGAGCCGGCCTTGCCGTAGGTGAAGGTCCAGGGCTGGTCGGTCGACGACCGGTGGGAGACGACCCGGCCAGCGCTGTCGTACTCGTACCGGGTCTGCGTGGACTGGGCCAGGCGGGGGTCCCACTGCTGGCGCAGCCGGCCCTGGGTGTCGTAGCGGTAGGTGGCCACGACGCGGGCGGAGGAGGTGGTGCCGCCCTTGCCGGTGGCGTAGAGGCGGATCTCCTTGACCTGTCCGGTGTAGTCACCGAGGGCGTCCGCCGTGGCGGTGGTGGAGGTGGCGTAGACGAACTCCAGCACCCGGCAGCCCTTGGTGGTCGGGTCCGTGGTGCAGGTCGCCGCGGACACGGCCGAGGTGGGGGCGATGATCCGCCGGGGACGGGCCAGCTTCTTGCCGTCCACCGTCACCGTCTCGGAGACCACGGTGGTGGTGGAGTTCGACAGTCCGTCCAGCAGTGTGCTGGAGACCTGCCAGGTCGTGGCGGCCGCGTCGGTCTTGGTGAACTCCGTGACCGTGCCGTCGGTGTCGGTGAGGGTGAAGCTGCCGCTGACGGCGCCCTTGAGGGTGAGGTCCTCGGCGCCGGGCTCGGGCACCCAGCCGGTCTTCGCCGCGTTGGCGGTGAAGTGGATGGCGTCGCCTTCCGCCGTCACGACGTCGACGGCCGTGTCGGAGACCCTGCGCAGGTGGCCGTAGTCGGACTCGGTCTGCTCCGCGGTTGTCCCGGCGACCCACTCCTTGCCGAAGATCGGGACCTGCCCCTCCTGCTTGGCGCCCTTGTCCGGGACGCGCGAGGAGGCGGTGCGGCTGACGGCCATGTCGTAGAAGGAGGCGTCCTCCTCGGTGAGGGAGAAGTCACCGGTGAGGAGGTTCACCGTGCCGGGGCCGACCTCCTCCGAGGCGGCGCCGTCGGCGTTGCGGTCGACGACGACGGTGAGCGGTTCGGTGCTGCCCGACGCCGCGTTGGGACCGGTGAAGTCGGCCTTGATCTGCACGGTCCCGTCGGGGTCGACGGTGCCGGCGGCGTTCCACACCAGTGCCGCGTTCGTGCCGTTGGTGAGGGCGACCGGCCACGCGGTGAGGGTGGTGCCGCCGGAGGTGACGTCCCCGACGGGGATCCTCACCCAGCCGTCCGCCTCGGAGCGGCGCCAGGAGAAGGAGACCTTGTCGTACTTGGCTGCGTCGGCCTCGGCGACCAGGGACAGCCGGCGTGCGGTGCGCTCGCCGTCGGAGGGCTGGACGAAGCCGCCGGGACCGGCGTGGAAGGTGTACTCGATCGCCTCGGACTTGTTGTCCGCCTTGTCCACGGCCCGTACCTGGAGGGTGTGGGTGCCGTTCTTCGGCGGGGTGATGGACAGCGCCTTGTCGGCGGAGGAACCGCCGGTGGCGGCCTTGGTCCAGGTCACCCCGTCCAGCGACCACTCCAGCCAGTTGTGGTCGGTACCGGACGGGGGCGTGACGGTGAAGGTGCCCGCCTGGCCCGCGCCCTTGACCCAGGCGGTCGAGGGGTAGTCGGTGGAGGTGATCTTTGTCGGGGCGGACGGGGCGCTGGTGTCGA
The DNA here is from genome assembly GCF_054782695.1 of Streptomyces deserti. Taxonomy (NCBI): domain Bacteria; kingdom Bacillati; phylum Actinomycetota; class Actinomycetes; order Kitasatosporales; family Streptomycetaceae; genus Streptomyces; species Streptomyces deserti. Next base: position 48,470 of record NZ_BAAGRZ010000018.1, read on the forward strand.
CGGTGAAGGTCTTCCACGCCGACCAGCCGGTGTTGTAGTGCGTGCCGTCGTACGGGCTGGTGCGGAACTTGTACGTCTTGCCGTTCGTCAGCACACCCGAGGGCACGGTGACCGAGGCGACCTGTCCGGAGGGCACGTACTTGGAGACGATGACGTCGCCGACCTGGGTGTTGGTGGCGTTGTCGTAGATCTGGAAGGTGCCGTTGACCTTGTCACCGTCGGCGTCGACGAAGGTGTCCCGCAGGGTGGGGGTGGTGGTGTTGACGACGTAGGCGCCGCCGTAGGAGAAGTACGGCGGGCCGGCCTCCTGCTTGGTGCCGGTGCGGGGCCGGTAGTTGTAGTTGACCACCAGCTTGGGCGGGTTGGAGGAGGCGTTGGCGGAGTTGACCCGCTTCCACTGCGCGACCACCGACTCGTCCGAGGCACGGATGCCCATGTGGCCGCGGGTGGCCTTGGCCGAGGCCCACTCCTGCACGAGGGTCGTCACGTCGGCGTTGATCCAGCCGTCCGGCTGGGTGGAGCATCCGGCGTTGCCCCGGGTCTCGGTGGAGGTGGCCTTCTTCGCCGTCATGGTCGGGCGGTTCGTCCACCGGCTGGAGGTGGACGCCGCGCCGGAGGACCACACCTCCCACGGGTGGAGCTTGCAGTCGGTGTTGCCCGAGTGGAAGTTCCACAGGCTCAGCTTGGCGCTGGACACCAACGCGTCCTGGACAGGCGTGGTGTTCCACGAGATGAACGACTGTGCGGTGCGCGGCGTGCCGTCCGCGTTCTTCGTGCCCGGGTTGCCGAAGTCGAGTTCGGTGTCGGTGGACCAGTCGACCGTCTCGCCCTGCTGGACGTAGGTGTCGAACACGTTCGACAGCGACGAGGTGGACGGGTCGACGGTGACCGGGTACTTGGTGTCCGGGTCGGCCAGGAACTTGGCGTCCGGGGTGACCACCAGGTCGACCGTGGAACCCCTCTGCACGGCCTTCAGGCCAACCCTGGCCTTGCGGGTGTGCTCCCCGGAGCGCTTGTCGACGGTGGCGTCCCACATCACCGGCGCGGGCATCACGGCCCGCTTCTTGTTCTTCCGGTCGGTGAACAGGACGCTGCCGTCCTTCAGTTGCTTCGCCTTCAGGCCCTTGGCCTTCAGCGGCAGCGTGTAGGTGTAGCCGTCCGTGGCGGGGCGCTGCTTGAGCTCCACGTACTGCTCGAAGCCGGTACGCGTGGCCTCCACGACCACGTCCGCGCCCGGCACGGCGTCGACGTACTCGGCGCGCGTGCCGTGCAGCTTCGGCTGCGGCAGCCCACCCTTCCACTGCAAGGTGATCCGCTGGTCGCCCTCGCCGAGCGTGACCAGGTCGGTGGCCTTCGCCTCCCGCGCTGCCCGCCAGGACTTCACCGGGCTCCCCACCCTGCCGGCCAGGCGCAGACCCTCCGGGTGGGCCTTGGGCTCGACTCCGCCGGCCACTTCCCGCAGCCGCACGTCGACGTTGGTCCACCGGCCGCCGTCGCCCTGGAACCGGACTGGTCCGGCGGCCATCTCGGTGGTGAGACTGCCGTCCTTGTTGACCCAGGTCACCGACGTCTCGGTACGCTCGCTCAGCGCCTCCACCCGGTGGCCGTACAGGCGGGCGGCGACCCGGGCCGAGGGTATGTCCGCGGCCTCGCGTACGCCGCTCTTCTTCGGTGGTGCGGCTTTCGCCTCCTGACGTTGCCCGGACAGGCCGAGTGCCACCGCGTCGCCCGTGTCGGCGACCAGCAGGGCGGCTTCGGCCGCCAGCAGCATGGCGGCGCCGAGCGCGAGGCGCGGCAGCACCGGTCTGCGGCGGTGAAAGGCAAGGACAGAGCCTTCCCACTCCGGCGGTGGGGGCGCGGGATGTCTCATCGGGCAGGTACCCCTTGCGAATCGATCGAAGGACACAGCCGCCCGATCGGATCATCTTCCCGATCACCAAAGAAGTGAGATCTTCACGAGTTCGCCGTACAACCTTTCGGTGTCCTGCGCCGTCGTACCCTTTCGGTGGAGTGTGTCGGGATACGGGCCTGATGGACGGGGCACCTGCGCCGACGGTGTGACCGGGGCACCGGAGTTGGGGGAAGCGACGCTGTGATACGCAGGGCACACCTGTCCCAGGCCAACGGGGTCGCGTTGGTCTCTCTGGCCCTCCTGGTCATCGGCTCGCTCGTCCTGCTGGCCGTGGAGCTGCTCGCCCAGCCCCTGAGCAAGGGGACGCTGATCACCGGGATCATCCTGCTGCTCCTGCTCCCGGCGGTCCTGCTCGGGCAGTACGCGCCTCCGCCCTACCGCCTGCCGCACCTGTGGCGTTGGGCCCTGCTCGGCCTGCAGGCGCTGATGACGTACCTTCCGGTCCTGGCCTTCGAACGCTCGTGGCTGAGCCTGCTGGGCTTTCTGGCCGGGGCCGTGCTGCTCACCGTGCCCCGCCCGGCGTCCGTGGTCATCGGGCTGGCGGTCACGGCCAGCGGTCCCGTCCTGGTCCACAGCAGTCTGGTGAGCACGCACCGCAGCGGTATGAGCGTGCTGGTGTCCACGCTGATCACCGCGAGCGCCGTGTACGCGGTGGTCCACCTGGCCCTGCTCGTCGCCCGTCTCCAGGCGTCGCAGGCCCAGGCGGCGCGCCTGGCCGAGTACCGGGAGCGGGCCCGCATGGCCCAGGACCTGCACGACCTGTTCGGATCCTCGCTCGTCTCCATCGCTGTGCAGAGCGAGAACGCACTGCGCGGCATGTCACCCTCCGCGCCGGGACACCAGGTGCTCAGCGAGATCGCGACACTGGCCCGGCGCGCCCACGCGGAGGTGCGGGGCATCGCCGCGGACCGGGTCTTCGCGCAGCTGCGCACGGAGCTCATGCACGCCCGGCGGGTGCTGGTGCAGGCCGGGATCGTCACCCGGGTCACGGTCGCGCCGCATCCTGAGATCCCGGGGCCGGTGAGCCACTGTCTGGTGGCCGTGCTGCGGGAGGGCATCGGCAATGTGCTGCAGCACAGCCGTGCGACGTGGTGCAGCGTCGAAGTGACGGTGCAGCAGTCGCAGGTCCGGCTGACCGTCGGCAACAACGGCGTCTCCACCGCGTCCGCGACCGCTCGGCACGGCAGTGGGCTGGCGAGCCTGAGATTACGGGCCCTGGCCCTGGGCGGCACGCTGGAGGTGCGGGCGGCACACGGCCGTTTCCTCCTGGTCGCCCGGCTCCCCCTAAATCCATCCGTGCCGCTCGGCGATGCGGATGGCGTCCACCAGAGTGCGGGCGTGTAGCTTCCCCACGGCGGACGACAGGCGATTGCGTACGGTGCCCACGCTGAGGAACAGGTCGCCGGCGATCGCGCGGGCATCGGCCCCGCTCGCGGCGAGCCTGAGCACTTCGGCCTCGCGCGGTGTCAGCGGGGTCACCGTTCCCCCCATCTCGACGAGTTCACGCGGCTCGATCACCCGCCCGCCGGCGGCGGCCGTGCGTACGGCGGCCGCGAGCTCCCTGGGCGAGATGCTTTTCAGAAGGTAGCCAGACACCCCTGACTCCACAGCGCGCCGCACATGGCCGGGCCGGTCCATGGCCGTGAGCATGACGGAACGGCAGGCCGGTGCCCGCTCGGCCAGCTCACGTGCCAGCGCCAGCCCGTCCATACCCGGCAGGTCGATGTCGAGCAGGGCGACATCCGGTGTCGCACGGTCGACGGCGGCCAGGGCTTCGGCCGCGTCGGCCGCCTGTGCCACGACCCGCATGCCGAACTCACCGTCGAGAAGGGCGACCAGACCCGCCCGGACCACTTGCATGTCTTCCACGACGAGGATCTTGATCATGAAGGGGATGCTCCCGTGCGCTGGGCGCGAGCGCGGTCACAAGGTGCGGAGGCCGCCGAGTGCGGCGGGAGCGGACCGGCCGATGCCGGCCCGCTCCCGGCCGTCAGGAGGGTCGTCAGAACAGTCGTCAGGACGCTCGTCAGGAGATGCGCACGGGATTGACGACGTCCGCGACCAGCACGAGCAGGGTGAAGCAGATGAAGATCCCGGCGACGACGTAGGCGACCGGCATGAGTTTCGCCACGTCGAACGGGCCCGGGTCCGGGCGGCGCAGCAGCTTGGCCGTGTTGCGGCGCAGCGACTCCCACAGGGCGCCCGCGATGTGGCCGCCGTCGAGCGGCAGCAGCGGGAGCATGTTGAACAGGAACAGGGAGAGGTTGAAGCCGGCGACCAGCATGATGAACATGGCCAGCTGCTGGGTCGCGGGGATGTCCAGCGTGGCGATCTCACCGCCGACGCGGGCGGCGCCGACCACGCCCATCGGGGAGTCGGCCTCGCGCGGGCCGTCGCCGAAGGCCGCGTCCCACAGGGCCGGGACCTTGCCGGGCAGGGCGGCGATGGAGTCGGCGGCCTCGCCGATCCGGTCGCCCATCCAGGTCACGGACTCGCCGAAGTCCTGTTTGACCACGCCGGTGGCGGCGCTGAAGCCGAGGAAGCCGGCGGTGACGTACTGGCCCTCGACGATCTGTCCGCCGGCGTCCTTCTTCGCGACCTGGTTGGTGGCGATCTTCGCGTGCAGGGTGACGTTCTCGCCCTTGCGGTCGACGACGATCGGCACCTCCTTGCCCGGGTTGGCGCGGATGAGGTCGGAGAGGTGGTTCCAGTCGTCGGTCCTGACGCCGTTGAAGGAGACGATCCTGTCGCCCGCCTTCAGGCCCGCCGCGGCGGCCGGGCTGGCCGGGTCGGACGCCTTGCAGTCGTCGCGGTTCTCGCTCTGGGCGATGACGCACTTGGAGACCGAGCTGACCGTGGTGGTCTGCTGGGTGATGCCGAAGCCCATCAGGACGGTGAGGAACAGCACCACCGCCAGGATCAGGTTCATGAACGGGCCCGCGAACATCACGATCACGCGCTTCCAGGGCGCGCGGGTGTAGAACAGGCGGGTCTCGTCGCCGGGCCGCAGTTCCTCGAAGGCGGCCGATCGCGCGTCCTCGATCATGCCGCGCCACGGCGACGTGGAGCGCTTCTCCAGCCGGCCGTCCGGGCCGGGCGGGAACATCCCGATCATGCGGATGTAGCCGCCGAACGGGATGGCCTTGATCCCGTACTCGGTCTCGCCCTTCTTGCGCGACCAGAGGGTCGGGCCGAAGCCGACCATGTACTGCGGCACGCGGATGCCGAACATCTTGGCGGTGGACAGGTGGCCCAGCTCGTGCCACGCGATGGAGAACAGCAGGCCGACCGCGAAGACGACTATGCCGAGGATGAACATCAGGGTCGTCATGCACGGGCCTCCGCCGTCTGTACCGCCAGTTCCCGGGCCCGCATCCGCGCCCAGGTCTCCGCTTCGAGGACGTCCGACACGGTCAGTGAGGTTCCCGCACGGGGAGTGCCGTGCTCCTCGACCACGCGCGTGACGGTGTCGATGATCCCGAGATATGGCAGCGCGCCCTGGCGGAACGCCTCCACGCACTCCTCGTTGGCCGCATTGAACACCGCCGGGGCGGTGCCCGCCAGCTCACCGACGTGCCGGGCGAGGTTCACCGAGGGGAACGCCTCGTTGTCGAGTGGGAAGAACTCCCAGGTCGACGCCTTGCTCCAGTCGAAGGTGGGCGCCGCGTCGGGGACGCGTTCGGGCCAGCCTAGGCCGATGGCGATGGGCCCGCGCATGTCGGGCGGGGTCGCCTGGGCCAGTGTCGATCCATCCGTGAACTCAACCATCGAGTGGACATACGACTGCGGGTGCACCACCACCTCAATGCGATCGAAGGGAATGTCGTACAGCAGGTGCGCCTCGATGACCTCCAGGCCCTTGTTGACGAGGGTCGCGGAGTTGATCGTGATGACCGGGCCCATGGCCCAGGTGGGGTGGGCGAGGGCGTCCTCGACGGTGACGTGGGCCAGCTCTTCCCTGGTGCGGCCGCGGAAGGGGCCGCCGGAGGCGGTGACGACCAGTTTGCGCACGTCCGCGCTGGTGCCGGCGGCCAGCGCCTGGAACAGGGCGGCGTGCTCGGAGTCGACCGGGATGATCTGCCCGGGCTTGGCGAGGGCCTTGACCAGCGGGCCGCCCACGATGAGCGACTCCTTGTTGGCGAGCGCGAGGGTGCGGCCCGCCTCCAGGGCGGCCAGGGTCGGGGCGAGTCCGATGGAGCCGGTGATGCCGTTCAGGACGGTGTGGCAGTCGGACGCGGCCAGCTGCGTGGCCGCGTCCGGGCCGGCCAGGATCTCGGGGAGCGGCTCCCCCGCCCCGTACTGCGCGGAGAGCGCCTCGTGCAGTGCCGGTACGACGTCCTCGCGGGCGACGGCCACGGTCCGCACCCGCAGCCGGTACGCCTGCTCGGCGAGGAGGGCGACCCGGCCGCCGTTGGCGGACAGGCCGGTGACCCGGAACCGGTCGGGGTTGCGCAGGACCAGGTCGATGGCCTGCGTGCCGATCGACCCGGTCGAGCCGAGGATCACCACGTCCTTGGGGCCGTCTCCCGCCAGGGGGTCGTACACGAGGTGTGGGTCGGCGAGGGCGCGGGCCGGAAGCCCCGTCGTCCGCCCGGAGGGCGGGCCCTGCGGCGTCAGGTGCGTGCTCTCGGCGTGCCGGGCCCTGGCCCACGTACTGGACGTACTTGGGTCAGGGCCCGGTGCGCCGAGAGTGCGTGCATGGCGTCGCAGGGCAGACGGGGCTTCCGGCCCGCGCCCTGAGGGGGCTGGAGAGTCGCTCATTCCTCCATTGTGGCCGCACCGGGGCACTGCGAGGACAGCGCGTCCCTCTCCCGGGGGCGCGCGCCGCATGAGCTCGCGCCCCCGGGGGCCGGGGTCACCGGACCGGCCGGTGCACGTTCTCCCGCCGGGACGGGCCGGGTGTCGCGTCCGCGATCCAGGCGCCCTCTCCGGACGGGTCGATGACGCCCTGCTCCAGCCACTCGTACGTGCCGGACAGCACACCCTTGACGACCGTGCGGTCGAGGTCGTCGGTGTTGGTCCACAGGCGGTTGAAGAGCTCCTCGACGCGGATGCGGGCCTGGCGGCAGAAGATGTCGGCGAGTTGGTAGGCCTCGCGGCCGTGGTCGCCCTGGCCGCGCAGGAGTTCGGCACGGACGCAGGCCGCGCTCATCGCGAAGAGCTCGGCGCCGATGTCGACGATCCGGCCGAGGAAGCCCTGCTTGGTCTCCATCCGGCCCTGCCAGCGGGACATGCCGTAGAAGGTGGAGCGGGCGAGCTTGCGGGCGGTGCGTTCGACGTAGCGCAGGTGCGGGGACAGGTCCACTTCGTGCTTGAACTCGCTGAAGGAGTTCGGGAGTTGGCCGGGTCCCGCGACCAGTTTCGGCAGCCACTTGGCGTAGAAGGCGCCCGCGTTCGCGCCCGCCTTCGCCTTGTCGGAGAGGGACTTGTCGGGGTCGATGAGGTCGCCCGCGACCGACAGGTGGGCGTCGACGGCCTCGCGGGCGATCAGCAGGTGCATGATCTCCGTGGAGCCCTCGAAGATGCGGTTGATGCGCAGGTCGCGCAGGATCTGCTCGGCGGGCACCGCCCGCTCGCCGCGGGCCCGCAGGGACTCGGCGGTCTCGAAGCCGCGGCCGCCGCGGATCTGGACCAGTTCGTCGGCGATCTTCCAGGCCATCTCGGAGGCGTACAGCTTGGCGAGCGCGCCCTCGATGCGGATGTCGTTGCGGTCCTCGTCGGCCATCTGGGAGGACAGCGTGGACACGGCCTCCAGGGCGAAGGTGGTGGCCGCGATGAAGGAGATCTTCGACCCGACCGCCTCGTGGTGGGCGATCGGCTTGCCCCACTGCTCGCGCGCGGCCGACCACTCGCGGGCGATCTTCAGGCACCACTTGCCGGCCGCGACGCAGGACGCGGGCAGGGAGAGCCGTCCGGTGTTGAGCGTGGTCAGCGCGATCTTCAGGCCCTGGCCCTCCGCGCCGATGCGGTTGGCGGCGGGGACGCGGACCTGGTGGAAGCGGGTGACGCCGTTCTCGATGCCGCGCAGGCCCATGAAGGCGTTGCGGTTCTCCACGGTGATGCCGGGCGAGTTGGTCTCCACGACGAACGCCGTGATGCCGCCCTTGTGGCCCTCGCTCTTCGGAACCCGGGCCATGACCACCAGCAGATCGGCGACCACGCCGTTGGTGGTCCACAGCTTCACCCCGTCGAGGACGTAGTCGTCGCCGTCCGGGACCGCGGTCATGGCGAGGCGGGCGGGGTCGGACCCGACGTCGGGCTCGGTCAGCAGGAAGGCGCTGATGTCGGTGCGGGCGCAGCGCGGCAGGAACCGCTCCTTCTGCTCCGGTGTGCCGAACAGCTTCAGCGGCTGCGGCACGCCGATCGACTGGTGGGCGGACAGCAGCACGCCGATCGCCGGGCTGGCCGAGCCGGCCAGGGTGAGCGCCTTGTTGTAGTAGACGTGCTTCAGGCCGAGCCCGCCGTACTTGGTGTCGATCTTCATGCCGAGCGCGCCGAGTTCCTTGAGCCCGTTGATCACCTCGTCGGGGATGCGGGCCTCGCGCTCGATGAGGGCGCCGTCGACCTTCGTCTCGCAGAAGTCGCGGAGCTTGGCGAGGAACTCCTCGCCGCGCTGGGCGTCCTCGTCGGCCGGCAGCGGGTGGGGGTGGATGAGGTCCAGCCGGAAGCGCCCGAGGAACAGTTCCTTGGCGAAGCTGGGCTTGCGCCAGTCCTGCTCCCGGGCGGCCTCGGCGACCTGGCGGGCCTCACGTTCGGTGACGGTGGGTCGGGATGGAGACGCGGGTACTGCGGACATGAGGCTCACCTCGCCGCGAATCGGGACGTGTAGGGGTGTACGCCTCACAAGATCGTCTTGCGTGATCTTGCGGGCGTACGCTACTGACCGGTGCTACTCGATCGTATGTACCCGATTCCGGGCGCCCCCACCACCCTTCGTGCGGCCGTTCAGCCGATGGTGACGGAGTACGCCCTGGTGTCCAGGCGGCCCGAACCCTTGAAGACCTCGGTGCCGGACTCGATGCCGGAGACGTACTTGTCGTCGCTGAGCGGCTTGCGCCGGACGAGGGCCTGGGTGAAGTCGTCGAGGTTGAGCGCGGCCTTCGTGCCGAGCGGGCCGGCGCCGCCCTGGCGGTTGAGCAAGCGGGGGCGGCGGTATTGCATCGGAGGCCCTTCCGGGGGGACGGTTCGGGTAGGTCCTCCCAGTGGCCGCCGCCCGCCCGGGAGGTTGCCGCGCACCCGCGGGAAACACCGGTCGAGTGTCCGTCGAAGGAAAGCTGTCGAAGCGCTTCGACAACCTATGGACACCCACTCCCGCTAGAGCTACTGTCGAACCACCCTCACACCCCGTTATCAGCAACGCGCACTGTCGAAGCGCTTCACAAAGCTTGGAGAGCTGGATGGTCACCCTCGCCGAGGTCGCCCAGCACGCCGGAGTCTCGGCGAGCACGGTGAGCTATGTCCTCAGCGGCAAGCGGTCCATCTCCGCGACCACCCGGCAGCGGGTCGAGCGGAGCATCCGCGAGCTCGGGTACCACCCGAACGCCGGGGCCCGCGCCCTGGCCAGCAGCAGGTCGAACATCATCGCGCTGATGATCCCGCTGCGCACGGACATGTACGTGCCGGTGATGATGGAGATCGCCATCGCGGTGGCCACCACGGCCCGCACCCATGGGTACGACGTGCTGCTGCTCACCGGCGAGGAGGGTCCCGACGCGGTGCGCCGGGTCACCGGCAGCGGGCTCGCCGACGGGATGATCCTGATGGACGTCGAACTCGACGACGAGCGACTGCCGTTGCTGCGGGCGACGGACCAGCCGGCGGTGCTGATCGGTCTGCCCACCGACACGACCGGCCTGACCTGTGTCGATCTCGACTTCAAGGCGACGGGCGCGCTGTGCGTGGAGCATCTGGCGAAGCTGGGGCACCGCGACATCGCGGTCATCGGCGAGGCGCCCGCGGTCTACGAGCGGCACACCGGCTTCGCCGAGCGGACCCTCGACGGGCTCAGGTCCCGTTCCAGGGAGCTGGGGGTGGGGGTGCTGCACCGGCCGTGCGAGGGCGGGTACGACGCGATGGCCGTGACGCTCGCCCGGGTCCTCGACGAACGCCCCGACACCACGGGGTTCGTCGTACAGAACGAGTCGGCGGTCGAGCCGCTGCTCGCCCTGCTGCGGCAGCAGGGCCGGGCCGTGCCGGAGGACGTGTCGGTGGTCGCGATCTGCCCCGACCAGGTCGCCACGCAGGCCTCGGTGCGGCTGACGTCGGTCGCCATCCCCGCGCAGGAGATGGGCCGGCACGCCGTGGAACACCTGGTCGCCAAGTTCGACGGGCGCGGAAAGGACGAGGTCGTGCTGCTCGCGCCCGAGCTGACCGTGCGGGCGAGCACGGGGCCGGCGCCCAGCCGGTCGTAGCCCCTCGCACGCGCACGACACTTCGCAAGCCGTTCGCCCCACGAGGGCACCCCCCTGTCTGCACTCCCTTCAGGAGCACCCCACGTGACTCAGCCTGCCGAAAACCTGCCTCCGCACGGCGCTGTCAGCCTCGCGCAGTCCTCCCCGACCGTCGGCACGTTCCGCGAGCGGGACGGCGCGCTGGAGTGGAGCGGCCGCCAGGAGACCGTACGGATCGAGCCGTGGGGACCGGACGCGGTCCGGGTCCGGGCCCGGCTCGGCGGTCCGATCCTTCAAGGCCTGCCCGGGGCGCTGCTCGACACGGCCCCGTCGACGTCGTCGACGGTGAAGATCGAGGACGGGCGGGGGCAGGTGACCGTCGGCGCGCTCACCGTCGAGGTCGACGCGGAGGGCCTCATCCGGTTCACGCGCACCGGCGACGGCGGCGAACTGCTGGCCGAGGAGCGCGCCCACTTCTGGTGGCCGGGCTCGCGCCTGTACACGGCGGTCGGCAACGGCTACCACCGCCTGGAGCAGCGCTTCGCCGCCTACGACGACGAGAAGCTGTACGGCCTGGGCCAGCACCAGCACGGCCGCCTCGACCAGAAGGGCCTGGTCCTGGACCTGGTGCAGCGCAACGCCGAGGTCGGCATCCCGGTGCTCACCTCCAGCCGGGGCTACACCCTGCTGTGGAACAACCCGGCGATCGGCCGTGTGGAGCTGGCGCACAACGGCACCCGCTGGGTCGCCGACTCGGCCCGCCAGATCGACTACTGGATCACCGCGGGCGCCCCCGCCGAGGCCCAGCGCCGCTACAGCGCGGTCACCGGCCGTACGCCGATGCTGCCCGCGTGGGCGGCCGGCTTCTGGCAGTGCAAGCTGCGCTACCGCACGCAGGACGAACTCCTCGCCGTGGCGCGGGAGTACAAGCGCCGCGGGCTGCCCATCGACGTCATCGTCTGCGACTTCTTCCACTGGACGCACCTGGGCGAGTGGAAGTTCGACCCGAAGGAGTGGCCGGACCCGGCGGCGATGGCGCGCGAGCTGGACGAGCTCGGCATCAAGCTCGTCGTCTCCGTGTGGCCGTCGGTGTCCCCGCTGTCCGAGAACCACCCGGTGATGGAGCAGCGCGGCTACTTCATCGGCTCCCAGTACGGCCCGATGGCGCACGCCGACTGGCCCGACAAGGAGGTCGCCTCCACGGTCCAGGTGGCGTTCTACGACGCCACCAACCCGGACGCCCGCGAGTTCGTGTGGTCGAAGGTCAAGGAGAACTACCTCGATCCGTACGGCATCACGGCGTTCTGGCTGGACGCCTGCGAGCCGGAGCTGAAGCCGGGCTTCCAGGAGAACCTGCGCTACTGGGCGGGCCCGGGCCTGGAGGTCGGCAACCTCTACCCGGCCGAGAACGCCCGCACGTTCTACGAGGGCCTGCGCGCCTCCGGCGAGGAGGAGATCGTCACCCTCAACCGCTCGGCGTGGGCGGGCAGTCAGCGCTACGGCGCCGCCCTGTGGTCCGGTGACATCGGCACCGACTTCCCGACCCTGCGCCGCCAGATCGCGGCCGGCCTCAACACGGCTTTGTCCGGCATCCCCTGGTGGAACACCGACATCGGCGGCTTCCACGGCGGCGACCCGGACGACCCGGCCTACCGCGAGGTCATGGTCCGCTGGTTCCAGTTCGGCGCCCTGTCCCCGCTGATGCGCCTGCACGGCTTCCGCGACCCGGGCATGCCGCTGGGCCCGGAGATGACCGGCGGCCCGAACGAGGTGTGGTCGTACGGTGAGGAGGCCGGCGCGATCCTGGAGAAGTACCTGCGGCTGCGTGAGCGCCTGAAGCCGTATGTCCTGGACGTGATGCGCGCGGCCCACGAGGACGGGCTGCCGGTCATGCGGCCGCTGTTCCTGGAGTTCCCGGAGGACCAGGCGACCTGGTCGGTCGACGACGCCTACCTCTTCGGCCCGGACCTGCTCGTCGCGCCGGTGCTGACCGCGGGCGCCACCGTCCGCACGGCGTATCTGCCGGCGGGCGCGACCTGGACGGACGCGTGGACGGGTGAGACGTACGAGGGTGGCCGGACCGTGACGGTCGACGCGCCGCTGGACCGCATCCCGCTGTTCCTGCGGGACGGGGCGGAGCTCCCGATCGCGCGGTGAGGACGCGCGAGGGGGGCCGGTCCCTTCCGGGACCGGCCCCTTTCGCCGTGCCGCGGCTCAGCGTGCGGCGGCTCAGCTGCTGCTGACGGTGAGGTTGTTGGTGCGGAAGTCCAGACCGCCGGACGACGAGGTGATCTCGTAGCCGAACTGCACGTCACCGATGGTCTCGTTGCCCATCCAGCGCTTGGTGTCCTTGATCCACTTGAGGATCGGCAGGATGTTGACGGTGCCGGAGCTGGAGTCGGACGTGCACAGGAACGAGAAGACCTCGTTCGCGCCGTTGTTGCCCTTGTAGACGTTCCAGGTGTGGCCGCCGAGCGTGACGGTGCCCTGCGAGGTGCCGAGCGGGCCGACGGCTCCGTTGTAGTTCACCCAGAGCATGATCTCGTAGTCGTAGTCGGTGTCCCAGATGTCGTACGACGTGTTGTACGCGCCGGACGACGGGACCGTGACGTTGTAGCTGCTGGTGAGCGAGCCGAGTGAGGTGATCGTCTTGTTGATCACCTTCTTGGAGTTGGGGTAGGACTTGATGCCGCCGGTGTTGGGGTGGTTGGCCCACACGCCCCAGTTGGTGCCGGAGTTGGCCCAGATGCACTGGCTGCCGGCGCCGGAGCCCCAGATGTTGTTGTAGAGCGTGTAGCCGTTCAGGCTGGTGTTGCCCCACTGGTCGCAGGAGTTCCAGACGGCGGCGGAGGCGGGGGCGGCGGCGAGGCCGATGGTGGCGCCGAGCGCCAGGGCGGGGGCCAGCAGGACCTTGGTGATCCTGCGCGTCGTGCGTGATGCCATGGTGTCCCTTCCATGGGTGGGGGGAATTGCGGGGGAGTCACCACGCCCTCAGGGTGAGGACGTGGTCTTCTCCGGCGACCAGGTCGAGGGGTTCGGCGCCGGAGGAAGTCCTGAGTTCGATGCGGAGCGTGCGGCCGGGGAGCAGGACGGCGGTCACTTCGCCGTCCGGGCCCCAGGTGAGGTCGAGTTCGGCCCCGAACCGCGTCCGCACACCCCGCAGCCGGCCCTGCCGGTACGCCGTCGGCAGCGCGGGCAGCAGGACCGGCCGGTCCGGGGTCGACTGCACGAGCGTCTCGATCAGCACGGCGGGCAGGGTGTGGGCGGCGTCGGCGTTGTAGACGTCGCGGTTCGGGTAGTGCGCGCTCATCAGGGAGGCGTGGAAGAAGTCGCCGTCGAGGACCTGCCCGAGGGCGTGGGCGACGCGGTCGCCGTCCCTGAGCCGGGCCGCGACGAGGGCGTGGTGGAGGTGGCCGTGCGCGGAGTCGTTCTCGGCGCCGCGCAGTTCGAGGGCGCGGTGGGCGGCGGCGGCGAGCTCGGGGGTGTCGTAGGGGGTGATCTCGTCCAGCGGCCAGACGCCGTAGAGGTGGCTGAGGTGCCGGTGGTCGTAGGAATCCTCCAGGCCGGGCCAGGCCCACTCCGCCAGAGCTCCGTCCTGGTTGATCCGGTGGGGTGGGAGGCGGTCGGCGAGGGCGCGCCAGCGGTCGGCGTCCGGGGTGTCCGGGTGGTACTCGGCCGCCGTACGCAGGGCGTGGCGGGCCGCCGAGAGGTCCATCGCCGCGTTGATGGTGCCCCAGCCGGCGTTCGCCGGCCGGTTCTCGGGCGAGTAGGAGGGGACGACGACGAGGTGGCCGTCGGCGTCGGTGCGGGTGAGGAAGTCCTCGTAGAACAGGGCGACTTCGGCCAGCGCGGCGGCGGTGCGCGGATCGCGTTCGCCGCGTGTGTCGTCGTGGTCGACGAGCGGCTTGAGCAGCCAGTCGGCGCCGGCGGTCCACAGGTGCTGGGGGTATTCGCGGGCGAAGTGGTACGTGAGTCCGGACTCGCCGTCGGTGTGCGTGGGGGCGACGACACCACGGGCGCCGAAGATGGCGCGGGCGTTGTCACGCCAATCCGGAAGCTGGCGGTCGATCAACGACGCGAGCGACTCCGTCACTTCGGGGAGCGCGGCGGCGGCCGCGGACGCGCTCTGGAGGTTGAGGTTGGCGTTGGTGGTGAACGCGCCGGACCATGCGGTGTTCCAGTCGCCGGTCCACAGCCCGGTCAGGCGGGGCGGATTGAGGCCGCTCGCGGACAGCAGGTGGTACCGGCCGGCCGCGAAGAGCCGCTCCAGCAGGGCGGCGCTGCGCGTCCGCTTGAGCAGCTCCGAGCCGGGCAGGGCGCGTTCGTCCGGGTCGGCGGCGAGGTCGAGGGTGACGCGCCGGTAGGCGGTGCGGTGCAGGGCGAGGTGGCGGTCGAGGAGGTCGTCGTACGAGGTGCCGTCCAGCAGGTCGCGCAGGGCGCGGCCCTCCCCGACCACGTCCAGTTCGCCGGTGTGCCGCCGCACCCGGGTGAGGAGCAGCAGGGACCGGGCCTGCTCGATGTGCACGCCCGGGGGCGCGAGCGTCGCCGTGCCGCCCGTGACGGCGGCCAGGGTGACCCCGGTGTACGCGCGGTCGCTGCCCGGGTAGCGGGCGCGCAGGCTCAGCAGGGCGCCCTCGGGGGTGAGGACGGCGCCGTGCCCGACGGCCAGCCCGGCGGGGGCGCCGGGGAGCCGGTGGTCCAGGGCGACGTCGAGGGTGAGGCCCGGGCCGGTGACGTGCTGGACGATCACGTCGTCGGCGCGGGAGACGAAGACGCGGCTGGTCCAGCCCGCGCAGGCCGCCTGCACGACTCCTGTGGTGAAGTCGACGGACCGGCGGTAGTCGCGTGGGTCGCCGGAGGGCCGGTGCAGCCGGATCTGGAAGGCGGGGTGGAAGGGCTGCACCCACAGCGTCGGGCGGCCGTCGGTGAAGCCCTCGGCGGCGGTCGGGTCACCGTCGAGCAACCGGTCCTGGAGGGCCGGGAGTTCGGCGGCGAGCTGAGGCGGCCGGGCGTGTTCGGAGCCGTTGGGCCGGACGAGCGTGTGGTGCGTGACAATGACACGGTCGGCGTTCGGATCACCGAACACAAGGGTGCCGTGGTGGCCGTTGCCGCTCAGGAAGGCGTCCTCCCAGCGGGCGGCCGGGCGCGGCTCCCAGGTGCCGTGGGCGGGTCCTTTGGTCATGGCCGCAGCACCGCCACCCCGTAGCGGCCGAGGGTGACCCGGTCCGTGACGGCCGTCTCCGCCAGCAGGTCGCGGTGCGTACCGGGGACGTCGACGGTCACCGGCTCGCGCCCGTGATTGAGCAGGAACAGCAGGTCACCGCGCCGGACGGCCTCGACCTGGTCCGGGAGGCCGGCGAGTACCGGGCGCACACCGGCGTCGGCGGCGATCCGGGCGAGCAGCTCGCGCAGCGCCTCCGGCTCGGGGAGGGTGGAGACGTACCAGGCGCGGTCCTTGCGCAGGACGGCGGGCAGTCCGTCCAGTTCACCGCCCTTGTACGGGATCGTCTCGTCCTCGGTGCCGTCGGTCTCGAGCTCCTCCGACCACAGGGTGCCGCGAAAACCCCCTCGGGGTCCCTCGCACTCGACGGTCTCCCCCGCGTCCAGCGGCCACCACTCGTGCAGCGTGCGGATGCCGAACGCCGCGCGCAGGCGGGCGTCCATACCGCCGGGCCGCACCCGGTCGTCCTCGTCGGCGACACCGGTGAGGAAGCCGGAGACGAGGGTGCCGCCCTGCCGTACGTACGTGAGGAGGTTCTCGATCGCCGCCTCGGTGAGCAGGTACAGCTGCGGCACGACGACCAGCCGGTACGCGGACAGGTCGTGCTCGGGGTGGGCGAAGTCGGTGGTGAGGTGGGCCTGCCACAGGGCGCGGTGCCAGGCGCGCAGGACGTCCGGGTGGTCGACCTCGGTGGACAGCCGGCCGTCCTGGGCGCCGGCCCACCAGGCGTGCCAGTCGTGCAGGACGGCGACGTCGGCCGTGCTGTGCCGGCCCGTCACGTGGGGGCTCAGTCGGGCCAGGTCCGCGCCGAGCTGCTTGACCTCCTGGTAGGTACGGCCCTGTTCCCCCGCGTGGCTGACCATGCCGGAGTGGAACTTCTCGGCGCCCTGCCGGGACTGGCGCCACTGGAAGTAGCAGATCGCGTCGGCGCCCCGGGCCACCGCCTGCAGGGACCACAGGCGGTTCAGGCCGCGCGGCTTGGGGTGGTTCACGCCCCGCCAGTTGACCGGTCCGGCCGCCTGCTCCATGAGCATCCAGGGGCCGCGCGCCTGGGAGCGGGTCATGTCCTGAACGAGGGCGCCCTGTTGCGCGCCGAGAGGGTCACGGGGGTCGGGATAGAGGTCGACGGAGACGACGTCCTCCTCCTGCACCCACCGCCAGGCGTCCTGCCCGATCCACAGCGGCATGAAGTTGGTGGTGACCGCAAGGTGCGGGGTGTGGCGGCGCACGATGTCGCGCTCGGCGACGTAGCACTCCAGGAGCATGTCCGAGGTGAAGCGCCGGAAGTCCAGGACCTGGGCGGGGTTGCGCATGTAGTGGGGCAGGCGGGGCGGCAGGATGCCGTCCCAGGTGTCGTAGCCCTGGCTCCAGAAGGCGGTGCCCCAGGCGGTGTTGAGGGCGTCGAGCGTGCCGTACCTCTCCCGCAGCCAGCGGCGGAAGGCGGCCGCCGCCTCGTCGCCGTAGTCGAAGGTGCAGTACTCGTTGTTGATGTGCCACATCGTCAGGGCCGGGTGGCCGCCGTAGCGGGCGGCCAGGTCCTCGGTGATGGCGGCGGCGTAGCGGCGGTAGGTGGCGCTGGAGTGCGAGAAGTGCTGGCGGCCGCCCCACCACTCGGTGCGGCCGTCCTCGGTGCGGGGCAGGGTGTCGGGGTGCAGCCGGCCCATCCAGGGGGGCGGTGCGGAGGTGGGGGTGGCCAGGACGACGCCGATGCCGTGGTCGTGCATCAGGTCCATCAGCGTGTCCAGCCAGCCGAACTCCCTGGCGCCCGGCTCGGGTTCGAGCTTCGACCAGGAGAAGACACCGAGGGTGACGGAGTTGACGCCGGCGTCCTTCATCAGGCGGACGTCCTCGTGCCAGACCTCCTCGGGCCACTGCTCGGGGTTGTAGTCGCCGCCGTAGAGGACGCGGCCCCGGGTGGCGTCGCTCAGCAGTGGCATCAGACGGGCTCCCCGTACTGGATGCCGCGCCCGTTGGTGGCGAGGTACACGCGGCCGTACACGCGCGGGTCACCGGTGATCGTCTCGCCGATCCAGCCCCACTGGTGCTGGTCGTCGTTGATCCGCACCCAGGTCTTCGCCTCGTCGTCGGAGCGGTAGACGGCGGTGATGTCCTGCGTCGAGCCGACCTGGTAGACCGCCGGGTAGGAGGCGCCGTCGGCGGCCTTGCCGAAGCCGAGGCAGTGCGAGGCCCTGCAGCTGGTGATCTTGGTGAAGGCCGCGCCGCCGTCGGTGGAGCGGTACAGGCCGTTCCATTTGACGCTCAGCCACAGATCGCCGGATCGGCCCGGCGCCGCGACCAGCTTGAACTGGCTGTCCCCGGAGGGCAGCCCGGTCGCCCGGGCGGTGAAGGTGAGGCCACCGTCAGTGCTGGCGAAGAGCGTTCCCGTGTCGGTGTCGTACGCGTAGAAGCGCGTCGGGTCGGCCGGGTCGGCGACCGGTGTGGCGCCCTTCGGGAAGGAGGCGACCTCGGACCAGGTAGCGCCGTTGTCCGCCGAGCGGTGGGCGGCGTACTTGGTGCCGTCCCAGTGCACGAAGGACCACAGCAGCACACTGCCGTCGGCGTTGGTGGCGATCGGCCCCGGTGCGCTCTTGGCGATGTCGGGCTGGGTCTTGAAGGGCGTCCAGGTCCGGCCTCCGTCGTTCGAGCCGGCGCCGTTGCCGTGGTCGCCCCAGCCGCTGCGGACGACGTACGACGGCCTGTCCGCGGCCTGCGCGAGGCCCGTCGCCGTCCCGAACACCGGGTTGGTCGCCATGCCGCGCGACGGGGACGCCGTGAGCCGCTCGTGGTACATGACGCCGATGTCCCCGAGTCCGCTGATCAGGTGCGCCTCGCCGGCCGGCGGCGAGATCAGCTGGCGCACGGAGGTCTCCTCCAGGCCGCGGATCTGCGGGGCCCAGTTCCTCAGGTCCCGGGTGCCGTAGAGGGTCGCGCCGGTGCCGTAGACGACGTGCCGGGAGTCGTACGGGTCGAGCGCGAGCGCCTGGATCCACCAGCCGAACTTGGGCTTGTCGCCGCCCCAGTTGAGGTACGGGGTCTCGGAGACGTCGAAGACGGCCGTGTCCTTCAGCGACGTCCAGGTGCGGCCGCCGTCGGTGGAGCGGAACACGGTGTCGACGGCCGCCCAGCGGTTGTTGGTGGAGACCACGAGCGTGCCCGGGCGGCGGGCGTCGACGGCGACACCGCCGTAGCCGAAGGTGTCGGCGGACCCGTCGGCGGTGGTGCCGCCCGGCTTCACGGGCGTGACCTCGGTCCACTTGCCGTCCGTGGTGCGCAGCTTGTGCACGCTGCCGTCGGACTGGCCGTTGGGCCCGGGCGCGTTGGCGTACGTCACGTACAGCTCGCGGGTGTACCGGTCGTACGCGGCGCGGATCGGCACCTTGGCGGCGGTGCCGGAGGGCCGGCCGGGGACGGCCTGCCAGGTGGTGCCGTCGGTGGTTCGGTAGAGGTTCGCGGAGGTGCCGTCGGAGTCGCCCCAGCCGGCGTACACGGCCCGGCCGGCGGCGACGAGGAGGGTGATGCCCTGGCCGGTCGCGCTCGGGGTGGCCGGGAAGCTCACCGCCTTCCACGTGGCGCCCCGGTCGGTCGACTTGAGCAGCCCGTCGTGCCGGGTGCCCAGCCACAGCGTGTCGCTGTCGCGCGGGTCGACGAGCAGCCGCTCGCCCGTGCCCCGGCCGTCCTCGTTGGCGCCGAGCTTCACGGTGAGGTCGGTGCGCTGCCAGGTGGCGCCACGGTCCTCGGACCGCAGCACGGCACCGTTGCCCGCCCAGGACTGGGTGTAGGTGCCGAGGGCGAGGTAGAGCCGGTTCGGGTGGGCGGGGTCGACGGCCATCGCCTCGACCCCGAGCAGGTTCCAGTCGTCCCAGCCGAGATGGTCGGTCAGCGGGGTCCAGCGGCCGAGGCGGTCCTCCCAGCGGTAGGCGCCGCCGATGTCGGTCCGGGCGTAGGCGAGGCCGCGGACCGAGGGGTGGAACAGCACGCCGGTGATGAATCCGGTGCCGCCGATGACGACGTTGCGCCAGCGGTAGGCCGGGGCCTGTGCCGCGCCTTCGGCGGCCCGCGCGCGCCCGGGGAGGAAGGGAACGGTGGTGAGCGCGGCGGCGGCCGCGGTCCCGGCCAGGACGGTTCGCCTGCTGAGGGGGGACGTGGGCATGACATACCTCGTTCTGTGCGGCTCGGGGGATCCCGGAGAAGGCGGAGGGAGAGGCTTGGGGCCGCCGCGGCCGACCGCTGGACAGGAGCAGGTCGGCCGCGGCGGGATCAGGGGCCGGGCGGTGGGCGGGTCAGCCCTTGACCGCGCCCGTGAGCATGCCCTTCCTGAAGTGCTTCTGGACGAAGGGCGACAGCACGGCAACCGGCAGCAGAGCCATCACCATGACCGCCATCTGCACCGCCAGCCCCGACAACTGCCCGGTCTTGATGGCCTGGCCCAGCCCGACCGGGGCCTCCTGCTTCTGCACGAGCTGGATCATGACGTTCTGCAGCGGCATCATGTCCTGGTCGTTCAGGTAGATCGACGCGTTGAACCAGGCGCTCCAGTAGCCGACGGCGTAGAACAGCGTGATCACGGCGAGCACCGCACGCGACAGCGGCATGACGATCTGCCAGAGGATGCGTAGGTCCCCGGCGCCGTCGATGCGCGCGCTGTCGATGAGTTCCTGCGAGACCCCCATGAAGAAGCCGCGCAGCACCAGGATGTTGAAGACGCTCACCGCGCTCGGCAGGATCAGCGCGAGATAGGTGTCCGTCAGGCCGAGGGACTGCACCAGCAGGTAGGTGGGGATGAGGCCGGCGCTGAAGAACATGGTCGCCAGCAGGGTCATCAGGATCCAGCGGTGACCGAGGGACCCGCTGCGGGACAGGCCGTAGGCGCACAGGACGGACACCGTCATCGAGAACAGCGTGCCGACCAGGGTGACGAGGACGCTGATGATCGTGGCGCGGGTGACCTGGCCGCCACTGAGCAGTTCCTTGTAGGCGATGAAGGTGATGCCTTTGGGCACCAGCACCAGGCCGCCCGCCTCGTCGATGGTCTTCCGCGAGGAGAGGCTGGTGACGACAACGATCCACAGCGGGAAGAGGATCGCCAGGCAGGCGAACGACAAGGCGATGCCCTTGCCCGCGAGACCGGCCTTCGAGGGCTTCTCCTCCCACGCCGGGCGAGGCGGGGCCTGCCACCAGCGGGGGGCCTTCTGCTGCGGAGCCGGTTCGGTGTCCGGGTGCGGCTCCAGCATCATGGACGTCATTTCTTGTACACCCCCTGCTCGCCCATGAGATGGGCCACCTTGTTCGCGGCGAGGACCAGGCCGATGCTGACCACGCCCTTGATCAGACCGGCGGCGGCCGCGTAGCTGAAGTCCTGGTTGCGCACGCCGTTCCACCACACGAAGGTGTCGAGGACCTCCCCCGCGCCCGGTCCGACGCCGTCACGTTGCAGCAGGATCTGCTCGAACCCGACGGTCAGGGCGTCGCCGACGCGCAGCACGAGGAGGAGGGCGATCACCGGGCGCAGGGCGGGAAGCGTGACGTGCCACATGCGGCGCCAGCGTCCGGCGCCGTCCATCGCGGCGGCCTCGTACAGGTCCGGGCTGACCGACGCCAGGGCGGCGAGGAAGACGATGATCCCCCACCCGGCGTCCTTCCACACGCTCTGCGCGGTGAGGAGGAAGGGGAAGGTGTCCGGGTTGGTCATGATGTCGATGCCGTCGTACCCGTTCTGCCGCAGCAGCTGGGAGAGCATCCCCGCGCCGCCGAACATCTGCTGGAAGACGGCGATGACCAGCACCCACGAGAAGAAGTGCGGCAAGTAGAGAACCGCCTGCGCGACGGCCCGCACCCGGGGCCGGACCACGCTGTTGATGAGCAGCGCCAGCAGGATCGGGATCGGGAAGAACAGCACGAGCTGGACGAAGAACAGCACCAGCGTGTTCTCGACGGCATTCCAGAAAGCCGAGTCCTCGAAGATGCGCTGGAAGTTCTCCAGGCCCACGAAGGGGCTGTTCAGAATCGAGACGATGCCGTTGTCGCTGATGTAGGGGTCGTAGTCCTGGAAGGCGACGACGTTGCCGAGGATGGGCAGGTAGTTGAAGACCAGCACCAGCAGGACGGCCGGCAACGTCATGAGGATCAGGACGCGGTCGCGTCGAAACCTGTGCCCAAGGCTCAGCTTGCCCGCAAGTGGCTTCTCCCGGGAACCGGTGGCGTCACCGGACGCCACCGGTGTCTTCTCGGTTCCGGCCTCGGCGCTGCTCCGAGGCACCGTGCTGTGGGACACGGCTGTTCTCCTTGCCTCAGAGCCTGGTCAGCTCGCCGCCGAGCCGTTCTCGTCGAGGATCTTCTTGTACCAGTCGCGTAGCTTGTCGCCGCCCTTGCTCCTCCACTCGGCGACGGCCTGCTGCATGTCGCTGATCTTCTTGCGGCCCCGGACGATGTCGTCCTCGAGCTGCTCGAAGTCGTTGGCGAGGTTGGTGTACCGGGCGGGCTCGGTGATCTGCATGCCCCAGAAGGAGGACTTCTTGGCGAAGGCGCCCATCCGCTGCTGCCACTCGACCTGGCCCTTGGCGACCTCGGGGAAGTCGGGGTGCGCGAGGGTCGCGGCGGGGCTCGCGACCATGACGTAGGCGTTCATCACCTGGTTGTTGCCTTGGTCGGTCTTCACGGGGACGCCGTCCTTGACGGTGTAGTGGGTGCCCTCGACGCCGTAGTTGGTCATCATGTACTCCTTGGTGCCGTACGGCGCCGCCGTGACGTTGGCGACGGCCAGCACGTCTCGGATGACCGACTCGGAGGCCTTCTTGTTGACGAAGGCGAAGATGCCGGCGGGCTGTTCGGCCCACAGGGTGGGGTTGCCGCCGTCGTGGCCCCAGATGTCCATGCCCCAGATCTTGAACTCCGGGTTTTGGGTGGCCTGTTCGGCGGTGCGGCCCCACCACTGGGAGATGTTGTTGGGGTAGATCAGGAACTCGCCCGCCGCGAACTTGGGGCCCGGGTCGGGGGCGTTCTTGCCCATCATGGAGTCGGGGTGGACGACCCCGGCGGCGAAGAGCTTGCGGGACCACTCCAGCGCCTCGAGGAACTCCTCGGTCTCGATGCGGTTGATGAGCTTGCCGTCGACGAGGTTCCAGCCGAGCGGCTTCTCGGCGCCCGAGAGCACGCCGAAGGCCTGGAAGGCGGTCCACTTCATGTCCAGGCAGGCCCACCGCTTGGCCTTGGCGTTGGTGATCTCCTTGGCCAGTGCCATGAACTCGTCGCACGACTTCGGGACTTCGTAGCCCTCCTTCTCGAAGATGTCCTGCCGGTACAGGGGCACCATGGAGGGGGCGGACGACTGCGGCATCGGCAAGCCCCGCAGCTTGCCGCCGAAGATGGAGCGCTGCCAGGCGTCGGTCGGGATCGCCGCGAGGTTCGGGTACTCCTTGACCTTGTCCCCGGACAGGTAGGGGCCGAGGTCGGCGAACTTGCTGATGATGGCGCTGGGTATCTTGCCGCCCATGTTCCAGCCGGGGACCACCACCACGTCGGGGACGTCACTGGAGGCGAGGACCGCGCCGAGCTTCTGGTCGTAGGTGTTCCCGTCCTGGTTCTGCCAGACGACGTCGACGCCGATCAGGTCGTTCATCGCCGTGTAGTAGGCGTTGTTCTGCTTGGGCGGCGAGCCCCAGAACGGCGCCATGATGGTGACCTTGCCGCCCTTGCCGAGCTTCTTCGGGACCGAGGTCTTCAGTGTGGAGAGGTCCAGCTTGCTGGTGAAGCCGATGGCCGAACCGTTCTTGGACGGGATGTCCGGCTTGACCACGTTGCTGGCGACGTACGTCGGCAGGACCTTCTTCGCGTCCTTGCCCGACGTCGTGCCCTCACGCGAGCCGCTGTCCGAACCGCCGCAGGCGGCGAGCAGCGGCATCCCTCCGGCCACCGCTGCGGTGGCGACCGCCGTGGAGGCGAGGAAGCTTCTCCGGCTCGGCCCGGAGGAGGTGGAGGCGGCGTTCGGCGTCATTGCGTCAACCCTTCATGGCGCACCAGGACACCCGGCGGAAAAGCCGTCGGCTGCGGTGTCTCGAGTGGAACTGGCTGAGCTGAAGTTCTTCCGGCGGATCTGCCGAGGTCCGCACGCCGCCCGGCGGCGGGCCTCGCAGTCGAAGCGCTTCGATGTTGCTGCGAGGTTAAGTGAACACCCAGGGGCGCACAAGGGTCGCTTCCAAGTTTCCTGCGGGGTGTGCCCGATCGCGACCTCTCTCTTATGCCGCTTGGAATGTCCGTGAGAGGCCGGAGTTGTGTCGGCGGGATGTCTTGACACCTGACCACTCGTCGAATGAGCATCGAAGCGCTTCGAAAGCGCCTCGCCGCTCCATTCCAAGGGGAACCCCACGTGACCGCACACACGCCGCCTACGCCGCCTTTCCGCGATCCGCACCTGCCGTTCGCGAAGCGCATCGACGACCTGATGTCGCGGCTCACCCTCGACGAGAAGATCGGGTTCCTGCACCAGTTCGCGCCCGCCGTCGAGCGCCTCAGCATCGCCGCCTTCCGCACCGGCCAGGAGGCGCTGCACGGCGTGGCGTGGATGGGCCCGGCAACCGTGTTCCCGCAGGCGGTCGGCCTCGGCGCGACCTGGAACGAGGACCTCGTACGCCGGATCGGCGAGGCGGTGTCCAAGGAGGCCCGGGCGATGCGTGCCCGCGACGAGCGGGTCGGCCTCAACGTCTGGTCGCCGACCGTGAACCTGCTGCGCCACCCGCTGTGGGGCCGCAACGAGGAGGGCTACTCGGAGGACCCGAAGCTGACCTCGGCCATCGCCACCGCGTACACCCGTGGCCTGCGCGGCGACCACCCGACGTACTGGCGCACGGCCCCCGTCCTCAAGCACTGGCTCGCGCACAACAACGAGACGGACCGGTCCACGTCCTCGTCCTCCGTCCGCCCGCGCGTGCTGCACGAGTACGACCTGCGCGCGTTCCGCGAGACCGTCGAGGCGGGCGCGGTGGCCGGGGTGATGCCGGCGTACAACCTGGTCAACGGCCGCCCCAACCACGTCTCCCCGTACCTGCGCGAGCACCTGCGCGCCTGGACCGACGAGGACCTGCTGGTCTGCTCGGACGCGGGCGCGCCCAGCAACCTGGTGGACTCCGAGCACTACTACGACACCCACGAGGAGGCGACCGCGGCCTCGCTCCAGGCGGGCGTGGACAGCTTCACCGACCACGGCACGGACTCCTCGATCATCACCGCACGCATCCGGGGGGCCCTCGACCGGGGCCTGCTGACCGAGGCCGACCTCGACACCGCCGTCCGCCGCCAGCTCTCCGTCCGCTTCCGCCTCGGCGAGTTCGACGGGTACGAGGAGGCGGGTGCCTTCGACACGCCGGAGCACCGGGCGCTGGCGCAGGAGGCCGCCGAGCAGGCGATCGTCCTGCTGAAGAACGACGGTCTCCTCCCCCTCGCCCCCGACACGCGCCTGGCCGTGGTCGGGCTGCTCGCCGACGAGTGCAAGCTCGACTGGTACAGCGGCACGCTGATCCACCGCTCGACGCCGCTGGAGGGCCTCTACGAGCGGTTCGGCGCCGAGCGCGTGGAGTTCGCGGAGGGCGCGGACCGGGTGCTGCTGAAGACGTCCGCGGGTACGTTTCTCCACGTGCCTGCCGTCGAGGACACCCCCGACGAGGCACGCGGCGCCGAGGGCGCCCTCGACCCGGCCCTGCTCGCCGGCCGCACCGACCTGCCCCCGCTCACCACCGACGCGCGGGGCACCGAACTCGCGCTCGTCGACTGGGGCGAGGGCGTCCTGACCCTGCGCGCGCCCGACGGCCGCTACCTCTCGGTCGCCGAGGACGGCTACGTGCGCGCCTCCGCCGACCAGCCCGGCGGCTGGATCGTCCAGGAGACGTTCCGCCTCGAACCGCACGAGCACGGTCACCTCCTCAGGCACGTGGGGACAGGTCGCCACGTCACTGTCGCCGCCGACGGCGTGAAGGTTGCCGCGGAGCGTCCCGAGGTCTTCGAGCTGGTCGTCGTCGAGCGCGGCGAGGACGCGGTGACGCGCGCCGCCGCGCAGGCCGACGTGGTCGTGGTGGTCGCGGGCAACGACCCGCACATCAACGGCCGCGAGACCGAGGACCGTACGACGCTGCGGCTGCCCGGCCACCAGGAGCGGCTGCTGCGCGCCGCCCGCGCGGCGAACCCGCGCACGGTGCTGACGCTGACCTCCGCCTATCCGTACGCGGTCGACACCGCGGCCCTCCCGGCGGTGCTGTGGACCGCGCACGGCGGCCAGGCCGCGGGCACCGCCCTGGCCCGGGTGCTGGCCGGTGACGTCTCCCCCGCCGGCCGTCTCCCGCAGACCTGGTACGAGGACGACGCCGACCTGCCCGACCTGCTCGACTACGACGTGATCGGCGGCCGGCAGACGTACCTGTACTTCGAGGGCATCCCGCTGTTCCCCTTCGGGCGCGGCCTGTCGTACGTGTTCTTCTCGTACGGCGACCTCGCGGCCCGCGTCGAGGACGGGACGGTCCGCGTCTCCTTCACGGTCACCAACACCGGCGACCGCACCGCCGACGAGGTCGCCCAGCTCTACTCGCGCGCCGTGGACCCGTCGGTCCCGCGCCCGCGCCGCGAGCTGGCGGCCCACCGCCGCGTGACCCTCGCCCCCGGCGAGCAGGCCGAGCTGACCTTCGAACTCCCCCTGGCCGCCTTCGAGTTCTGGGACGTGGCACAGGGCCGGTGGCGCCTGGAGCCGGGCCCGTACGAGCTGCTGGCCGGCGCCTCCAGCGAGGACATCCGCCTGCGGACGACCGTCACGCTCGACGGGGAGCCGGGCGGGCCCCGCCCGGTCGTCGCACGCGGCCTGGACGCGGCCGACTTCGACGAGCAGAGCGGCACACAGATCGTCGACCGTACGAAGGTGTCGGGCGACGCGGTGACGCCCGTGCCCGGCACGACGGGCGAACTGCTCTTCCGGAACTGCGACTTCGGGACCGGGGTCACCCAGCTGTCCGCCGAGGTGGCGGGCGAGGGCGTGCTCGAACTGTCCCTCGACGGGGGCCCGGCACTGGCGGTGCTCACGGCGGACGGTTCCGGACCGTACGACTACACCACCCTCGGCGCCGCGATCGCCGCCGAGGGCGTGCACGACGTGCACCTGAGGCTGCGCGGCCCGCTGCGGCTCGCGCACGTCGGCTTCTCCGGTTGAGGGTCCGGACGAAGCCGGCCAAAGGAGGGGCCCGGCACCGGAAGGCATCGGTGCCGGGCCCTTTCGGGACGCGAGCTCGCGTCACCGGCCCCGAGCATATATGAAAATGGTTCCCATTAGCCATGGGGGGGCGCATTTCCTGCTCGCGCTGACCCGCTGCGGCGCCGTCTGGCCGCCCGTACGGCGGTCGCCGCCGCGCTCCTCGTCGCCCGCCTCCCACCCCGCCGTATCCGCGCCGTGCTCAACGCCGTACGCCGCGGCGCCCGGCCCGCCGACTACGCGCAGGCCCTGCGGGCACGGCAGGACGTCACAGCCGTCAGCACCCTGTGCGCCGGCCGCTTCTGCCTGCAACGCTCACTGGCGACCGCCCTGTTGTGCCGCATGCGCGGCAGCTGGCCGACGTGGTGCTCGGGGGTGCGTATGCCGCCGTTCGCCGCGCATGCCTGGGTGGAGGCCGAGGGGCGGCGCGTGGGGGAGCCGCAGGACACCGTCACGTACCGCACGATCATCAGCATCCCGGCGAAGGACTGAGCGTCCGGCCGTACCCCGGCGCGCGGAGGACAACGGCCGGAGCCCCCGCACAGCGGGC
Organism: Streptomyces deserti; assembly: GCF_054782695.1. Taxonomy (NCBI): domain Bacteria; kingdom Bacillati; phylum Actinomycetota; class Actinomycetes; order Kitasatosporales; family Streptomycetaceae; genus Streptomyces; species Streptomyces deserti. The sequence continues at coordinate 75,764 of NZ_BAAGRZ010000018.1, forward strand.
TCCGGCCGTTGGACGGTGGGCGGTGTCAGAGAGCCAGGCCGGTGAGGACCAGGACGCGCTCGTAGGTGTAGTCGTCCATCGCGAACCGGACGCCCTCGCGGCCGACGCCCGACTGCTTGGCGCCGCCGTACGGCATCTGGTCGGCGCGGTAGGAGGGGACGTCGCCGATGACAACGCCGCCGACCTCGAGGGCGCGGTGGGCGCGGAAGGCGACCTGGAGGTCGTGGGTGAAGACGCCCGCCTGGAGGCCGTACTTGGAGTCGTTGACGGCGGCGAAGGCCTCGGACTCGCCGTCCACCTTCTGCACGGTGAGGACCGGGCCGAAGACCTCCTCGCAGGAGATCGTGACGTCGGCGGGTACGTCGGTCAGGACGGTCGGCGCGTAGGAGGCGCCGTCGCGCTTGCCGCCGGTGAGGAGGGTGGCCCCGGCCTCGACTGCCTCGTTCACCCACGCCTCGACACGCTGGGCGGCGTCCTCGCTGATCAGCGGGCCGACGTCGGTGGCGTCGTCGTTCGGGTCACCGGTGACCTGGGCCTCGACGGCGGCGACGATGCGCGGCAGCAGCCGGTCGTACACGGAGGCGTCGGCGATCACGCGCTGCACGGAGATGCAGGACTGGCCGCCCTGGTAGTTGGAGAAGGTCGCGATGCGGTTCGCGGCCCAGTCCAGGTCCTCGTCGCTCACCCAGTCGGCGAGCACCACCGCCGCGCCATTGCCCCCCAGCTCGAGGGTGCAGTGCTTGCGCGGCACCGAGTCCATGATCGCGTAGCCGACCTGCTCGGAGCCGGTGAAGGAGATGACCGGCAGCCGCTCGTCCTGGACAAGGGCGGGCATACGGTCGTTGGGGACCGGCAGGATGCTCCACGAGCCCGCCGGGAGCTCGGTCTCGGCGAGCAGCTCACCGATGACCAGCCCGGACAGCGGGGTGGCCGGGGCGGGCTTCAGGATGATGGGCGCGCCGGCGGCGATGGCCGGGGCGACCTTGTGGGCGCACAGGTTGAGCGGGAAGTTGAAGGGCGCGATGCCGAGGACGACGCCCTTGGGGAAGCGCCGGGTGAGGGCGAGCCGCCCCTGACCGCCGAGGTCGGTGTCGAGCCGCTGCGCCTCGCCGCCGTTGAACCGCCGCGCCTCCTCGGCCGCGAACCGGAACACGGACACGGCCCGGCCGACCTCACCGCGGGCCCACTTGATCGGCTTGCCGTTCTCGGCGGAGATCAGCCGGGCGATCTCCTCGGTGCGCTCGACGAGACGCCGGCTGACGTGGTCGAGGGCGGCGGCGCGCACGTGCGCCGGGGTGGCGGCGAACTCGTCCCGTACGGCGTACGCGGCGGCCACGGCCTCCTCGACCTGCGCGTCCGTCGGCACACTGACCTTGCCGACGAGACGGCCGTCCCACGGGGAGGTGACGTCGAAGCTGTCCTCGCCGGTGACCTGGCGGCCGGCCAGCCAGAAGGCGTGGGTGGCCCCCACATTCTGTTCTTGGGGCATGTGCGAGTCCCGGCCCTTCCGCGTTGAGGGTGGTTGCTTGGCTTGCTGGGTCCACGGTAGGGCGGGGGCGGACGAGGGACGTTTGGCCAGGGTGGAGTGGAGGGGGATGGGGACACTCCGGTTTGGCGTAGACGAAGGGCCCTAGTCGGCGGAGGTCGCCTTCAGCGCCAGCCACAGCTCCATCCGCACGTCCGGATCGTCCAGCGAGCGCCCGAGGATCTCCTCGACCCGCCGCATGCGGTACCGCAGGGTGTGCCGGTGTACTCCGAGGTCGGCCGCCGCGGCGTCCCACTGGCCGTGCCGCGACAACCACGCCCGCAACGAGGCGACGAGATCCCCCCGCCCCGTCGCGTCATGCTCGTACAGCGCCCGCAGCAGCCCGTCGGCGAAGGCCCGCACCGCGTCGTCCGCCAGCAGCGGCAGCACCGATCCGGCGGCCAGCTGCTCGTGTTCCACCAGTACCCGGCCCCGCCGCCGCGCCACGGACAGCGCCTGATCGGCCTGCTTGTACGCGGCGGCAGCGGCGATCGGTCCGGCCGGGGCCGACAGCCCGACGACGAGTTCGTGGTCACCGCCCACGGCCTGCTCCGGCACGGTGCCGGTCCGCGCCGCCTCCAGCGCCGCCGCGTAGTCGCCGCAGGCCGCGACGGCCGCACCCCCGTCCGCGGCCAGCACCACCAGCCGCTCCCCCTCCGGCACGACGAGCACCGCCTCGCCCGCCCGGGCCGCCGCGGACTCCACGACGTCGGCGAGGGCCCCGAGGGGGTCCCCGTTCGTGTCGGCGGCGGCGAGCGCGGCCGCCGACGAGGGCTTGGTCACGGGCGCGCGTGTGTGCGCGTCGACCTGGGCCCGCGCGGCCGACACCGCGACGGACTCGGCGACGAGCATCCGGAAGGGAGCGTCCAGCAGCCCGCCGTACAGGTCCCCGGCGACCGCGCGGGCGTGGTCGGGCTCCCCGGCGAGCAGCATGCGCAGCACCGCCGCGCCGATCCGCTGCTCGGCCGCCTGCAGCGACCGGGAGCGTTCCGTCGTCAGCGTCAGCAGGGCGATGGCCGAGTGGACGGCGTACCGCTCGGCGGTGCCGAGGGCGGCGGCCGTGCCGACGGCGAGGGCGGCTCGCGGGCGGCGGCCGGTGCCGATGGTGTGCAGCTCGACCCGGTCCTCGTTCTCCGGCCCGCCCACCACCGAGGAGGCGGGCGCGGGCCGCTCCCGCAGCCGCTGTACGTCCGCCGTGAGCCGCGCGGCGCGCCGGCCCGCCCACTCCGGTGCCGTGGCGACGACGGCGCCCGAGGCGTCGTACAGCGCCGCCCACCCGTCGACCTGCGCGGCCAGCGCGGCCAGCAGCCCCTCCGGCCCGTCGGTCAGCGCCTGCTTGGTCAGCTCGCGCTGCGCCGCGAAGCCCGCCGTCACGGCCCGGTACTGGTCGGCGGCGATCGCGGCGGACACGGCCTTGCTGATGGCGAGGAAGGGCGTGCGGCGCGGCACCTCCAGCAGCGGCAGGCCCTCCTCCTCGGCCGCGTCGACGAGGGCCTTGGGGATCTCGTCGTAGTTGACGCCGACGGCGAACCCGAGCCCGACGACCCCGGCGCCGACCAGCCGCCGCACATAGCGGCGCATGGCCTCCGGGTCCTCCGCGTCCAGCTTGAGGGCGGTGATCAGCAGCAGCTCGCCGCCCTCCATGTACGGCACGGGGTCGGCGAGCTCGCTGACGTGTGCCCAGCGGACCGGCACGTCGAGGCGGTCCTCGCCCGCGCGCACGGTCAGTTTGAGCGCGGAGTGGTGGACGAGCGAGGCGAGCGTCGGGGGCATGAGGCCTTCAGGTCTGCGTCAGGACTGTGTGATCTTTGTGATCTTTTGGCCGTGACGTATGAACGGCCTGTGTTGATTCTGCCTCACTGTATGGTCCCCGCGCGCCCGCAATCCCCGCTCAGCGGGTCACTCCCGAAGGTCCACCAGCAGGGGCGGCGCGTGCTCGCCCTGCACATTCGTCAGCGACAGCACCGCGTGCCCCGGCGGCACCGCGTGCGCGAGCTCGGAGGCGGACCACCGCTCGCGTTCGACCTGCCGTACGGTCACCGCCCGCGCGGTCGGTGCCTTGCCGGTGATCACCCGGCGGAGCATGTGCACGGCCTTGCCGGCCGGGGTCTCGGCGATGATCTGCCGGTCGGTGACGTCGCGGGCCTCGGTCCACTCCTTGCCCCACACCTCGGCGAAGTCCTGCCCGTCCCACGGGGTGAGCCCGGACAGCGCCATGCGGCATCCGGTGGCGCCGAGCAGCGGCCCGCGCAGGGGACGCGGCACGTCGTCGAGCGTGCGCAGGGTCATGACGACGCCCGCGTTGGCGGACCGCAGCCGCTGGATGCCGCGCACGGCCTCGGGGGTCACCACACCCGTGGCGTCGTCCAGGACCAGGCAGGCGAACAGGGAGCGGTCCTCGCGCACCGCGACGCTCGCCGTGAACTGCGCGAGCACCAGCCTCGCCAGCATCCGTGAGGCGTCGGCGTGCCCGCGCTCGGGCAGGTCGATGCACACCCGCACCGGGTGATCGAGGGCTTTGAGAGAGAAGGGCCGCGAGGCGCCGGAGGTGTCGAAGAACCCGGCGAAGGCGGGCCGGTCGAGCAGCGCGACACGGTCCGCGAGCACCCCGCTCACATCGCCCGGACGCCCCATCTGCCGCTCCCGCGCGTCGAGTTCGCGCAGCAGAGACTCCTGCCCGGACTCGTGCAGTCCCTGGCGCAGCGCGTCCAGCGGCCCGGGCGCCCCGTCCAGCAGCTGCCGCAGCTCGGGCACGGAGGGGAAGCGTCCGTGGACCGCCCGGAACGGCCCGAGCAACTGGGCGAGGACGGTCGTGGACCGGCGGCTGTCGCTCCCCGGATGCGGATCGGCGAGGTCCCCGACCAGCGCCTCGGCGAGCACGGCCGCGGCCTCGTCGGGGTCGGTCGTCCCGCCGTACAGATCGAGGTCGTACACCGAGTCCGGGTTCCCGATCCGTACGACGACGTCGTACGCGTCGGCCGGGCCGAGCCCCGCGCCCGCCGCGCCGACCACGACGACGGCGGCCCGCCCGGCGAGCGCGTGCAGGCACAGCGACTCGGCGAGCGGCCTGATGACGCGGCCGGTCTTGCCGGAGCCGGCCGGTCCGACGGCGAGCAGGGAGGTGCCGAGCAGCTCGGGGCCGAGGCCGAGGCCGGCGCCGCGGTAGGCGTACGGGTTGCGGGGGTCGTCGGCGGTCGTGCCGAGCCGGACCTGCCCGGTGGCCAGGTCGTGCCGGGCCTGCCGGGCGGGCAGGTCGCGGGCGCCGGAGGGGTGCAGGCAGGCGGCGGCGCCCTCGGTGAGCACGGCGCCGGTGAACGTGGCGAGGCTGTGCCGTCCGCTGCGCACGCCCTGCCAGGCGCGGGCGATCCGGGCGTAGTCGACGTCGCGCATCAGCCCTGCGCGGGCCTCGGCGGCGAGCCGGTCGGCGGCGTCGGGGGCGCCGGCGGCGCGCAGCTGCGGCCACGCGGCGGGGTCCTGGTCCGGGGCGGGCGCGGGCTCGTTCCCGGGGGCGGCGCGGCGCCAGGCGGGCGGGCCGTAGCGGCGCCAGACCTCGCCCCAGCGGCCGAGGCGGCCCACGGCGAGCATGATGGCGAGGGCGATCAGCGTGTAGTAGCTGTACCAGAGGATCGCGTTGCCGACGCGGTCGTTGCCCTCGCGCCAGGAGTCCGGCGTGAACAGTTCCAGGGGCAGCACCCACCAGCCGCCGAGATAGCCGTTCCACAGCAGCGACCAGATCAGCCAGCCCACCAGGAACGCGATCAGCGCCCCGCTCAGCAGCTGCCGCCCCGGAATGCGCTCCGGCTCCTCCTCCGGGCGCGGCCGGTGCGCGAACCGCCACACACCGGGCGGCGCCTCCGGCCGGGGAGCCCGCAGCCACGCCAGGAACGCCGAGCCGTCCGGCAGGGGCGGCGCCCCCGGCGGCGCCGAGGGCAGCGGCGGTGGTGCCGAGGGCCGCGGCGGCGCCGCGGAGTGGTCGGGCAGTCCGGCGGAATGCTCCGGCGGTACCGCTGAGTGCTCCGGCGGCCCCGCCGGGCGCGGCACAGGATTCGCATGCGTACCCCGCGCGTCCCGCGTCCCGTCGCTGTCCATCGCCCTTGCCCCCTGACCAGCCGTTCCGTCCACCATCGCCGAGCCAATCTAACGCCCGGGCAACGCGAGTTCACCGATTACGCGGCCGGTCCTGGGGAGACTCGGTCCCGGGCATCTATATCCACGGCGGACAACGGGCACCGCCGACAGCGCCCACATGGAGCATGCCCACTCCTCCTCACCGGTCCTAGCCTGCGAGAAAAGAAGGCAAGCGTCCGCAAGACCCCGTTCGTAACCCAGGAGCCCCGCATGACCGCACTTCCGCAGGAGCGCCGCGTCGTCACCGCCATCCCCGGCCCGAAGTCGCTTCAGCTGCAGGCCCGCCGTACCGCCGCGGTCGCGCAGGGCGTGGGCTCCGTACTGCCCGTGTTCACCGCGCGGGCGGGCGGCGGCATCATCGAGGACGTCGACGGCAACCGTCTGATCGACTTCGGCTCCGGCATCGCGGTGACGAGCGTCGGCGCCTCCGCCGAGGCCGTCGTACGCCGGGCCACCGCCCAGCTCGCCGACTTCACCCACACCTGTTTCATGGTCACGCCGTACGAGGGCTACGTCGCCGTCGCCGAGGCGCTGGCCGAGCTGACCCCGGGCGACCACGCCAAGAAGTCCGCGCTGTTCAACAGCGGCGCCGAGGCCGTCGAGAACGCGGTGAAGATCGCCCGCGCGTACACCAAGCGCCAGGCGGTCGTCGTCTTCGACCACGGCTACCACGGCCGTACGAACCTCACGATGGCGCTGACGGCGAAGAACATGCCGTACAAGCACGGCTTCGGCCCGTTCGCGCCCGAGGTCTACCGCGTGCCGGTCGCCTACGGCTACCGCTGGCCGACCGGCCCGGAGAACGCCGGCCCGGAGGCCGCGGCCCAGGCCATCGACCAGATGTCCAAGCAGGTCGGCGCGGAGAACATCGCCGCCATCATCATCGAGCCGGTGCTCGGCGAGGGCGGCTTCATCGAGCCGGCGAAGGGCTTCCTGCCGGCGATCCGCCAGTTCGCCTCGGACCACGGCATCGTCTTCGTCGCCGACGAGATCCAGTCCGGCTTCTGCCGCACCGGCCAGTGGTTCGCCTGCGAGGACGAGGGCATCGTGCCCGACCTGATCACGACGGCGAAGGGCATCGCGGGCGGTCTGCCGCTCGCCGCCGTCACCGGCCGCGCCGAGATCATGGACGCCGCGCACGCGGGCGGCCTGGGCGGCACCTACGGCGGCAACCCGGTGGCCTGCGCGGGCGCGCTCGGCGCGATCGAGACGATGAAGGAGCTCGACCTCAACGCGAAGGCGAAGGCGATCGAGGCGGTCATGAAGGCCCGTCTCGGCGCCATGGCCGAGAAGTTCGACATCATCGGCGACGTCCGCGGCCGCGGCGCCATGATCGCCATCGAGCTGGTCAAGGACCGTACGACGAAGGAGCCGAACCCGGAGGCCACCACCGCGCTCGCCAAGGCCTGCCACGCCGAGGGCCTGCTGGTCCTGACCTGTGGCACGTACGGCAACGTGCTGCGCTTCCTGCCTCCGCTGGTGATCGGCGAGGACCTGCTGAACGAGGGCCTCGACATCATCGAGCAGGCCTTCGCGCGCATCTGAGCCGGTGACAGGGCAGGTGAGCCGCCCCGGTTCCGCCACCGGGGCGGCGAGCGGCAGAGCGTGTGAAGAACGTGTGCGAGGTGGATGACAGGGGGCCGTTCACCCTGTCGCACGCGCACCCCCTGTCGTACGTTCTACCCAGATGAGAGATACACCCCCGCCCACAGGGGACTGTGGGTGACATCAGGCCGGGGCCTCCCCAGCTTCGACCTGGTCGTGCCCTCGCGCACACAACTGGAGCCTCCGGCTTCGGATCTCCTCACCGATCGGAATGTCGCCCGCCCCAAACCCCCCGGGGCGCGCGACATTCCGATCCGGACGGCCGCCTCGGAACAACCCCCCCTGTTCCGGGGCGGCCGACCTCCTCCGGCGCTCCGGATGCACGGCGGCCGTGCCAAGCTGTCGGCCATGTCGACCTCCCGTGATCAGGGCCTCGAGATGCCCACCGCACCGGGCGGGAGACGGCCGTCCGTTCCGGCGGGGCCGGTCTGCCTCTCCCTTCTTCTCGGCCTTCCGGCCCTCCTCTTCGCCCTGATCACCTGGCAGGTCGTCGCCGACGGCCCGCTCGTGGGCGTCGACGAACGCGTCAGCCGTGCCCTGGTCCACCCCGACCGCTGCTCCGAACTCCTGGCCGACCTGGGCAACATCCCGGTCGCCGTACCGGTGCTGGCCACCGGCCTGGTCCACGTCGCCTGGCGAGCACGGGCCGCGGGGACGGGCCGCTGGTGGCTGCCGTCGGTCGCCGCGGCCCTCCTCATGGTCCTCGTCCCGGCCCTGATCGTGCCCCTCAAGGAACTGACCGACCGCCCCGGGACGCCGGCCGTGCCACCCGGCACCGACTTCTACCCCTCGGGCCACACGGCCACGGCCGCCGTCGCCTACGGCGCCACGACCCTGCTCCTCCTCCCCTGGCTCCGTACCGCCCTCGCCCGCTGCGTTCTCGTCACCGTCTGCCTCGTCGTCAATGCGGGCGTCGGCTTCGGTCTGGTCCGTCGCGGCTACCACTGGCCACTGGACGTCGTGGCCAGTTGGTGCCTGTGCACGGTGCTGCTGACCGGCCTCGTGCTCTTCCTCAGCCGAAGCAGCCGTCTTTCTGCGGTCGGCTGAGGTCAGCTGTCGAAGCCGAGCCCCAGCCGGTCCATCGTCCGCAGCCACAGATTGCGGCGCCCGCCGTGCGCGTCCGCCCGGGCCAGCGACCACTTGGTGAGGGCGATGCCCGTCCAGGCGAAGGGCTCCGGCGGGAAGGGCAGCGGTTTCCTGCGGACCATCTCCAGCGACGTGCGCTCCGTGCGCTCCCCCGCCAGCAGGTCCAGCATCACCTCGGCACCGAAGCGGGTCGCGCCGACGCCCAGCCCCGTGTACCCGGCCGCGTACGCGACCTTCCCCTGGTGCGCGGTGCCGAAGAACGCCGAGAAGCGTGAGCAGGTGTCGATCGCGCCGCCCCAGGCGTGCGTGAAGCGGAGGCCCTCCAGTTGCGGGAAGCAGGTGAAGAAGTGCCCTGCGAGCTTGGCGTAGGTCTGAGGGCGGTCGTCGTACTCGGCGCGCACCCGGCCGCCGTACGGGTAGACCGCGTCGTAGCCGCCCCACAGGATGCGGTTGTCGGCGGAGAGCCGGAAGTAGTGGAACTGGTTCGCCGAGTCGCCGAGGCCCTGGCGGTTCCCCCAGCCGATCGACGCCAGCTGGCCGGCGGTGAGCGGTTCGGTCATCAGGGCGTAGTCGTAGACCGGGACCGTGTAGGCCCGGACACGTCTGACGAGGTTCGGGAAGACGTTGGTGCCGAGCGCGACCTTGCGGGCGCGGACCCGGCCGTACGGGGTGCGTACGGCCATGCCGGCGCCGTACGGCTTCAGGGTCAGGGCGGGGGTGTGCTCGTAGACGCGGACACCGAGCCGCAGGCATGCCCGCTTCAGACCCCAGGCGAGTTTGGCGGGGTTGAGCATGGCCACACCCCGGCGGTCCCACAGGCCCGCCTGGAAGGTCGGGGAGTTCACCTGCTCCCGGACCGCGTCTGCGTCCAGGAGCTCGACGCCGTCGGCCAGGCCCCGCCGCTCCATCTCCTCGTACCAGTCGCGCAGTTCCCACGCCTGGTAGGTCTCGGTGGCGACGTCGATCTCGCCGGTGCGTTCGAAGTCGCAGTCGATGGAGTGGCGGGCGACCGCCGCCTCGATCTCGTCGAGGTTGCGGGCGCCCAGCTTTTGGAGCTTGTGGATCTCGTCCGGCCACCGGGCGAGGCCATTGGGCAGGCCGTGGGTGAGGGAGGCGGCGCAGAAGCCGCCGTTGCGGCCCGAGGCGGCCCAGCCCACCTCGCGGCCCTCCACCAGCACCACGTCCCGGCCCGGGTCGCGCTCCTTGGCGATCAGCGCGGTCCACAGTCCGCTGTAGCCGCCGCCGACGACCAGCAGGTCGCAGGTCTCGGCGGTGGTGAGCGCGGGGTCGGGGCGGGGTCTGCCGGGGTCGTCCAGCCAGTACGGGACCGGCTGGGCTTCGGAGAGAGACTTCGTCCAACGGCTCATGGCGCTCGGGGCCATGATTTCAACTCCCTACAGGGGCTTATGCCTTCTGTTTGTTTCTGCGGTTGCTGACGGCCATCGAGGCCAGCACGAGGAGTACGGCGACGACGAACATGGCCGTACCGATGACGTTGATCTGCACGGGCGTGCCGCGCTGCGCCGAGCCCCAGACGAACATCGGGAAGGTGACGGTCGAGCCCGCGTTGAAATTCGTGATGATGAAATCGTCGAAGGAGAGCGCGAAGGCGAGCAGTGCGCCCGCCGCGATGCCGGGGGCGGCGATCGGCAGGGTGACCCGGACGAACGTCTGGAACGGGCCGGCGTACAGGTCCTGCGCCGCCTGCTCCAGTCTCGGGTCCATCGACATCACGCGCGCCTTGACCGCCGTCACGACGAAGCTGAGGCAGAACATGATGTGGGCGATCAGGATCGTCCAGAAGCCCAGCTCGGCACCCATGTTGAGGAACAGGGTGAGCAGCGAGGCGGCCATCACGACCTCGGGCATCGCCATCGGCAGGAAGATCAGCGAGTTGACGGCGCCGCGGGCGCGGAAGCGGTAGCGGGCCAGCGCGAAGGCGATCAGCGTGCCGAGGAGCGTGGCGCCGAGCGTCGCCCAGAAGGCGATCTGGAGGCTGGCCGACAGCGAGCCGCACAGGTCGGAGACGCCGCACGGGTCCTTCCAGGCGTCCAGGGAGAACTGCTGCCACTCGTAGTTGAAGCGCCCCTTCGGCTTGTTGAAGGAGAACACCGTCACGATGACGTTCGGCAGGAGGAGATAAGCGAGCGTCATGAGCCCCGCGATGACCACGAGGTGACGCCTGAGCCAGTTGACGAAGGGCATTTAGACCAGATCCTCCGTCCCGGACCTGCGGATGTAGAGGGTGACCATGAGCAGAATCGCTGCCATGAGGATGAAGGAGAGGGCCGCGGCCGTCGGGTAGTCCAGAATCCGCAGGAACTGGGACTGGATGACGTTGCCGACCATGCGGGTGTCCGTCGAGCCGAGCAGGTCGGCGTTGACGTAGTCGCCGGCGGCCGGGATGAAGGTGAGCAGCGTGCCGGAGACCACGCCCGGCATCGACAGCGGGAAGGTGACCTTGCGGAAGGTGGTCCAGGGCCGGGCGTACAGATCGCCCGCCGCCTCGTGCAGCCGCGGGTCGATGCGCTCGAGCGAGGTGTACAGCGGCAGGATCATGAACGGCAGGAAGTTGTACGTCAGACCGCACACCACCGCCAGCGGTGTGGCCAGCACGCGGTCACCCGCGGTCCAGCCGAGCCAACTGGTGACGTCCAGGACGTGCAGCGTGTTGAGCGCGCCGACGACCGGGCCGCCGTCCGCGAGGATCGTCTTCCAGGCCAGGGTGCGGATCAGGAAGCTGGTGAAGAACGGCGCGATCACCAGGATCATGATCAGGTTCCGCCAGCGTCCCGCGCGGAAGGCGATCAGGTACGCCAGCGGATAGCCGAGCAGCAGGCACAGGATCGTCGCGGTGCCCGCGTAGAGCACCGAGCGGACGAACTGCGGCCAGTACTCGCTCAGCGCGTCCCAGTAGGTCGCGAAGTGCCAGGTGACCTTGTAGCCCTCCTCCAGGGAGCCCGTCTGCACGGACGTGGAGGCCTGGTAGATCATCGGCAGCGCGAAGAAGACCAGCAGCCAGAGGATGCCGGGCAGGAGCAGCAGATACGGCGTCCAGCGGCCCCGCCTGCGGGGCGGCTTCTGCTCCGGGGCGGGCGCCAGGGGTGGCGCTTCGGTGAGCGTCGTCATCAGGCGGCCTCTTCCACTCCTGCTTCGATGTCCTGGGTGGCATCGAGGCCGAAGGTGTGCGCCGGGTTCCAGTGCAGGACCACCTCGGCGCCCGGCACGAGGCGCGGGTCGCGGTCGATGTTCTGGGCGTAGACCTCGAAGTCGGGGCAGACCGGGCTGTCGACGACGTACTGCGTGGAGACGCCGATGAAGCTGGAGTCGGCGATCCGGCCGGTGATGCGGTTGCGGCCCGCCGGGATCTCCCCCGCGTCGTCGGCGTGCGTGAGGGAGATCTTCTCCGGGCGGACGCCGACCAGGACCTTTCCGCCGGTGGTCGCGGGCGCGCCGCACCGCGCCTCGGGGAGGACCAGCTTGCCGCCGCCGGCCTTCAGCACGATCTCGTCGCCGCTCCTGGAGTCGACCTCGGCCTCGATGAAGTTGGAGGTGCCGAGGAAGTTGGCGACGAACGTGGTCCGCGGGTTCTCGTACAGGTCGGTGGGTGAGCCGAGCTGTTCGACGCGGCCCGCGTTCATCACGGCGACCGTGTCGGCCATCGTCATGGCCTCCTCCTGGTCGTGCGTGACGTGGACGAAGGTGATGCCGACCTCGGTCTGGATGCGCTTGAGCTCCAGCTGCATCTGGCGGCGCAGCTTCAGGTCGAGGGCGCCGAGGGGCTCGTCCAGGAGGAGCACCTTGGGGTGGTTGATCAGCGCGCGGGCCACGGCGACGCGCTGCTGCTGGCCGCCGGAGAGCTGGTGCGGCTTCTTGCGGGCCTGCTCGCCGAGCTGGACGAGCTCCAGCATCTCCTCGACCTGCTTCTTCACGCTCTTGATGCCGCGCCGGCGCAGGCCGAAGGCGACGTTCTCGAAGATGTCGAGGTGCGGGAAGAGGGCGTAGGACTGGAAGACCGTGTTCACCGGCCGCCTGTACGGCGGCAGGGGCGTCACGTCCTGGTCGCCGAGGTGGACGGTGCCGGAGGAAGGTTCCTCCAGGCCCGCGATCATCCGCAGCGTGGTGGTCTTGCCGCAGCCGGACGCGCCGAGCAGGGCGAAGAAGGAGCCCTGCGGCACGGTCAGGTCGAGCGGGTGGACGGCCGTGAAGGAGCCGTAGGTCTTGCTGATACCGGAGAGGCGGACGTCGCCGCTGGTGCCGTTCGTCATGGTGGTCACGCCCCTGTGAGCTTCGCGAACTTCGCTTCGTAGGCCGTCTCTTCCTTCGCGCTCAGCGAGCGGAAGGCACGGGACTTGGCCTGCATGGCCTTGTCGGGGAGGATCAGCGGGTTGTTCGCCGCGTCCTCGTCGATCTTCGCCAGCTCTTCCTTCACGCCGTCGACGGGACAGACGTAGTTGATGTAGGCGGCGAGCTCGGCGGCCGCCTGCGGCTCGTAGTAGAAGTCGATGAGCCGCTCGGCGTTCGTCTTGTGGCGGGCCTTGTTGGGGATCAGCAGGTTGTCGCTGGACGTCATGTAGCCGCTGTCCGGGATGAGGAAGTCGACGTCCGGGCTGTCCGCCTTGAGCTGGACGACGTCACCGGCCCAGGCCAGGCAGGCCGCGAAGTCGCCCTTGGTGAGGTCGGAGGTGTAGTCGTTGCCGGTGAAGCGGCGGATCTGGCCCTTGTCGACGGCCTTCTGCAGGCGGGCGATCGCCGCGTCGTAGTCGTCGTCGGTGAAGTTCGCCGGGTCCTTGCCCATGTCGAGCAGGGTCATGCCGATCGAGTCGCGCATCTCGGTGAGGAAGCCGACCCGGCCCTTGAGCCTGGGGTTGTCGAGCATGTCGGAGACCGACTTCACCTCGACGCCGTCGAGCGCCTTCTTGTTGTAGGCGATGACGGTCGAGATGCCCTGCCAGGGGTACGAGTACGCCCGTCCCGGGTCCCAGTCGGGGCTGCGGAACTGCTGCGACAGGTTGGCGAAGGCGTGCGGCAGGTTGGACGGGTCCAGCTTCTGCACCCAGCCCAGGCGGATGAGGCGGCCGGCCAGCCAGTCGGTGAGGACGATGAGATCGCGGCCGGTGTCCTGGCCGGCGGCGAGCTGCGGCTTGATCTTGCCGAAGAACTCGTTGTTGTCGTTGATGTCCTCGGTGTACTTGACCCTGATGCCGGTGCGCCGGGTGAACTGCTCCAGCGTCGGGTGGCGTTTGCCGCTGTCGTCGACGTCCATGTACTCGGTCCAGTTGGAGAAGGTGACGACCTTCTCCTTGGCCGAGTGGTCCGCTGCGGGGACGCCACCCTGCGACTTGCCCGCCGCGGGAATGCCGCAGGCGCTCAGCGCGCCGAGTCCGCCGGCCGCGAGCGCACCGCCCGCGGAGGCGCGCAGCAGCGAACGGCGGGTGAGGGCGGCCCGGCCGTTGCGGAAGCTGCGCCGCATGGCGGCCACTTGGGCCGGGGACAGGCGGTCTGGCTCGTACTGCTCCATGCGCGTGGTGACCTTTCGGAGGGTTGGTCGGCCGTGGTCGGCGGCCTGTCGTCACACCCGGCGGTGGCCGGCGGTAGTCGGTGTCCGGCTACCGCCGGGCGGCGATCACCGCCGGTCCCCGAAGATGGTGCGGTGCCAGTCCTTCCTGGCCACCGCCGTGTTGTCGAACATGACGTGCTTGATCTGCGTGTACTCCTCGAAGGAGTAGGCAGACATGTCCTTGCCGAAGCCGGACGCCTTGTAGCCGCCGTGCGGCATCTCGCTGATGATCGGGATGTGGTCGTTGATCCACACGCACCCGGCCTTGATCTCGCGGGTGGCGCGGTTCGCCCGGTACACGTCCCGGCTCCAGGCGGAGGCGGCGAGGCCGTACGGCGTGTCGTTGGCGAGCCGGATTCCCTCCTCGTCGGTGTCGAAGGGAAGCACGGCCAGGACCGGCCCGAAGATCTCGGACTGCACGACCTCGCTGTCCTGGGGCGCGTCGGCGATGAGGGTCGGCCTGTAGTAGGCGCCCTTGGCGAGCTCCCCTCCCGGTGCCTCGCCGCCGGTCACCACGCGCGCGTACGCACGCGCCCGGCCGACGAACCCTGCCACCCGGTCGCGCTGGACGTGCGAGATCAGCGGGCCGAGGTCGGTGCCGGGGGCGAAGGGGTCACCGAGCCGGACGCTCTCCATGAGGGCGGCCGTGCGCTCGACGAACTCCTCGTAGAGGGACCGTTGTACGTACGCGCGCGTGGCGGCCGTGCAGTCCTGCCCGGTGTTGATGAGCGCGCCCGCGACCGCGCCGTGCACGGCCGCCTCCAGGTCGGCGTCGTCGAAGACGACGAACGGGGCCTTGCCGCCGAGCTCCAGGTGCAGGCGCTTCACGGTCGCGGTGGCGAGCTCGGCGACGCGCTTGCCGACGGCGGTGGAGCCGGTGAAGGAGGTCATGGCCACGTCGGGGTGGGCCACGAGGTGCTCGCCCGCTTCCTGCCCTGCGCCGGTGACGATGTTGATCACGCCGTCCGGGATTCCGGCGTCCGTGGCCGCCTGGGCGAACAGGAGCGAGGTCAGCGGGGTGAGCTCGGCGGGCTTCAGGACGATGGTGTTGCCCGCGGCGATCGCCGGGAGGATCTTCCAGGCGGCCATCTGGAGGGGGTAGTTCCAGGGCGCGATGGAGCCGACGACACCGATGGGCTCGCGGCGGACGTACGAGGTGTGGTCGCCGGAGTACTCACCGGCGGACTGCCCCTGGAGGTGCCGGGCGGCACCGGCGAAGAAGGCGGTGTTGTCGATGGTCCCCGGGACGTCGAACTCGCGGGTCAGCTTCAGCGGCTTGCCGCACTGCAGGGATTCGGCCCGGGCGAAGTCCTCGGCGCGCTCGGCGAGCACGGCGGCGAAGCGGTGCAGGGCGTCGGAACGCTCGCCGGGGGTGGCCGCCGCCCAGGCCGGGAAGGCCTCGCGCGCGGCGGCGACGGCGGCGTCCACGTCCGCCGGGCCGGCCAGCTCGTAGGTGTACACCTCCTCGCCGGTCGCCGGGTCGACGACCGCGTGCGTCCGGCCGGAGGTGCCCTTCGTCAGGCGGCCCGCGATGAACTGCGCACCGTCCGCGAAGCGGTCCTGGGCCGGGAATCGTTCCGGGGTGGCGTTGCCCGGGTTGTGCATGTCGCTCTCCTCCGTGTCCCCGGTGGGAGGCCGGCGTAGCTCAAGCTCGATTTGAGTGCCGATCCTGACAGAGGAGTGGCACTCCAACAAGTGATTCCGTTGTTGCCTTTTGATTACGCGACGGAATCTGTCGACCAGGTGTCGAGCAGGCCCGAAAAAGGGGGACGGAGTGTCAGTGGTGCCTGCGAGACTCGCGTGCATGGAAAGGATCACGGGGGCGAGGAAGAGGATCACGGGGGCGAGGGAAGGGATCACGGGGGAAATGGACGGGATCACAGGGGCGATGGACGGGATCACAGGGGCGATGGACGGGGTCACGGGCGCGATCGATTCCCGGGAAGCGCTGATCAGGGCCGTCCGCGCGGGGGCGAAGGTCAGGTATCTGCACTTCTGGGGACACCGGCCGCGGCCGGACGGGCGGATCGGGCCCAGCTGTCTGAGCCAGTGGTGGCCGGCGCCGTTCACGGTGGACGGCGTCACCTATCGGACCGCCGAGCACTGGATGATGGCCGAGAAGGCGCGGCTGTTCGGGGACGCGGAGGCGGAGCGGCGGGTGCTGGCGGCGGACCATCCCTCGCTGGCCAAGAAGGCCGGGCGGCTGGTGCGTGGCTTCGACGAGGCCGCGTGGGAGCGGGAGCGGTTCCGGATCGTCGTGGAGGGCAGCGTGCACAAGTTCGCCGCGCATGCGGATCTCCGGGCGTTTCTGCTCGGCACGGGCGAGCGAGGCGAGATGGGTGTCCCCCGGGCCGGAGGCCGGGGGAGGGTGCTGGTCGAGGCGAGCCCCGTGGACCGCGTGTGGGGCATCGGGCTGGCGGCGGATGACGAAGCGGCGCTGGATCCGGAGCGGTGGCGGGGAGCGAATCTGCTCGGGTTCGCGTTGATGGAGGCCCGGGAGCGGTTGCGGGCCGGGTGACACCCACGGCCCGCCGCACGCCGCACGGGCACGGCGAGGCTGTACACCGCCGGTTCGGCGGCCGCGGCTGCCGTCGGCTCACCGAGGTGGCCCGCGAGTCGCCCGGCCCCCCCAGTCCGGCGACAGCGCACTGGGGGCATGAGGAGCCGGGCCACGGTTTGGGGGCCCGTCGGCTGCGGGCCCCGCCCTCACGGACCCGGCCGTGGCACGGGCACGAGCCGCTGGACCGGGTCAGCGAGGGGGCAGAACGGAGACCACCGCGCCGGGGCCGGCGCCGTAGTAGGGATCGGGGTCGTCGTTGTCCTCGTTGATGGCAGCCGTGATCCCGACGACCATCAGGACGATCACGGCGATGCCGAGGACGATGCCGATGATGCCCATGATCAGACCCGCCTGGGCCTGACCGTGGTTGGTGGCCACCCCGCGCTCGGCCCGCCTGCGTCCCTTGATCCCGAAGACCACGGCGAGGATGCCGGTCACGAGGGAGATCACGCCGTACAGGCAGAACAGGGTGCAGGAGACGATGCCCAGCACCATCGCCGCGATGCCCATGCCGTTCTGCGGCGGCATCGGCGTACCGGGCCAGCCGTAGCCGGGGTATCCGTATCCGCCGGGCGCGGCGGGGCCGGGGGCACCGGGGCCGGACGGGGCGATCGGCGGTGGCGGCACGGCGGGCTGCGGGCTGCCCGCGGCCGGGGTTCCGCCGGCGGGGCCGAAGCCCGGGGAGGCGAATCCACTCGCGGGCATCGAGGTCATGGTGACCTGGTCGTGCACGGACGGCGGCTGCGCCGTGGGCTGCCCCATGGGCTGCTGCGCCGTGGGCTGCTGCGCGGACGGCTGGTCCGATGCCCCGGACTGCCGGGTCTGCTTCTCGAGCGAGGTCCTGTGCTCCGGCGGCGCCCACGGGTCCCGGCCGGCCCCTGCGCCACCGCCGGCCTGCGTTCCGTCCGTCACGTCCTGTCCCCCCTCGGTCGACCGTCCCGCCATGCTAAGCCCTTGGCGCCGCCGCTCGGTCGCCCCCTCCGCTTCCGCCCTCCCCGCCGCTGCGGCCCCCGGCCCCCGGCCTACGATGATCCCCGAGTCACCGATCAGCCGATCACCCGCGTCCCGCCGCAGCCAGGCCGGGGACGCCGTTCCGGGGAGGAACCTTGACCGACCGTCCCGCCGCGCCCGCCGCCGGTGAGGCCCGCGACCTGCGTGCCTTCATCGCCGGACTGCCCAAGGCCGAACTGCACGTGCACCACGTCGGCTCCGCCTCCCCCCGCATCGTCTCCGAGCTGGCCGCCCGCCACCCGGACTCGAAGGTCCCCATCGACCCCGAGGCCCTGGTCGACTACTTCACCTTCACGGACTTCGCCCACTTCATCGAGGTGTACCTGTCCGTCGTCGACCTCATCCGCACGCCGGAGGACGTACGGCTGCTCACCTACGAGGTGGCCCGCGAGCTGGCCCGGCAGCGGGTGCGCTACGCCGAGCTGACCATCACGCCGTACTCGTCCACCCGCCGCGGCATCGACGCCCGCGCCTTCATGGACGCGATCGAGGACGCCCGCAAGGCGGCCGAGGCCGAGTTCGGGACCGTGCTGCGCTGGTGCTTCGACATCCCCGGCGAGGCCGGGCTGGAGGCCGCCGAGGAGACGACACGGCTCGCCACCGACGACCGGCTGCGCCCCGAGGGCCTGGTCTCCTTCGGGCTGGGCGGGCCCGAGATCGGCGTACCACGGCCGCAGTTCAAGCCGTACTTCGACCGGGCGATCGCCGCCGGGCTGCACTCCGTCCCGCACGCGGGCGAGACCACCGGCCCGGAGACCGTGTGGGACGCCCTCACCCACCTGCGCGCCGAGCGCATCGGCCACGGCACCAGTTCCGCGCAGGACCCGAAGCTGCTCGCGCACCTGGCCGAGCACCGCATCCCGCTGGAGGTGTGCCCGACCTCCAACATCGCCACCCGCGCGGTGCGCGTCCTCGACGAGCACCCGATCAAGGAGTTCGTGCGGGCCGGAGTCCTGGTCACCATCAACTCCGACGACCCGCCGATGTTCGGCACCGACCTCAACGGCGAGTACGCGGTCGCCGCCCGCCTCCTCGGCCTCGACGAACGCGGCCTGGCCGAGCTGGCGAAGAACGCAGTCGAGGCGTCCTTCCTCGACGAGCCCGGCAAGGCCCGGATCAAGGACGAGATCGACACGTACACCTCGACCTGGCTCGCGCCCTGACCCCACCATGACTCCCATGCAGAACGTGACCGCCGTGGCCCACCGCGGCGACCCCTACCGCGCCCGGGAGAACACGGTCGCCTCGCTGCGTTCCGCGCTCGCCCGGGGCGCGGACGCCGTCGAGATCGACGTACGGCTGACCCGGGACGGCGTGCCGGTGCTGCTGCACGACCAGACGCTGAAGCGGCTGTGGGAGCACGACCGGCCGCTGCTCGGGCTGTCGTGGGAGGAGGTGCGCGGGCTGACCGGCGGCGGGGTGCCGACGCTGGCGGACGCGCTGACCGCGACCGACGGGCACCGGGTGATGCTCGACCTACCGGGCACGCCCGACGTGCGCTCGGCCCGCCGGGTCGTGGACGTCGTACGGGAGTGCGGGGCGCAGGAGCGCGTGTACTACTGCGCGGGCGCCCCCGCCATGCTCGCCGTGCGCGCCGCGGACCCGGCCGCCGAGATCGCGCTGACCTGGACGACACTGGCCCCGCCACGGCCGGTCCTACTGGAGGCGATCCGCCCGCGCTGGCTCAACTACCGCTTCGGCCTGGTGAGCCGCCCCCTGGCCGAGCGGGTCCACGGTGATGGCTACCTGCTGTCGGCCTGGACCCCGGACACCCGCCGCTCCATGCGTCGCCTCCTGGACATGGGCGTGGACTCGATCACCACCAACCGCATCGACACGCTGTGCGCGCTGCGCAACCAGCCCTAGGGACCTAGACGCCCGAGAAGGCGAGCGGGGGCGCGATCGCCTGCGCGTCCGCCCCCTCCCCCACCCACAGCCCGATCAGCAGTGCCGCCGTGGCCTCCAGCAGCCCGGCCCGCTCCAGTCCCCCGGCGTTCAGCGGCGCGCAGCCGAGGTCGCGCACGAGACGTCGTACGACGGACAGCGCGTGCGCGTCGTCCCCGCACAGCGGCACCGCGAGGGGGCGGCCGTCGAAGACGGGCTGGGTCAGACGCCAGACGTCGACATGGCAGAGGTTGAACGCCTTGACCACATGGGCGGTGGGGGCGGCGGACGCGATGCGTTCGGCCGCCGAGGGGCCGCCTGCCGTGCGCAGGGCGAAGCCCGGTCCGACCGGGTTGGTGCAGTCGATCAACGTCCGTCCGCGCAGCGCCTCTTCGAGCCCGGCGACCACGTCCACCACGGCGTCGTACGGCACCGCCAGCAGCACCGCGTCCGTGCCGGACTCCGCCGCCTCCCGCAGCCCGCCCGAGCGTCCCCCGGTGACCACGTCGTGCCCGGCGCGCCTCCATTGCGTCCCCAAGGCGTCCGCCATGCCGCCCGTGCCCACCATGCCTATCCGCAGGGTCCGATGCTTCCCTCGTCGTCGGATTTCCCACGACAGTAGGGAGCCGCTCGGGCACCATTCGGTACGTGACCACCGACCAGACGTTCCTCGCCGACTGCCGCGCCCGGCTCGCCTTCGATCTGCTCGCCCACACCTGGAACGCCGTGGTGCTGTGGGCCCTGCGCCACGGCCCGGTGCGCCACGGCGAGTTGCGCGAGAGCATCGGCGGCATCAGCCAGAAGGTCCTGACGGAGACCTTGCGGCGGCTGGAGTTCAACGGGCTCGTCGCACGGCGGGCGTACGGCGGTTCGCCGCCGCGCGTCGAGTACGAACTCACCGGCCTGGGCCGGACGTTGCTCGCCCCGATCGACGCCGTCGGTGCGTGGGCGTTCGAGCACGGCGACGAGGTGCTGGCGGCGCAGGACCGCTACACCGCTACACGCGCGAGCGCTGCGGCACCGTCGCCGGGTCCGCCGAGGTCCCACGGGTGACGTACTGCGGGACCGGGGCCGCGTCCGTGCCGGTGTCGCGGACCAGGCCGTAGCGGATCGCGCCCTGGGCGGGCCCGGTGTTGATGTCCTGGTCCACCGCCTCCCAGCTCGACGGGAAGACGGTGATGCCGTAGTCGCAGCCCCTCTCCTGCTGGGTGAGGGTGACGGAGCCGTCGATGTAGAAGTACTCGTTCTGCCACATCTGCTGGGTGCCGTCCGGCAGGACGGCGTAGCCGATGCCCGGTCCGCCCATGCCGGTGGCGTAGCCGTCGGGGGCGCCGGGCAGCGGGTCGTCCATCCGGCGGCCGCCGCCGGAGGCCACGTGGAACAGCCTGCCCTTCAGGCCGGTCCAGGTCGGCATGACCACCGCGCCGGGCCGCGACCTGGGCGAGATCTGCCAGCGCACCAGCACATAGCCCTGGCCGGTGAGCGTGACGCTGTCGCCGCGGTGCTGCATGACGGCCTTCGGGCCGCCGGTGCTGGTGATCCCGGACTCGGGGCGGCGCGGCAGGGCGGAGGGCTTCGCGTCGGGGTCCGGTGCCCGGTCGACGGCGTCGACGACCGTGCCGTACAGGTCGGCCTTCTTCGTGGCCGACGGAGTCGGGGTGGGCTGAGTCGGGGTACGCGGAGGCGGGGCGGAGGGGGCCGGAGGGGCGGCGGTGGTCGCCGTGGTGGCTGTGACGGCGGCGCGGGGCGGCGGGGCGTCGGGCGGCTGGGTGACGACGTACGCGCCGCCCGCGACGATGGTCGCACCCGCCGTCATCGCGACGGCCGGCTTGGTCAGCGCGCTCAGCACCTTGGCGGACCACCCGGCGGACGTGGCGGCTGTGGCGGCCGCCGCCGTCTTGCCGCCGAACGCCAGCGACAGGGTGAAGCCGACAGGCAGCGGGACGAGCGCGATGCCGACGAGCAGGCGCTCCGCCGGTACGACGGACTCGCGGGTGTCACCGCAGTAGCCGCAGCCCCGGATGTGCCGGGCCAGCCGCTTGCGCCACACCGAGTCGGGCCGCCCGTGCCAGCGGGCGGTCAGCTCCCGCAGGTCCGGGCAGGCGCCGTCCAGCGCCCGCACGATGCCGCGCGCGGTGTCCAGGCGTTCCTTCATGCGCTGGACGCGTACGGCGGCGTGCTGCCGGGTGATGCCGACGGCGGCCGCCAGTTCCCGCCGGGTCAGCTCGCCGGCGACCTCCAGCCACCACAGCGACAGCAGTTGCCGGTCTTCGTCGTCGAGCCACCGCACGGCCTCGGCGACCTCGCGCCGCTGGCCCTCCAACTGGAGCCGCAGGACGGTCAGTTCGGCGAAGTCGGCGGCGTGTGCCGGATCGTCGTCGTCCAGCCGGTCCGCGGGCTTCCGGCGCGCCCGGTCCCGTATCTGCCGCATGGCGATGGCCACCAGCCAGGACCGGAAGCTGTCCGGGTCGCGCAGCGTGCCGAGGTGGTCGACGGCGCGCAGCATGGTCTCCTGGACGACGTCGTCGACGTCGGCGTGGCCGTTCAGGGCGCGGCCGACGATGTTGTAGACCAGCGGCAGCCAGCCCGCGACCAGCTCGTCCAGCGCCCGCCGGTCGCCGGCCTGCGCCGCCGCGATAATGGGGCGCCAGTCCTGACTGTCCACGGTGCCCTTCCACTGGCTGAGATCACTACTGTTCCGCACGCACCCTCTCAGGCAGGCCGGGGCTCTTGGCCATGTGGGGCATCACAAGGGGGAGACGGTGTGAAGGCCCCCTCGATAACACTTTTTTGCGCGCACCTAGGGGACCTTCCTGAGAACACCCTTGCAGGGCAGGGCACTTGCTCGGGGTCCCGCCAGGGTTCGGGCCCTCCTCGTCGACGATCCGGGCGGGGACGTACGGCCGGAGGATGATCACGAATCCTTCACCGATCCTCTCGGGAGTCCCCTCGATGCGCGCTCGCCGCCGCACCACCCTCCTCACCGCCTCCCTCGCCCTCGCCCTCGCGGCCGGCCCGCTGGCCGCCCCCGCCTTCGCCTCGTCCGGCCCGCCGTCCGCCGCGCGCTGCACGGAAGGACCGCGGTTCAAGGCACTGTGCGACGCGCTCGCCGGGCTGCCGGACGGCGACGCGACGGCCGCGCTCGTCCGGGTCGGCGGCACCGCCGGGCCCTGGCGCGGCACGGCGGGCGTGCGCAACCTGCGCACCCACCGCCCCGCACTGGAGCACGGCCGCTTCCGGGCCGGCTCCACGACCAAGCTGGTGACCGCCGCGCTCGTGCTGCAGCTCGCCGCGGAGGGGCGCGTGGACCTGGACGAGCCGGTGCGGAGGTATCTGCCGGGGCTGCTCTCGGAAGACTTCCGCACCGTCACCGTGCGGCACCTGCTCACCTTCACGAGCGGGCTGAAGCCGGGTCTGTCCCTCGGCGACGCGGACGGCGAGGGCTACGAGAACCGCTACGAGACGCTCACCCCCGAGGAGGTCGTGGCCTCCTCGGTCGCCGAGGGACCGCGGTTCACGCCCCCCGGCACCCAGCAGCGTTACGGCAACATCGACTACACCGTGCTGGGCATGCTGATCGAGAAGGTGACGGGCGACTCGTACGAACACCAGGCGTACGTACGGGTGCTGAAGCCGGTCGGCATGCGGCACACTTCCTTCCCCGGCGGCCCCGCCCCCCGTATCCACGGCCCGCACAACCGCGGTTACCAGCTCCTGGCGGACGGCAGGCTGGTGGACGCCACCGAGTGGAACATGTCCGACCGCTGGGCGGCGGGCGACATGATCTCGACGACGGCGGATCTGGAGAAGTTCCTCGTCGCGCTCTTCGGCGGGAAGGTCGTGCCGCAGCCGCAGCTCGAGGAGATGATGCTCACGCTCCCGGACAAGGGCGGGGCGACGATGAGCGCGGGCGGCCTCAAGCCCTTCAAGATCGGCGGCCGTGACGCGTGGGTGAAGAGCGGCGCCCGCCCCGGCTACAGCACGGCCGTCGCCGCCACCGAGGACGGGTCCCGCACCTTCGTCTACTCGGTCAACGCGACCGAAGCGAAGAGCACGGACATGAACCCGGTGGCCAAGCGGATCATCGAAGCGGCGCTCAGCGGCTTCAGCGGCTGAGGACCGGGGTCGTCCCCAACACCCGGAAGCAGGGCGGCTCTGTCGCTGATGGCGGCAGCGCACGCCCGTGCCGGGACGCGTTCAGAAGCGCCATCCGGCCGGTCGGCGCACCCGCCGTGCCACCGCGTGCGACGCGGCGACGGCCGCACCGGCCGTGACGAGCCCCAGGACGACATCCCTCGGGCGCGTGGGCCGCAGCACCCCGGCGCGCCGCAGCCGGGCACGGGCCCAGAGAGTGAAGGGGATCACCACGGTGGCGGAGGTCACGGAGCCGGGGGTGTAGCCGCGCACGGCGGCCGCCTGGGCAGGTGGACCAGGCCGTGCAGGCCGAAGCCGTCCAGCATGGCCTGGTACGTGGCCGACCGCCCGCCGGTACGTCGCCCCGCGACCGCGCCGGCGCCGACGACGGCGGCCATCACACCCACCGCGACGGCGAACTCCCGCTCGTCGACGCCTTCCAGGGCCCGCCAGAGGCCCTCCGGCGCGCCGGGGAAACGGCCGCGCAGCTCGGGGAGGTGCTCGCGTATCCACCGCGGCCCGACCGCGAGTTCCTCTGTGTCGTGCACCGCCCAGGCCGCGAGCAGCCCGAGCGTGACGGCCGCACCCACTGATGCGTCACTCACTGATGCGTCACTCGGCGCATTGGTCACGAGCGGAAGTCTGCTACAAGCCGGCGCGGCCCCGGGCGGACCGTCCTCCGCCCGGGGCCGCGTACGTCTGGCAGGGTCAGGCATCCAGGGACGTCATCACGTGCTTGATCCGCGTGTAGTCCTCGAAGCCGTAGCCCGACAGGTCCTTGCCGTAGCCGGACTTCTTGAAGCCGCCGTGCGGCATCTCGGCGACCAGCGGGATGTGGGTGTTGATCCACACGCAGCCGAAGTCGAGCTTCTTGGACATCCGCATCGCGCGGGCATGGTCCTTGGTCCACACCGAGGAGGCCAGGGCGTACTCGACACCGTTGGCCCACTCCACCGCCTGCTCCTCGTCCGTGAAGGACTGGACGGTGATGACCGGGCCGAAGACCTCCTTCTGGATGATCTCGTCGTCCTGCTTGACGCCCGAGACGACGGTCGGCGCGTAGAAGTAGCCCTTGTCGCCGACGCGCTTGCCGCCGGCCTCCACGCGCGCGTGCGCGGGCAGCCGCTCGATGAAGCCCTCGACCTGCTTGAGCTGGTTGGGGTTGTTGAGCGGGCCGAACAGGACGTCCTCGTCGTCCGGCATGCCGGTCTTGGTCTCGGCGGCGGCCTTGGCGAGCGCGGAGACGAACTCGTCGTGGATCGCCTCGTGGACCAGGACGCGGCAGGCGGCCGTACAGTCCTGCCCGGCGTTGAAGAAGCCCGCGACGGAGATGTCCTCGACGGCCTTGGCGATGTCGGTGTCCTCGAAGACGACGACCGGCGCCTTGCCGCCCAGCTCCAGGTGGACGCGCTTGAGGTCCTTGGCGGCGGTCTCGGCGACCTGCATGCCGGCGCGCACGGAACCGGTGATGGAGGCCATCGCCGGGACGGGGTGCTCGACCATCATGCGGCCGGTCTCGCGGTCGCCGCAGATGACGTTGAAGACGCCCTTGGGGAGGATCGAGCCGATGATGTCGGCGATGAGGACGGTCGAGGCCGGGGTGGTGTCCGACGGCTTCAGGACGACCGTGTTGCCCGCGGCGATCGCCGGGGCGAACTTCCACACGGCCATCATCATCGGGTAGTTCCACGGCGCGACCTGGGCGCAGACGCCGACCGGCTCGCGGCGGATCATGGAGGTCATCCCGTCCATGTACTCACCGGCCGCCCGGCCCTCGAGCATCCGCGCCGCGCCCGCGAAGAAGCGGATCTGGTCGACCATCGGCGGGATCTCCTCGGAGCGGGTGAGCCCGACCGGCTTGCCCGTGTTCTCCACCTCGGCCGCGATCAGCTCCTCGGCACGCTCCTCGAAGGCGTCCGCGATCTTCAGCAGAGCCTTCTGCCGCTCGGCCGGGGTCGTGTCCCGCCAGCCCGGGAAGGCCTCGGCGGCGGCCGCCATCGCGGCGTCCACATCCGCCTGCCCGGACAGCGGAGCGGTCGCGTACGCCTCGCCCGTCGCGGGATTGACCACCTCGGTGGTCCGTCCGTCGGCGGCGTCCCGGAACTCACCGCCGATGTAGTTGCGCAGACGACGCAGCTCGGTGCTCACTGCAGGGCCTCCTGGTGGATTGTCCAATCTCTGAGACACCCACCCT
The DNA here is from genome assembly GCF_054782695.1 of Streptomyces deserti. NCBI lineage: Bacteria > Bacillati > Actinomycetota > Actinomycetes > Kitasatosporales > Streptomycetaceae > Streptomyces > Streptomyces deserti. The sequence goes on from NZ_BAAGRZ010000018.1 coordinate 101,451, forward strand.
AATCCGTGTCCCGACGTTTTCAACACCCCCGCGCGCCCCGTTACTGCGAAATCCGCAAGCTGCAACCCCGTAAACAACGAATTTCATCGATCGGGCCTTGCGAAACTGTCGAGACCTCGTGCACAGTGAGCTCGTGGCCAGTCGAAGCGCAGACCCCAGGGACCCGCGGGAGAGCCGCGAGTCCACCCGCGAGCCCTCTCGCGAGTCCAGGAACGGCAGCAACCCGCACCTGGACGCCGTCTCCCTCGCCATCATCGAGCAGCTCCAGGAGGACGGCCGGCGGCCGTACGCCGCCATCGGCAAGGCCGTGGGCCTGTCGGAGGCGGCCGTGCGCCAGCGCGTCCAGAAGCTGCTCGACCAGGGCGTGATGCAGATCGTCGCCGTCACGGACCCGCTCACCGTGGGCTTCCGCCGCCAGGCGATGGTCGGCATCAACGTCGAGGGCGACGTCGAGTCCGTCGCCGACGCGCTGACCGCCATGCCCGAATGCGAGTACGTGGTGATGACCGCGGGGTCCTTCGACCTGATGGTCGAGATCGTCTGCGAGGACGACGACCACCTCCTGGAGGTCATCAACCGACGCATCCGGGCCGTCCCCGGAGTGCGCTCCACCGAGAGCTTCGTCTACCTCAAGCTCAAGAAGCAGACCTACATGTGGGGAACCCGATAACCGTGAGGACCCGATAGCCGTGAGCACCGACCGTCCCAACGACCTCAGCCGGACCGCGTACGACCACCTGTGGATGCACTTCACCCGCATGTCCTCGTACGAGGACGCCCCCGTCCCCACCATCGTCCGGGGCGAGGGCACCTACATCTACGACGACAAGGGCAAGCGCTACCTCGACGGTCTAGCCGGCCTGTTCGTGGTGCAGGCCGGGCACGGCCGCGTCGAGCTCGCCGAGACCGCCTTCAAGCAAGCGCAGGAGCTGGCGTTCTTCCCCATCTGGTCCTACGCGCACCCCAAGGCCGTCGAGCTGGCGGACCGGCTCGCCGACTACGCGCCGGGCGACCTGAACAAGGTCTTCTTCACCACCGGCGGCGGCGAGGCCGTCGAGACCGCCTGGAAGCTCGCCAAGCAGTACTTCAAGCTGGTCGGCAAGCCCACCAAGCACAAGGTCATCTCCCGCGCGGTCGCCTACCACGGCACCCCGCAGGGCGCCCTGTCCATCACGGGTCTGCCCGCCCTGAAGGCACCCTTCGAGCCCCTCGTCCCCGGCGCTCACAAGGTCCCGAACACCAACATCTACCGCGCGCCGATCTTCGGCGACGACCCGGAGGCCTTCGGCCGCTGGGCCGCCGACCAGATCGAGCAGCAGATCCTCTTCGAGGGCCCGGACACGGTCGCGGCGGTCTTCCTGGAGCCGGTGCAGAACGCGGGCGGCTGCTTCCCGCCCCCGCCCGGCTACTTCCAGCGGGTCCGCGAGATCTGCGACCAGTACGACGTCCTCCTCGTCTCGGACGAGGTCATCTGCGCCTTCGGCCGCCTGGGCACGATGTTCGCCTGCGACAAGTTCGGCTACGTCCCGGACATGATCACCTGCGCCAAGGGCATGACCTCGGGCTACTCCCCGATCGGCGCGTGCGTGATCTCCGACCGCATCGCCGAGCCGTTCTACAAGGGCGACAACACCTTCCTGCACGGCTACACCTTCGGCGGCCACCCGGTCTCCGCCGCGGTGGGCCTGGCCAACCTCGACCTGTTCGAGCGCGAGGGCCTCAACCAGCACGTCCTCGACAACGAGGCCGCGTTCCGCACCACGCTGGAGAAGCTGTACGACCTGCCGATCGTCGGCGACGTGCGCGGCAACGGCTTCTTCTACGGCATCGAGCTGGTCAAGGACAAGGCGACCAAGGAGTCCTTCGACGCGGACGAGACCGAGCGCGTCCTGTACGGCTTCCTGAGCAAGAAGCTGTACGAGAACGGCCTGTACTGCCGTGCCGACGACCGCGGCGACCCGGTCGTCCAGCTCGCCCCGCCGCTGATCTCCAACCAGGAGACGTTCGACGAGATCGAGCAGATCCTGCGCGCGACGCTGTCGGAGGCGTGGACGAAGCTGTGAGCCGCCGACGGCTGTGACCTTCTGCGGAGTTGATCGTCAGGAAGGATCATTTACGGCCCCGGTGCCGCCCGTTCGAGTGAGAAACGGGCGCCCGGGGCCGCGTGCTGTCCGGCCTCCTGCCGTGGCCTGCCTAGCGTGCCCAGTGACCGATCGGCCCTGCCTTCGTTCCCCCACACGGGGGATACCGCGGAATCCAAACGGCATCCCGCACGGCATTTTTCGATCCGAACCGAGGTGTACGCCATGGTGGCCCCGCCGGACAACGACGTGCTCTGGGCACGCGCCCTGCACTTCCAGCACAACGACGGCTCGCCCGCGCTCAGCGGCGTCTCGCTCGGCGTCCGGGAGGGCGAGATCCTCGCCGTCAGCGGCCCGCGCGGCAGCGGCAAGACGACCCTCCTGCGGTGCCTGTCCGGCCTGGTGCCCGTGCGGCGCGGTGAGGTCTGGTTCAACAGCGTGCCCGTGCACACCATGGGGCCGCTGGTCCGCGAACGGCTGCGCCGCGACCGCTTCGGCTGGATCGACCCGGCCCCCGTACTCGTTCCCGAACTCAACGTCTGGGAGAACGCCGCCCTCTCCCTGATGCTGCGCGGCACCAGCCGCCGCCGCGCCAAGACGGCCGCCCGGGAGTGGCTGGACCGCCTCGATGTCGGCGACAAGGCCCACAAGCGCCCGCACGACCTGACCCAGGCCGAGCGGCAGCGCGTCTGCATCGCCCGCGCGCTGGCCCCCGCGCCGTCGGTGCTGTTCGCCGACGAGCCGACGGCTCCCCTGCACCGCGCCGACCGCGCCCACGTCCTGCGCACCCTCACCACAGCGGCCCGCTCGCACGGCATCACGGTCGTCCTGGCCACGCACGACGCGGAGACGGCCGCCCTCGCCGACCGCACGGTGGCGCTGCTGGACGGGCGGCGCGTGAAGACCGTGCACCTGCCCCCGGTCTCCGAGACCGCCGAGACGGAAGGGCGGACCGCGTGGTCGCTCTCCGTCTGACCCGCGGAGCCCAGCCCGTCGTCCAGCTGCGCCGTCTCCTGGTCGCGGCGGCGTCGGCGGGCACGGGCTTCCTGCTGCTGTGCGCCCTCGGCTACGCGCTGGGCCACCCGGACTCCCCCGGCACCTCGCTCCTCCGCCTGGCCTGGTGCGCGGCCCCCCTGGCCGCCACGGTGTACTTCGCGGTGGCGGTGGCCCGTACCGACCCCGGCACGAAGCCACGCCCGGGCCTGTCGGCCATCGGCCTGGGCCCGGCCCGCCTGATGGCCATCTCGGCGACGACGACGGCCCTGTCCTGCACCCTGGGCTCGATGCTGGCCCTGCTCTTCTTCCTCCACCTGCGCGGCGACCTGACGGGCATGCCCTTCGACGGCGCGGCCGCGGACTTCCTCGCGGCCGACCAGCCCCTGCCGCTTCCGGCGGCGCTGACGCTCCTGGCGGTGGTCCCGGTGACCGCGTCGGTGTCGGTGGCGGTGGTGCTGCGCCCGAGAGAAACCCGGCCGGCAGCGGCGAACGGCACGGCACGCGGATTCGGCCGCTTCGGCGCGTACGGCTTCGGGGTGGCGCGGGAGACGTTCGGGGCGTACGGGCGCTTCGGTGCGCACCTGACGGATGACCGGCGCACAGCGCCCGGGGCGCAGGAGACGGGCGACGTCGAGTCGGCGCCGTCCACGGACGGTCGGGCCGCCGGGGCGGCGCCCGCCCCACCGAAGGACGGCACACCGCGAGCACGGGCAGGCGAAGCCCACCCCCCGGCCACAGCCGACAGCACCCCGCCCCCGGCACCGGCCGACGCGTCCGCCCCTTCGTCGGCAACGCCGGGCACCCCCGACAACACCCGCACCCACACCGACGCACCCGGCGGCCTCCCCTGGGGCATCGCCGTACTCGCCGCGGGCCTGGCCGTGGAGACCTACGCGGGCCGCGCCAACCCGGCCGTCACCACCCCCAACGACCACCCCGGCGTCCTCCTCGGCCTCGCCCTGACCGCCCTCGGCCTCGCCCTCGCCGGCCCCGGCCTCACCCACCTGTGCGGCCGCCTGCTGCAAGCGGCCCGCCCCGGTGCCCTCCGCCTCCTGGCCGGGCGGGTCCTCATGGCGGAAGCCACCCGGATCGGCCGCCCCCTCGGCGTCGTCTGTGCCGTGGCGTCCGCCGCGTACGCCATGGCCTCGATGTCCGCCCCGAACGGCCTGTCCGTCGGCCCGCTCACCACCCTCGGCACGCTGCTGGTCACCGGCTGCACCGTGGCCACGCTGCTCACCGCCGCCGTGGAGGCCAAGCAGGCCCGCGCCGACACCACGGACGCGCTGCTGCGCATCGGGGCGCCCGTGACGATGCTGCGCAGCGCCGCCGCCCTGCGTGCGGGCGCGCTCCTCGCCGTGTTCGGCCCGCTCACGCTGATCACCGCCGAGCTGGCGGCCCTGCCTCTGGCCCGCTGAGCACGGCCCGAAGAACCGCGCGAAGAATCCTCGAAAAAGATCTCCGAGGGCCGATGAGTTCCGGTGGGACGGCCGGTCTACCCCATCGAACGGCACGCACCCGATGGGAGAGACCGATGACCACGACGTACCAGCAGATGATCTTCGTCAACCTGCCCGTGAACGACCTCGACGCCTCGAAGAAGTTCTTCACGGAGCTCGGTTACTCGATCAACCCCCAGTTCAGCGACGAGAACGCCGCCTCCGTCGTGATCAGCGACACCATCGTCGCGATGCTGCTGACCAAGCCGTTCTACTCGACCTTCACCCACAAGGAGATCGCGGACGCCACGAAGACCAGCGAGGTGCTGATCGCGCTGAGCGCCGAGAGCCGCGAGAAGGTGGACGAGCTGGTCGAGAAGGCGGTCGCCGCCGGCGGCACCGCGTCGGACCGGGTCCAGGACATGGACTTCATGTACGGCCGCTCCTTCGACGACCTCGACGGTCACACCTGGGAGGTCGTGTGGATGGACCCGGCGGCCATCGAGGGCTGAGACGGCGCTGTGCCAGCATGGGCGGGTGCAGACGATGCCCGCCCATGCGGCCCACCACAACGACCGTGAGATAGAGACGCTCGAGGAGTTCGACGCGACCGTCGCGGCGCGCGGCACACTCGCCGGATTCCGCGTCCAGGCCGTCGACCTGTCGGACCGTACGCGCGAACTGCTCACCACCGACACGGCGGGCGCCGTCTTCCTCGGCTGCCCGATGCGCGAGGACGCCGCCGCGAAGGTCCGCGCGGCCGGCGCCCTGGTCTTCCCGCCCGTCCCGGACCTGCCCTTCGACCCGTACCGGGGCCACGTCTACTCGCCCGACGAGCTCTTCGACTCCCTGTCGGAGGGCGGTTACGAGGCCACACCCGACGCCCGCGCCTACGCCTGGTTCCAGCAGACGAAGGCGGACGGGGACATATACGCCTCCATGCTGCGCGCGATCCACGACGACTCCGTGTCGGACGCCCTCGACGAACTCCTCGCCGGGGCACGGGTGGTGGGCGTGATGGGCGGCCACGCGATGGCACGCGGCACGGCCGCGTACGCCGGTGCCGCGGTGCTCGGCCGGGAGCTGGCGCGCGCCGGGTTCACGGTCGCCACCGGCGGCGGCCCGGGCGCGATGGAGGCGGCGAACCTCGGCGCGTACGCGGCCCCGTTCGACGACGGGATGCTGGAGGACGCCCTCCTGCTCCTCGCCAAGGCACCGTCGTTCGTGCCGTCGGTCACCGACTGGGCGCGCACCGCGTTCGAGGTGCGCGACCGCTGGCCGGGCGGCGGCCGCTCGGTCGGCATCCCCACCTGGTTCTACGGCCACGAGCCCCCGAACGCCTTCGCCTCGCACCTCGCCAAGTACTTCGCCAACGCCACCCGCGAGGACGGCCTGCTGGCCCGCTCAGGCGCGGGCGTGGTCTTCCTGCCGGGCGCGGCCGGCACCGTACAGGAGATCTTCGACAACGCCACGCCGAACTACTACGAGTCGCGCGGCGAGCCCACGCCCATGGTCCTGGTCAACCGCGCGCACTGGACGGAGAAGCTGCCGACGTGGCCGCTGCTCCAGTCGCTCGCGCGGGGGCGGTCGATGGAGGCGCGGATCGCGCTGGTGGACCGGATCGAGGAGGCTCCGGAGGCGTTGAAACGTCTCGGCGGTTAATAAGAAGGCAAAGCCGACGCTTGCCATCGGCCGCCGCGTTGACACTGCTTATGCGGCACTTATAGACCTGGGAGCCTCTTGGGAGTGCTGATGCGAAGTCAGCGCCCCCTCCACCCCCCGCATTTGCGCATCCTGTAAAGGACAAACGTGGCAGTTCTGTCCAAATTCCGACGTGCGGCATCGTGCCGTACGGTCGCGCGTTCCATGCGCGTCGTCGGTGTCGCCTCCGCTGCGACCGCGCTCGCGTTCGGTGTCGCCGGCAACGCTCTCGCCTGCGACATCAGCGAGTTCTCGGCCGAAGCGAAATGCGACGGCGCCAAGGGCGTCATCACCGTCACCGACGTGGACCCCTCCGGCATCCCGGCGACCGTCACCGTCTACCTGGAGAACAACGGCGCCGATGTGAAGAAGGTCGGCGAGCAGGTGGTCAAGGGCTCGCGCGAAGGTGTCACCATCACCTTCGACGAGGACTGGAAGCCGAACGCCGAGTACCGCGTCCACGTCAAGGCCGCGGGCTATGTCGACGAGGACATCAAGCCGAACCTGATCACTCCGGCCACGGCCTGCAAGAAGGAGGAGAAGCCCCCGGCCCCGCCGGCCACGCCGACCCCGTCGGACTCCGCCTCCAGCCCGGCCGACGAGACGGACGCCCCGTCGCCGTCGGAGCCCTCGGAACCCTCGGAGCCTTCACAGAACGAGAGCACCGCACCCGCAGGCACCACCAGCAACGCGCCGTCGCCCGCGGCCGGTGACTCCAACCTCGCCGAGACCGGTGCGAGTTCCAGCACCGGGATCATCGCCGGTATCGCGGCCGTTCTGGTCGTGGTCGGCGGCGGCGCGGTGTTCTTCGGCATGCGCCGCCGTGGGACGAGCAGCGACCGCTGACGCCCCTGAACACACGGTGGCCCGCCCCTGCTTCACGGGGCGGGCCACACGTGCCACTTCACCCGAACGTGGCCCGCTCCAGCCAGAACTCCAGCAGCTCCCGCTCGCCCAGCACCTCCACCTCCGGCGCGTCCAGCGGCAGTCGGCGGTAGAAGGCCAGCAGCACGGACGTGAGCGGCCCTCGCAGCGCCACCGATGCCTTCTCATGCCCCCGCCGCCAGGCGACGCCGTCCTCGGTGAGCTCGATCACCCACTCGGCGTTCAGCTCGGGCGGCGTGTCGGTGGCGTGCAGGTGGATGCTGCGGCCGGGGCCGCGCAGCTCTCGCACCGCGTCATGGGGCATCGTGCGCTGCACGAACCCGACGATCTGCAGCCACTCGTCGATCGCGTCGGCGGCGATGTCGGGCGGGGCCTCGAAGGGCAGCCCGGCGGCGAGCGTGGCGTCGGCGCGGTGGACGGTGATCTCGTGCGTCACTCGGCGGGCCCAGAATCCGGCGTTGAGGATCCCGGCCCAGCCCCACACCTTCGCGTCCGGCCCGGCCTCCCGCAGCGTACCGACGACCTGCTCGCCCGACTCCGCCAGCCACGCGTCCAGCACGGCGGCGTCGCCGCGGACGTCCGGGCCGGCGTACCCCGGAACGCTCCCCTCGGGGATCTCCTCCTCGGCCCGGGTGCGTACCATCAGCTCCACCCAGCGCAGGGCGCCGCCCACATGCCGTACCAGGTCCTCCAGGGACCAGTCCGGGCAGGTCGGCACGGCGCCGGCCAGGTCGGCGTCGGAGGTCACGACGGCCCTCAACTGCCCGACCTGGTGGGCGATCTCGTCGCAGTAGCGGTCATGTGCGAGAAGGGTCATGGCGCCCACCCTAGGAGCGGGTCGACCGGCCGAGCACCGCGTTTTCGGCCGCGCAGGTCACGCAGTCACTCGGTCATTCCAGTCACTCGGTCATTCCAGTCGCTCCGGTCATGCCAGTCGCTCCGGTCACTCCAGCACGACGATTTCGGCCGCGTCGAACTCCACCCCGACCTCGTCCCCGACCTCCGGCGCGTCCCGCAGCGCACACGCCGCCTCCAGCCGTGGCGCGTCCTCGGGCTGGAGGTGCACGGCGACATGGGTGCCCTTGAAGGTGCGTGCCGTCACCGTGCAGCGCAGGCCCGCGTCCGCGGGCACCAGGCGGACACCGGCGGACCGTACGAGCAGCGTCCGAGTGCCCTGCGCGGCGTCCTCCGGCACGGGCACCTTGCCCCACGGCGTCACCGCGGCCCCGTCCGAGACGGTCGCCTCCACCACGTTGTCGAAACCGAGGAAGCGGGCCACGAACGCGTCGGCCGGCCGCTGCCACACCTCAAGGGGCGTCCCTGACTGGGCGATCCGCCCGTCCCGCATCACCACGACCCGGTCGGCCAGCGCGAAGGCCTCGCCCTGGTCGTGGGTCACGGCGAGCACGGTGGTGCCCAACCGGCCGAACAGCTCGCGGAGTTCGACGACCAGGCGTTCGCGGAGGGACCGGTCGAGCTGGCCGAGCGGCTCGTCGAGCATCAGCAGCCGGGGGCTGGGCGCCAGGGCCCGCGCCAGCGCCACCCGCTGCTGCTCACCACCGGACAGCGCCGCCACGGCCCGGCGGTCCGCGCCCGGCAGTCCGACGAGGTCCAGCAACTCCCTTACGCGCTCGGCCTGTTGGCGCTTCGACGCGCCGCGCGTCCGCAGCCCGAAGGCGACATTGCCGCCCACGTCCCGCTGCGGGAACAGCTGGTGGTCCTGGAACATCAGCCCGACCCCGCGTCGGTGCGCGGGCACCCCCGCCTGGTCGCGCCCGTCGAGCAACACCCTCCCGGAATCCAGGGGTTGCAGCCCGGCGACCACCCGCAGCAACGTCGACTTGCCGCTGCCGCTGGGCCCGAGGACACACACGATCTCGTGCTCGGCGACCTCCAGATCGACGGCGTCGAGCACGGTCCGCCCCCCGAAGCGAACGGTCGCGCCTGCCAGGCTCAGCAGCATCAGAACTCCCCGGTCCGGTCGGTCCGCAGCCGCTCCAGCACCAGCAGCGCCACCGCGCACACGATCATGAGAATCGTCGAGAGGGCCATCGCCTGGCCGTAGTTGAGGTCGCCGGGCCGCCCCAGCAGCCGCGCCACGGCCACCGGCAGCGTCGGGTTGTCCGGCCGCGCGATGAACACCGTCGCCCCGAACTCCCCGAGCGACACCGCGAAGGCGAACCCGGCCGCGATCAGCAGCGCCCGCCGCACCATCGGCAGGTCCACCTCTCGCCACGCCCGCCACGGCGACGCCCCGAGCACGGCCGCCGCCTCCCGCAGCCGTACGTCCACCGCCCGCAGCACCGGCAGCATGGTCCGCACGACGAAGGGAACCCCGACCAGCGCCTGCGCGAGCGGGACCAGGATCCACGAACCACGCAGGTCCAGCGGGGGTTCGTCCAGCGCGATCAGGAATCCGAAACCGACGGTCACCGCGGACACCCCGAGCGGCAGCATCAGCAGCGCGTCGAAACCGCGCACGAACCGGCCCGCGTCCCGCCGGGTGAGCGCGACGGAGGCCAGGCCGCCGATCAGCACGGCGATGGCGGTGGCGGCGAGGGCGTACTGGAGCGAATTGCCGATCGCGTCGATCGGCGGGACGAGGAAGGTCCCGCCGTCCTCGCTGGTCAGCGCCCGGTAGTAGCCGAAGCCGGGCGCGTCGAGGGAGCGCTCCACCAGCACCGCCAGCGGCAGCAGGAGCAGGACGACGATCGTGACCAGCACCCCGGCCAGCAACGCCCACTGCCCGGTCCCCTGGGGCCGCCGCGCGGTCACGGACGCGTCCACCAGCCGCAGCGCGGTCTCCCGGCGCCGGACGGTCCAGGCGTGCAGGGCGATGATCGCGCCGACCGCGACGAACTGGATCATCGTCAGGACGGCCGCCGTGGACAGGTCGAAGATCTCGGACGTCTGCCGGTAGATCTCCACTTCGAGGGTCGAGAAGGTCGGCCCGCCGAGGATCTGCACGACACCGAAGGAGGTGAAGGTGAACAGGAAGACCATCAGCGTGGCGGCGGCCACGGCGGGCATGAGCGCGGGCAGGGTGACGGTCCGCCAGGCGGCGAACCGTGACGCGCCGAGCATCCGCGCGGCCTCCTCCTGCCGCGGGTCGAGCTGCGCCCAGAGCCCGCCGACCGTCCGTACGACGACCGCGTAGTTGAAGAAGACGTGCGCGAGCAGGATCGCCCACACGGTGGTGTCCAGCCGTACGCCCCACAGCTCGTCGAGCACCCCGCCCCGCCCGACGAGCGCCAGGAACGCCGAACCGACGACGACCGTCGGCAGCACGAACGGGACGGTCACGACCGCCCGCAGGATCTGCTTGCCCCTGAAATCGAAGCGTGCGAAGACGTATGCCCCGGGGAGCGCGATCAGCAGCGTGAGCGCGGTGGAGACGAGCGCCTGCCAGGTGGTGAACCACAGCACGTGCCGGACGTCGGACTGGGCGAGGACGTCCCCGACGCGTCCGAACTGCCAGGCCCCGTCCACCTTCAGACCCCGCGCGACGATCGCGGCGACCGGGTAGGCGAAGAAGACCGCGAAGAACGCGACGGGCACGGCCATGAGCCCGAGCCGCGCCGCGCTCCCGCTCCCGGTCCCCTTACGGGTCTTCCGGGTGGCTACTTCAGTACGAGCGAGGTCCACGACTTGACCCACTCATCACGCTTGTCGGCGATCTTCGCCGGGTCCATGGTCTCGGGGTCCTTCGCCTGCGGCCCGTACTTCACGAACTCCGGCGGCACCTGGGCGCCCTCGCGCACCGGGTAGACGAACATGTTGAGCGGCATGTCCTCCTGGAACTGCTGGGTGAGCAGGAAGTCGAGGAGCGCCTTGCCGCCCTTGCTGTTCTCGGCGTTGCTCAGCAGCCCCGCGTACTCGACCTGGCGGAAGCACGTACCGGTGGCCACCCCGGTCGGCGCCGTGCTCGGCTTCGGGTCGGCGAAGACGACCTCGGCGGGCGGCGAGGAGGCGTACGACACGACGAGCGGCCGGTCGCCCCCCGCCTTCTTGCCGCTGCTGGAGCCGGAGAACTCCTCGTTGTAGGCCTGCTCCCAGCCGTCGACGACCTTCACGCCGTTGGCCTTCAGCTTCTTCCAGTAGTCCTGCCAGCCGTCGTCGCCGTACTGGGCGGCCGTGCCGAGCAGGAAGCCGAGGCCGGGCGAGGAGGTCGAGGCGTTCTCGGTGACGAGGAGGTTCCTGTACTCGGGCTTGGTCAGGTCGTCGAAGGTCTGCGGCGGGTCGAGCTTGCGGTCGGCGAAGTACTTCTTGTCGTAGTTGACGCAGATGTCGCCGGTGTCGACGGGCGTGACCCGGTGCCGGTCCTCGTCGGCCCGGTACTCGGGCTTGATCAGGTCGGAGCCCTTCGGCTCGTACGACTGGAACAGGTCGTTGTCGAGCGCGCGTGACAGCAGGGTGTTGTCGACGCCGAAGAGGACGTCGCCCTGCGGGTTGTTCTTGGTCAGGATCGCCTTGTTCACGGCCTGCCCGGCGTCGCCGTCCTTGAGGACCTTCACCTTGTAGCCGGACTGCTTCTCGAACGCGGCGATGACGTCCTTCGACGCGACCCACGAGTCGTGGCTGACGAGGGTCACGGTCTTCGAGTCGCCACCGGACCCCTGGTCGCCGTCCGACGACCCGCACGCGGCCAGGCCGCCGACCATGCCCAGCCCGACGACCACGGCCGTGAACCGCTTCTTGGTGTTGCTCACTGGATTCCTCCTGGGGTGACCAGGAAGAGACGCGGCCCTGCCCGGGACCCCTGGCAGGTGTCCCGAGCAGGGCGCAACAGCTCGAGTGATGACCGATCTCCCTACCCAGAATGACCTGGGCGAGGTTCAGAGGGTCTGCGGCCGGTGCCGCACTCTCAGCGCTGTGGCGCTCCCCTGTCGGAATATGCAGATGTACTTACACGGTACTTACGCCGGTCAGGTTACCGCTCACTCGCGGCCAGCTGACCACAGGCCCCGTCGATCTCCTGCCCACGGGTGTCCCGGACCGTCACCGGCACACCATGGGCGGCGATCGCCTCCACGAACGCCTTCTCGTCCTCGGGCCGGGACGCGGTCCACTTGGACCCGGGCGTCGGGTTCAGCGGGATCAGGTTGACGTGGACCGGCCTGCCCTTGAGCAGCCGGCCGAGCCGGTCACCGCGCCACGCCTGGTCGTTGATGTCCCGGATCAGCGCGTACTCGATGGACAGCCGCCGCCCGGACTTGGCCGCGTACTCGAACCCGGCGTCGAGCACCTCCCGCACCTTCCACCGCGTGTTGACGGGGACGAGGGTGTCGCGCAGCTCGTCGTCCGGCGCGTGCAGCGAGATGGCGAGCCGGCACTTGAAGCCCTCGTCGGCGAAGCGGTGGATGGCCGGGACGAGCCCGACCGTCGAGACGGTGATCCCGCGCTGGGACAGGCCCAGTCCGTCGGGCTCGGGGTCGGTGAGGCGACGGATGGCGCCGACGACCCGGTTGTAGTTGGCGAGCGGCTCGCCCATGCCCATGAAGACGATGTTGCTCAGCCGCGCCGGACCGCCTGGAACCTCGCCGTCCCTGAGGGCCCGCATCCCGTCCACGATCTGATGGACGATCTCGGCGGTGGACAGATTCCGGTCGAGGCCCGCCTGCCCGGTCGCGCAGAACGGGCAGTTCATGCCACAGCCCGCCTGCGAGCTGATGCACATGGTCACCCGGTCCGGATACCGCATGAGCACCGACTCGACGAGCGTCCCGTCGAACAGCCGCCACAGCGTCTTGCGCGTGGCGCCCTGGTCGGTCGACAGGTGCCGCACGACCGTCATCAGCTCGGGCAGCAGCGCCTCCTGGAGCTTGCCGCGGGAGCCGGCGGGGATGTCGGTCCACTGCTCCGGCTGGTGCGCGTACCGCGCGAAGTAGTGCTGCGAGAGCTGCTTGGCGCGAAACGGCTTCTCGCCCACCGCGGCGACGGCCTCCCTGCGCTCGGCGGGCGTGAGGTCGGCGAGGTGCCGCGGCGGCTTCTTGGCTCCGCGCGGGGCGACGAAAGTGAGTTCTCCGGGCTTGGGCATGATTCCTCAAGTGTCGCAGATCGTCCGCGGTGGCCCGCGCCCCGTCTGCGGCACTGAGGGACACGCGGCACTGAGGGCACCCGGCGTCGAGGAGAACCCGCTACTCGCCGATGTGCTCCAGCCGGTCCTTGAGCAGCTGCTCGTTGCGCGGCAGTTCCTTGCGGACCTGGGGGCGGACGACGAGCGGTACCAGGACCTTCCCCATGCCGTGGCCCTCGAAGTCGACCTCGATGGTCACGTGGGAGCGCCGCCCCTCGTCGAACGGCTCCACCTCACCGTGCACCCGGGCCCGGACGGGGCCGTCGATGCCCTTCAGCCCCCAGGTGTGCGGCGGGTCGTACTCGGTGACCTCCATGGTCATCGGGATGGTACGGCGGCCGACGTGCCGGGTGACCCGGACCCGGGAGCCGACGCCGAAGGGTCCTTCGTCGAGGCGTTCCGCGGAGACCGCGCTCAGCTGCCATTCCGGCACGTGGGAGCTGTCCGTGACGTACGCGTAGACGTCCTCGGGATTGCGGTCGACGTCGATGGTTTGTCGGATGGCGGACATGATGACCCCTTTTGCGGCGTACACCTGCATCGTCCCACCGGACGATCCCCGAGGCATCCCGGAAACGACGACGAGCCCCCGCCCACCACGGGACGGGAGCTCGCCGGGGCGGATCCGCTCAGCCCGACCCCACGAAGATCACCAGCAGCAGCCAGACGACGGGCGCGGTCGGCAGGAGCGAGTCAAGGCGGTCCATGATCCCGCCATGGCCCGGCAGCAACGTGCCCATGTCCTTGATGCCCAGGTCCCGCTTGATCATGGACTCGCCGAGGTCGCCGAGCGTGGCGCTGACCGCGACCGCGAGGCCGAGCAGCAGGCCCTGCCACCAGGTGCCGTCGTCGATCACGAGCTGCATGCACAGCGCGCCCACCACCATCGCGAACGCCACGGCACCGAGCAGGCCCTCGCGGGTCTTGCCGGGGCTGATGCGCGGCGCGAGCTTGTGCTTGCCGAAGCGCCAGCCGACGGCGTACGCGCCGGTGTCGCTGACGACGGTGAGGAGCAGGAACGTCAGAACCCGGCGGGGCCCGTCGTCGGCGGCGAGCATCATCGCGACGAACGTGGCCAGGAAGGGCACGTAGAACGCGGCGAACACGCCCGCGGTGACGTCCCTGAGGTAGTTCTCGGGCGGTTCCGTCATCCGCCAGACCAGCACGGCCAGCGCGGTGAGCCCCATGGCGACCCAGGCGCCCTCGGCGCCCCGCACGTACCCGGCGACGACCATCGCGGCACCGCCGAGCGCGAGCGGCACGAGGGGCGCCCGGATGCCCTTGCGCTCCTCCAGCCGCTTGGTCAGCTCCCACAGGCCCACCACGACGGCGACCGCGATGACGCCGACGAACACGGCCTTGACGATGAAGAGCGACGCGACGATCACCGCGCCGAGCCCGACCCCGACCCCTATCGCGGCGCTCAGGTCGCGCCCCGCGCTCTTCTTCTGCGGCTTGGGGGCCGGCTGCGAGGCGTCGGGCATGGACTCCGGATTCTGCTTCTGCTGCTGCATGTGCGGCACCTGCCCGTAGGGCGGTGCCTGGGACGTATCGTCGCGGAACGTCTCGTCTCGGAACAGAGGGCCACCCAGCCGAGCGGCCCCCCGGTCGTCATCCTGGTCTCCGCCGTGACCGGGTGCGTCGGGCACGATGGGCATGGGCCGAGTCTGCTGCGCGTCCTGCGCATCGTACGCGGGACCCGCCGGGGCCGCGCCCTGGACAGGTCCCTGGTCGGTGGGCCCCCAGTACCCGGTGTGTGGCGGCGCCCCCCAGGAAGAGTCGTTCATCAGACCTCGAGCAGCTCCGCTTCCTTGTGCTTCAGGAGCTCGTCCACCTGGGCGACGTACTTCGCGGTGGTGTCGTCGAGCTCCTTCTCCGCACGACGGCCCTCGTCCTCACCGATCTCGCCGTCCTTGATCAGCTTGTCGATGGCGTCCTTGGCCTTGCGGCGGACGGAACGGATCGAGATCTTCGCGTCCTCGCCCTTGCTCTTGGCGACCTTGATGTACTCGCGGCGGCGCTCCTCGGTCAGCTCGGGGAACACCACCCGAATGATGTTGCCGTCGTTGCTCGGGTTGACGCCCAGGTCGGAGTCGCGGATCGCCTGCTCGATGTTGCGCAGCGCGCTCTTGTCGAACGGGGTCACCACGGCCATGCGCGGCTCGGGCACCGAGAACGAGGCCAGCTGGTTGATCGGGGTCGGCGCGCCGTAGTAGTCGGCCACGATCTTGTTGAACATCGCCGGGTGCGCACGGCCGGTGCGGATCGCGGCGAAGTCCTCCTTGGCGACCACGACGGCCTTCTCCATCTTCTCCTCGGCCTCGAGGAGGGTCTCTTCGATCACCACTTGCTCCTGCGTGTCTTGAGTAGGCCCGGCTGCGGTTCCTGATGGGGGCGGCGGCCGGCTGCGTCGCGTCTTCTTCCTGCACGGTTCCCGACCGGCAGGACATTGTCCATCCCCCGGCCCGGGTCCGTCCCGTCCGTCCCCCGGACAGGTGGCGTCCGGTGGACGGGCATCCCGTGGACAGGTGTCCCGGGACCGGGATGGTTCATCCGGTCAGTCCCGGCTGTCCTGGTCACCCACCAGCGTGCCGATCTTCTCACCCTTGACGGCACGCGCGATATTGCCCTCCGTCAGAAGCTCGAAGACGACGATCGGGAGCTTGTTGTCGCGGCACAGCGTGATGGCCGTGGCGTCGGCGACCTTCAGGTCGCGCGTGATGACCTCGCCGTAGCCGAGCTGGTCGAACTTCACGGCGTCGGGGTTGGTCTTCGGGTCGGAGTCGTAGACCCCGTCGACACCGTTCTTGCCCATCAGCAGCGCCTCGGCGTCGATCTCCAGGGCGCGCTGTGCGGCGGTGGTGTCGGTGGAGAAGTACGGCATGCCCATACCGGCGCCGAAGATGACCACGCGGCCCTTCTCCAGGTGCCGTACGGCGCGCAGCGGGATGTACGGCTCGGCGACCTGCCCCATGGTGATCGCGGTCTGCACGCGGCAGTCCACGCCCTCCTTCTCCAGGAAGTCCTGCAGGGCGAGGCAGTTCATCACGGTGCCGAGCATGCCCATGTAGTCGGAGCGGGCCCGGTCCATGCCGCGCTGCTGGAGTTCGGCACCGCGGAAGAAGTTGCCGCCGCCGATGACGACCGCGATCTGCGCGCCGTCACGGACCACGGCCGCGATCTCGCGCGCGATGGCGTGCACCACGTCGGGGTCGACGCCCAGGCCCCCACCGCCGGAGAAGGCCTCTCCGGACAGCTTCAGCAGAAACCGGCCGGGTACTTTGCCGTCGTCGCTCTTCTGGGCCTTGGTGGTCATGGGGGATCCCGCCTCTTTCACGTGTTGCACATACGAAGAAGGCCATTGCCGGCGGGGCGTGTTTCACATCCCATGCGGCAATGGCCTCCTCGTCAGATCTGCTGTCGTCGGGCACGCACGCGCGCGTGACCGGGTACCCGAACGACTGCCGTCGACCCTATCGGGGTCGCGCGCCCGTCGTGGTACGGACTCAGATGCCGACCTTGATACGCGTGAAGCGCTTCAGGGTGACACCGGCCTCGTCCAGGACCTTCTGGACGGACTTCTTGTTGTCGAGCGCGTACGGCTGGCCCAGCAGCGTGGCGTCCTTGAAGAAGCCGTTGAGGCGACCCTCGACGATCTTCGGCAGGGCGGCCTCGGGCTTGCCCTCGGCGCGGGTGGTCTCTTCGGCGATGCGGCGCTCGGCCTCGACGACCTCGGCCGGGACGTCCTCCTTGGAGAGGTACTTCGGCGCGAAGGCGGCGATGTGCTGGGCGACGCCCTTGGCGACCTCGGCGTTCGGCTTGTCGAGCTCGACGAGGACACCGATCTGCGGCGGCAGGTCGGGCATCGTGCGGTGCATGTACGCCGTCACGTAGCCGTCGGAGAACTGCGCGAAGCGGTCCAGGACGATCTTCTCGCCGAGGTTGGCGTTGGCCTCGTCCACGAACGCCTGGACGGTCTTGCCGGGCTCGATCTCGGAGGCGAGCAGGGCCTCGAGGTCGGCCGGGGAGGTCTTGGCGACGTGCTCGGCGATGGCGGTGGCCACGGCCTGGAACTTGTCACCCTTGGCGACGAAGTCGGTCTCGCACTTGAGCTCGACGAGGACACCGGAGGAGTTGTCGTCAGCGATGATCGAGACCACGGCGCCGTTCTCGGCGGAGCGGCCCTCGCGCTTGGCGACGCCCTTCTGGCCCTTGATGCGGAGCGCCTCGACGGCCTTGTCGACGTTGCCCTCGGCCTCGTCCAGCGCCTTCTTGCAGTCCATCATGCCGGCGCCCGTGAGCTCGCGGAGCTTCTTGACGTCGGCGGCGGTGTAGTTCGCCATGAGTCTGTGAATCTTTCTCGAAGTCTGGAAGATCGAAGATCGGCGGGGTGCGACCCCCCGGTGCCTCCATGTGCACGGAGGCCGCTGTCCTGCCGCTGACCTACGGGTGAACGGCGGGAGCGGAGTTCACCGCGCTGGAGGCGCTGTGGGATGCAGTACCGCTCCCGCCGTCAACTCGGACGCTGACGGGTCAGGCCTGCTCGGCCTCGGCGGCCGGAGCCTCGGCGGGCTGGTCGGCCTCGGCAGCCGGAGCCTCGGCGGGCTTCTCCGCCTCGGCGGCCGGGGCGGCCTCAGCGGCCGGAGCAGCCTCGTCGGCCTTCTTCTCGCCCTCCAGCAGGTCGCGCTCCCACTCGGCGAGCGGCTCACCCGCGGCCTTGTCACCCTTGCCGGCCTCGGCGACGCCGGAACGGGCCATCAGGCCCTCGGCGACCGCGTCGGCGATCACGCGGGTGAGCAGGGTGACGGAGCGGATCGCGTCGTCGTTGCCCGGGATCTTGTAGTCGACCTCGTCGGGGTCGCAGTTGGTGTCGAGGATCGCGACGACCGGAATGTTCAGCTTCCGGGCCTCACCAACGGCGATGTGCTCCTTCTTGGTGTCCACGATCCAGACGGCGCTGGGCACCTTCTGCATCTCGCGGATACCACCGAGGGTCTTCTCCAGCTTGGCCTTCTCACGCGAGAGGACCAGGAGCTCCTTCTTGGTCAGACCGGAGGCCGCGACGTCCTCGAAGTCGATCTGCTCCAGCTCCTTCAGGCGCTGCAGACGCTTGTAGACGGTCGAGAAGTTGGTGAGCATGCCGCCCAGCCAGCGCTGGTTGACGTAGGGCATGCCGACGCGGGTGGCCTGCTCGGCGATGGCCTCCTGCGCCTGCTTCTTGGTACCGACGAACATGACCGTGCCGCCGTGGGCGACGGTCTCCTTGACGAACTCGTAGGCGCGGTCGATGTACGACAGCGACTGGAGCAGGTCGATGATGTAGATGCCGTTGCGCTCGGTGAAGATGAAGCGCTTCATCTTCGGGTTCCAACGGCGGGTCTGGTGACCGAAGTGGACGCCGCTCTCCAGCAGCTCCCGCATCGTGACGACGGCCATGGCCGTACTCTCCTTGAGTTTCTCGGTTGTGCCGCGGATGCCGGACGGCTCCCGCGCCTGACGCCCGCACTGCGCCGTTGCCACGAAGGACCGAGGGGCGCTGACACGGACCGTTTCCGGTGGCCGTGTCGGGGCGTGCGAAGTCGACCCGGTGACCCGGATCGCCACCAGAAGTGTACGGGACCGGCGAGGCGCCGGGTGACGCCGTTGTCCACAACCGGGCGGTAGTCCACAGCTCCCGGCCATGATCGGCTCGTTTCCGGAACGCTGTCGGCATGCGAACGAAGCGATGCGTGAGGGCGTGTGTACGGCTGGTGTTGCTGCTGGTCCTGACGGTGGCCACCGTGCTGGCGCCACCGCCGCACCGGTGGGTCGCGTCCGGTGCCGCCGGACCCCTACCTCCAGGAGCGGACGCCGGGGTGCCGGCCATCGGCCGGGCATGGCCCGTCGGCGTGCGCCCGCCGGTCCTGCGCGGCTGGGAACCCCCGGCGACCCCGTACGGCCGGGGCCACCGGGGCGTCGACCTCGCGGCAGCACCGGGCACACCCGTACGGGCGGTGGCGGCGGGCCGGGTGTCCTTCGCGGGCCGGGTGGCCGGGAAGGGGGTTGTCTCCGTGGAGCTGACCGGGACGGGCGATCCACCGTTGCGGACGACGTACGAGCCGGTGACGGCGGCGGTGAAGAAGGGCGAGGAGGTAGCGCCGGGTGAGGTGATCGGCACGGTCGAGCCGACCGGCTCGCACTGCACGGCTACGTGCGTGCACTGGGGCTTGCTGAGAGGCGAGACCTACCTGGACCCGCTCGCCCTGCTGCCGCCGTGGCTCCTGCACAGGGGTCCGTCGCGGCTGCTGCCGGTGTCGGGTGTGCCGCTGCCCTCGTAGCTGGTGGTACTCGCGATCCGCGGGCATACGTGCCGCCGAGGACCGCACGCGTCCCGTTGAAGGGCGGCACCCCGCAGCGCCGGGCTGCGCGACCCACCCCGCCCCAGCCCCAGCCGACGTCAGCCCCGCACACCCCGCAGAGCCATACGGACCGCCGCCTCCGCGATCACCGCCGGCTCCTCCGCGGCCCCCAGCTCAATCCTGCGCACAGCCGCGTCGACAACCCCCTGCAGCAACATCGCCGCCAGCCGGGGCTCCGCATGCCCCAGCTCCCCCAGCGCCTCGACGATCATCGCGACGAGCCCGCCGTGCGCCGCCCGGATCTTCTCCCGGGCCCCGGCGTCCAGCTCACTCGCGGAGATCGCGACCACGGCCCGGTGCCGCTGGTCCCCGACCAGCTCCAGCTGCTTGCGCACATACGCCTCGACCTTGGCCTCAGGTGCAGTGGCCTGCTCCATCGCCGCCGCGACTTCCGCAGCCCAGACCGGGAAGTCGACCGTGCACAACTCCTCGACCACGGCCGCCCGCGACCGGAAGTACTCGTACACGGACGAGCGCGCGAGCCCCGTGCGCTCGGCCAGGGCCGGGAAGGTCAGCGCCTCCGTCCCGCCCTCGGACAACAGGGAGCGTGCCGCGTCCAGCAGGGCGGCACGCTGCATCGACCGGTGCTCGGCCACGGAGGCCGCTCGAATCCTTGGCACCTCAACCACTTTACGGACGCGCCACCCCGGACGGGAGTCACTCTCCGGCCCGGCCCGCGGCTCACCGCCCGAAGCTCGCCAGTTTCGCCCGCAGCTGCAGCACGGACTTGGTGTGGATCTGGCTGACCCGGCTCTCGGTCACGCCCAGCACGTTCCCGATCTCGGCCAGCGTCAGCCCCTCGTAGTAGTACAGGGTGACGACGGTCTTCTCCCGTTCGGGCAGCGTGTTGATCGCCCGCGCCAGGAACCGCCGCAGCTCCCGGTCCTCGGCCACCTCGACGGGATTGTCGGCGGCGGTGTCCTCCAACGTGTCCATGAAGCTCAGGCCGTCGCCGCTCTCGCCGCCATGCAGCAGCTCCTCCAGAGCGACGACGTTGGCCAGCGACAACTGGCTGAAGACGGCGTGGAGTTCGTCGATCGCGATGCCCATTTCGGCGGCGACCTCGCTCTCTGTCGGCGTGCGCCGCAGCCGCGCCTCCAGCGTCGCGTACGCGCGCTCCACGTTGCGCGCCTTCTGCCGCACCGACCGCGGGATCCAGTCCAGGGCCCGCAGCTCGTCGATCATGGCTCCGCGGATCCGGGTGATCGCGTACGTCTCGAACTTGATCTCACGGTCGATGTCGAACTTCTCGATCGCGTCGATCAGCCCGAACACCCCGGAGGAGACGAAGTCCGCCTGGTCGACGTTGGGCGGGAGCCCCACGCTGACCCGGCCCGCGACGTACTTCACGAGCGGCGAGTAGTGCAGGATCAGCTGCTCCCGCAGCCGCTCGTCCCCCGTCGCCTTGTACGACCGCCACAGCTCGTCGAGCGTCGAGGGAGCGGGCGGCCGCACGTTGCCACCGTCACGGGCGGCTGGGGGGATGGCCGCCCGGTCGGACCCGGAGGTGTGCTGGGGCATTCGTCGCCTTGTGCCGTTCTGCTGTGGAGTGGTGATGCCTGGGTGAGCTGTCTGTCTGATGTCGAGTTGCCTGTCCGTGTCGGTATCCTCGTGAGCGTAGCGTGACTGCGGTGTCGCGGTGCGCGAGGAGCGGACGTGGGAGCGTGCGCAGATACGTTCCGCAGGGCGTCCCGTCAGGGCATGAAGGTCGCTCTGCGTGATCATCAGAGCGACCCAACTGAGCGAATTTCCAAGGGGTGTCGGGGTTCCCCCGGACGGCCGAACACGCTCGGTCAGCAGGGGCTGCGGCCGCCGCGGACGGAGGTCACCGCCTGGCGTGTCAACTTCCAGCCATCGCCGTGTCGTTCGACGTAACCGAGTGCTCTGAGTTCGTACAGTCTCGCGATCGCGTCGTCCGGTGTGGTCTGCGCGCCGCGGGCGATCTCGGTGGCCCGGGCCGCCCGGCGCGTCGGCAGCGCGGCGAGCACCTGGCGGGTGACCGGCCCCAGCAGGTCCCGCGGCAGCACCGGTCCGCGGCGCTCCGGGGCCAGCTCACCGATGTCGCCGACCAGTTCGACGACGTCAGCGGCGTCGGTGACCAGGACCGCCTCGCCGCGCAGCAGTTCGTGCACGCCCGCGGACAGACCGCTGGTGACCGGGCCGGGTACCCCCATCGTGTGACGGCCGAGGCGCTGGGCCGCCCGTGCCGTGACCAGCGAGCCGCTGCGGTGGGCGGCCTCGACGACCACGGTGCCCCTGGTGAGCGCGGCGATCACCCGATTGCGCAGGATGAACCTGCTCGGCGTCGGATGCTCCCCGGGTGGCAACTCGCCGACCACCAGGCCTTGTTCGGCGATCCTGGTGATCAGCTCGGTGTGGCCGCGCGGGTAGGGCCGGTCGACACCGCAGGCCAGGACGGCGACGGTGGCGCCGCCCGCGCCGAGAGCACCGCGGTGGGCGGCGCCGTCGACCCCGTAGGCGCCGCCGGACACCACGACCCACCCCTGCTCGGCGAGCCCGGCGGCGAGGTCGGCCGCCATATGGGCCCCGTACTCGGTACAGGCCCGCGCCCCGACGACGGCCACCGACCTGAGCGCCCACATCCGCAGGCTGGGCCCACCGCGCACCCACAGCCCCAGGGGCCGGGCGTCCCCCAGATCATCGAGCTGCCCGGGCCACTCGGCGTCCCCGGGACACACGAACCGCACCCCGGCGTCCCGCGCGACGGCGAGATCCCTGTCCGGCTCGGCCTGCTCGGCCCTGGCCAGCAGCCCCGCCCACCGCTTGCCGCTCACCCCCGGTAGAGGCCGGCTGCCCTCCCGCATCCGCCGGGCCACCTCCCGCACCCCGAACTCCCGCACCCACCGCCCACCGGCCTCGTCGCCGGGCTCGATGACACGGGTGAGGAAGATCCGCGCGAGCAGTTCGCCGTCCGCTTCGCCGGCGGGGTTCATGTCAGCGCCCCGATGGCCATGGGGACGCCCCGCGGCACTCCGGTGCGCAGTTGCAGGGCCAGGGCGACGTCCGTCGCGTCGGGCCGGTCGTGGCCGACGAGGTCGGCGACGGTCCAGGCGACGCGCAGGACCCGGTCGAGTCCGCGGGCGGTGAGGACGCCTCGCTCCAGGCTGTGCTCGGCCTCGTCCATGGCGCCGGGTACGGCGTACCAGCGGCTGAGCAGTTCCCGTCCGGGGATCTCGCTGTTGGTGCGCCACGGAGTGCCGGCCAAGCGCGCCGCGGCCCGCTCCCGGGCCGCTCGCACCCGGTCGGCGACCACCGCGGTGGACTCGCCGCGTGCGCCGCACGCGGTCAGTTCGCTGCGGGTGACGTGGTCCACCTCGACACGGAGGTCGACCCGGTCGAGCAGCGGGCCGGACAGCCTGGCCTGGTAGCGGCGGATCGCCGAGGGCGGGCACTCGCACAGGGCGTCCTTCTGCGAGAAGCGCCCGCACGGGCAGGGGTTGGCCGCGAGGACCATCAGGAACTTCGCGGGGAAGCGCACGACGCCCGCACTGCGCGCGATCACGACGTGCCCCGCCTCCAGCGGCTGGCGCAGGGCGTCCAGTGCCTGGCTGTTGAACTCCGGCGTCTCGTCCAGGAAGAGCACGCCCCGGTGGGACAGGGACACGGCACCGGGCCGCGCGATGCCGGGGCCGCCGCCGACGAGCGCCTGCATCGTGGCCGAGTGGTGCGGGGCGCAGTAGGGGGCCACGTCGATCAGGGGTTTGCCCGGGGGCAGCAGGCCGGCCACCGAGTGCACCGCCGTGACCTCCAGCGACTCCTGCCGGCTGAGCCGGGGCAGGATGCCGGGCAGCCGCTCGGCGAGCATCGTCTTGCCGGCTCCGGGCGGTCCCTCCAGGAACAGGTGGTGTCCGCCCGCTGCGGCGACCTCCACCGCCGTACGCGCCGAGATCTGGCCCACCACGTCCGCGAGGTCGTGGCCGTGGTCGTGCTGTGCCGCGCCGACGCTGTGCATGCCGGTGGCCGCGCCCGTGCCGGGCATCCGCAGTCCGGCCAGGAGCGGGTCCGGGCGGCCCTGCTCGTCCGGCTCCTCGTCGGGGACGGGCTCGTCCGCGAGGACCGCGATCAGCTGGCGCAGGCTGCGCACGCCCAGCACGGACACCCCGGGCACGAGGGACGCCTCGGCGGCCGCGCACTCCGGCACGACCACCTGCTCGTACCCCGCGTCCGCCGCCGCCAGCACCGCCGGCAGCACTCCCCGGACCGGCCGTACCCGGCCGTCCAGCCCCAGCTCCCCGATCATCACGATGTCGGCGAGCACCCGGGGATCGATGCGCTCGGCAGCCCCCAGGACCGCCGCGGCGACGGCGAGGTCGAAGCCGCTGCCGCTCTTGGGGACGGACGCCGGGCTCAGGCCCACTGTCAGCTTCTTCTGGGGCCAGGCGGCCCCGGAGTTGACGACCGCGGCCCGCACCCGGTCCCGGCTCTCCGTCAGGCTCTTGTCGGGCAGACCCACCAGCGTGAACGCCGCGACGCCCGGTTCCAGGTCGGCCTGGACCTCGACGACCACGCCCTCGACGCCCACCAGCGCCACCGAGCACGTACGAGCGAACCCCATCTCAGGCCACCCCCCGAGCGTGCTCCACCACGGGCGCGCCGCGGGCCGGCAGCAGCACGCCCACCACGTCGATGCGCACCCCGCCGGGCGGCGCTCCCCCGTGTTCCTGCAGCCAGCGTTCCGCCAGGCCCCGCAGCCGCTCCGCCTTGCCCGGCGTGACCGCCGCCATGGGGTGCTGGAACGGGCCTGCCCTGCGGGTCTTCACCTCGCAGACGACCAGGACGTCCCCGTCCCTGGCCACGATGTCGATCTCCCCGGTCCTGCCACAGCGCCAGTTGCGCTCCAGGACCGTCATCCCGGCCTCGGCCAGCCGCCGCGCGGCCAGCGTCTCGCCGTACCTGCCGAGTGCACTGCGTGCCCGATGTGCGTTCATGTCGGCACCACCTCCGGCGCCAACCGTCACGCATCCGGCTCCACGAAGTGGATCTTGGTGGACTACTCGGCGGTTGTGGACAACTCCGTCACCCACACGGGTGACGGCAGCTCTGCCGTCAGCCGCCCGGCAGTTCCAGATCGCTCTTGTTCAGCTCCTCGATGTTCACGTCCTTGAATGTGAGGACCCGTACCTGCTTCACGAAACGCGCCGGCCGGTACATGTCCCACACCCAGGCGTCCGCCATGGACACCTCGAAGAACACCTCACCCTGGACCGAGTGCACCTGCATCTCGTAGTCGTTGGTGAGGTAGAAGCGCCGCTCGGTCTCGATCACGTATTTGAACAGACCGACGACATCGCGGTACTCCCGGTAGAGCTTGAGCTCCATCTCGGTCTCGTACTTCTCGAGGTCCTCGGCGCTCATGGCATGTTCCCCTTCAGCCGTGCGATCCCACCATTGTGCGCCAGTCCCGTGAGCCCCTAGACAATTTCGGGGTCAAGGGTCACGGGCCCGGCCGGGGGCCCTTCGTCGAGCAGTGTGCGCAGTAGCTCGGCGAGTCTGGTCGGATACACCGTCTCATGTGCCCGGGTCAGTTCCTGACACGTCCACCAGCGCGCTCCGGCGACACTGCGCCGCTCCAGCTCGGTCAGGCCCGTGGCCTCGGTCGCCGTGCGGTGCGTACGGGCCAGGTAGTACCACTCGTCCTGGTCCCAGCGGCGGCCCGCGAACGGGAAGGAGCACCTCCGCCGCCACAGCACCGGGCCGAGCTCGACCTCCGTGATGCCGGTCTCCTCGGCGAGTTCCCGCAGGGCGGCCTGTTCACGGGTCTCGTCGCCCTCCACACCGCCGCCGGGCGTGAACCACCAGTCGTCGGCCGGATCGTCCGGCTCGTGGCCGTGCAGCAGCAGGATGCGGTCCCGCGGGTCGAGGAGCACGACCCGGGCGACCTTGCGCAGCCCGCCCTCGTACGTGTCCTGCCCCGTCGGCGCCGTCTCAGCGGACACCGGTGGGCTCCGCGCTCACCCGGGTACGGGCCGCGCCCGCGCGCTTGGCGAGGGGGCCGTACGCGGCCCCGCCGAGCACGAGCACGGCGCCGGCGATCACCAGGGCGACGATCATACGAAGCGGGCCGGGTGAGGAGAGGGCGCCGAGTGTCTCGAAGCCGGTGGGGCTCTTCAGCATGCCGTCCATGGGCCAGACGACGGCGTCGACCCGGGCCTCGACGGCGGTACGGGAGACCGTGCCGCTGGCCGCGTCGGTGAGGTGGGCGGTGGAGTCCACGGAGTTGCCGCGCTCGTCGCCGAGCAGGAACAGGCGGCCCTTGGGGACGGTCACGGTCGGGAAGTTGCTGACCTCGGCCGCGGTGCCCTCAGGGAGATACGGTTCGTCGATCTCCTTGCCGTTGACCTTGAGCTTGCCGTCCTGGCAGCAGGAGACGGTGTCTCCGCCGACGGCGACCACGCGCTTGACCATCGGCACGTCGGCCCAGGTCGCGTCCTTGAAGACGACGACGTCACCGCGGCGTATCGCACCGCCGTCGACGCGCTGCGCCAGCACCCGGTCGCCGGCCGCGATCGTCGGGGACATCGAGCTGGTGGGCACGGTGTACGGCCGGTAGACCACGGCTCCCCAGGCGAAGCCCCCGAGGAACAGGACCAGGCCCAGCGCCACGGCCAGCCCGGACAGCCGCTGCCCGGTCCGGCTGCCCGCCGGGCCACCGTTCGCGCCGCCGCCCTGCGGAGCCGTACGCGTCGTGCTCTCGACACCCATGGATCCGCACCCTACCCGGCGGTACCGAAGCGGGCCCAGTCACCTGGCGGACTTGGATCGGTCGGGGGTGAGGCCCCGGGCCCGGCTCCGGGGAGGCTCAGCCCCCCTGTCTCAACGAACCTCGGTCGTCGCGCCGCGCCTGCGGCGCCACAGCACCACCGGTACGACGCCGACGAGGGCGAGGGCGTCAGGGGCGGTCGTCAGGGCCGCTGCCGAGGACTGGTCGCCCAGTCCCGTCTGGTCGAAGGTGTCCGGAACCGGCAGGGTGTCCCAGCGGTTGACCGGCCAGGCCACGACGATGGCGCGGCCGACGACGTCCTTCACCGGGACCATGCCGTTGTGCTTGTCCGACCGGTTGTAGCGCGAGTCCCGGGAGTTCTGCCGGTGGTCGCCCATGACCCAGATGTAGCCCTCGGGGACCTTGACCTTGAACTGGCCGCCCTGGTCGTCGACGCTGCACGGCGTGTTGCCCGGGTAGACGTACGACTGCTCGTTGAGGGCCTTGCCGTTGACCTTCAGCGGGCCGGTGTTCTTGCACTCGACCGTGTCGCCGCCGACGCCGACGACGCGCTTGATGAGGTCCTTCTCCTCCGCGGACGGCATGAGGCCGATCCAGCTGAGGACCTTCTGCAGGGCGTTCGGATCGGCGGTGGGCTCGCCCGCCAGCCAGTTGTCCGGGTCGTGGAAGACGACGACCTCGCCGCGCTCGGGCTCGGAGCCGAACCAGGGGGTGAGCTTGTCGACCAGGACGCGGTCGCCCTCCTGGAGGGTGTTCTGCATCGAGTCGGAGGGGATCGAGAACGCCTGCACCAGGAACGTCTTGATCAGCAACGCGAGCACCAGCGCGATGCCGATCAGGATCGGCAGTTCCTTCCAGAAGGAGCGCTGCTGCTTCTTCGGCCTGGGGGTTCCGCCCGCCCCTCGGTCGTCGGTCGTGGTGTGTTCGTCCGTCACCCTGTCGTCCTCGGCCGCCCCGGAGTCACTCCCGGAGGTCACGGCGCTGTCCGCGGCCGGGACGGCTGATTCCGCGGGATGCCCGCGGTGTTCCTCGCCGCCGTGTCCGGACCGTGCGCCAACCGCCACATCCCCCACGCCAACTCCTTACTCTGTGCCGCCGCCTGCCCCATACACGACGCAGGCCCACCACTCCCATAACGAGCGGGAGTTCCGCAGGGCTCGGGAGCTGGATCATTCCGTTCGGATCGTCGGTAGCAACCCTATGCGACAGCTGGGGAGCAGCGGTCGACCCGGCGGCCGAGTCCGCCACGGAGGCGTAGGTTTTCGGCTCCTCCAAGGTGCTCCAGTGCCCCAGGGGCCAGGCGATGACCATGGCACGTCCCACCACCTCGTCCTCGGAGACCGTGCCGCCGTAGTCGGTGTCCTGGTGGGCGCGGGAGTCCGCGGAGTTGGACCGGTGGTCGCCCATCACCCACAGCCGGCCCTGGGGGACGGTGACGTCGAACTGCGTGGTGGACGGGGCGTTGCCGGGATACAGGTAGTCCTCGTTCAGTGGAACGCCGTTGACGGTGACCCGTCCCTGCGCGTCACAGCACTTGACCCGGTCGCCGCCGACGCCGACGACCCGTTTGATGAGGTCCTTCTCGTTGTCGGACGGCAGCAGGCCGATGAAGGTGAGCCCTTCCTTGATCTGCTTGATGACGACGGGGTCGTCCTTCTTGACGGTGGTCTGCTCGTCCTTGAGCCAGCCGCCGGGGTCCTTGAACACGACGACGTCCCCGCGCTGCGGCCTGGAGCCGAACCACGGGGTGAGCTTGTCGACCAGGACGCGGTCGCCGATCTGGATCGTCTGCTCCATGGAGCCGGACGGGATGACGAAGGCCTGGACGAGGAACGTCTTCAGCACGAGCGCTATGAGGACGGCGACACCGACGAGGAGCGGTATCTCCTTGACCGCGCTGCGCCGGCGCTTGCGCTTGACCTTGCGCTGGAGCTTGCGCCGCTCGGCCCGCGTCCGCCCGGTGACGGGGCCACCGGCGCGCCGGGCGCCGGTGGGCAGCAGATTCTCGGCGGGGCTCGCGGGCGCCCCGCGCGGCTTACCGCGGTTACCCATGGGCACCCTCCGCGGCCCCGTGGGCGTCCTCCGCGGCCCCGTGGGCGTCCTTCGCGCTCCCATGGGCGCCCTGGGCGGCGGGCACGCGCGCGTAGGCGTCAGGGCGGTGCAGGCGGGTGGCGTGCGAGAACGGCCAGACGATCCAGTCGGCGCGGCCGATGACGTCGCCGACCGGGATCATGCCGCCGCCCGGCGAGCCGAGGTGGTCGCGGGAGTCGCTGGAGTCGCTGCGGTGGTCGCCGAGGACGAACAGGGTGCCCTCGGGCACGACGACGTCGAAGCGCACCTGGGACGGGCTGTCGCCGGGGTACAGGAAGGTCGACTCGTCGACCGACCGGCCGTTCACCTGGAGCCTCCCCTCCTTGTCACAGCAGACCACGTGGTCTCCCCCCACACCGACAACGCGCTTGATGTAGTCGGCGTGCCCGAAGTACCCGGTTCCGTCGAACACGACGATGTCGCCGCGCTGCGGCTCGGCACCGAAACGGTACGCCAACTTATTTACGAGAACGCGGTCGCCGATCCTCAATCCCTGCTCCATGGATCCGCTGGGGATCTGGAAGGGCCGCAGCACGAACGTGCTGAGCAGCAGCAGGAACAGCAGGCAGATCAGCAGGGTCAGGGTGATCCGCCCGCCCGGGAGCCAGTCGGTGATCCGCGACACCAATGCGAAACGCGACCGTCCCTCCGAACCCTGGGGCTCCGAGGTGTCCTCGGAGTCGGAAGGGCGGGAGGAGCGGTCGCGCTCCGTCGGCTGTGCTTCGGTGTCCATCGGGGCCAGATGCTATCCGGCCCCGCTGGGGACCCGGGGAGCGTGATCCCCGGAAAGCGCTCAGCTCTCGCGCTTCTCCTTGATCTTCGCCGCCTTGCCGCGCAGGTCGCGCAGGTAGTACAGCTTGGCGCGGCGGACGTCACCCTTGGTGACGAGCTCGATCTTCTCCACGATCGGGGTGTGCACCGGGAAGGTGCGCTCGACGCCGACGGAGAAGGAGACCTTGCGGACCGTGAAGGTCTCGCGCACGCCGGAACCCTGGCGGCGGATGACTACGCCCTTGAACTGCTGCACACGGGAGCGGTTGCCCTCGATGACGCGGACGTGGACGTTGACGGTGTCGCCGGGACGGAAGTCCGGGACGTCGCTGCGCAGCGACGCGGCGTCGACGGAGTCGAGCAGGTGAGACATTTCGTCTGCTTTCTTCGCTGATGCCGCAGGTCATCAACGGCAACTAGAGGTTCGGATCGCAGCTGTGCGGGTCGGGGCGGGCGTCGTGTCCCCCTGCGGCAGGGGCGCACGCCGGACGGCGCACAACAGCGGTCTATTGTTCCACGCCCTCGACCCTGCGCCAAAATCGGCCGTGCGGCTCCCCCTCCGGGTCTGGCTCCCAGCCCAGGATGGACAGCATCTCGCGGTCCTTCTTGTCGAAGGCCTTGGGGTCGCAGCGTTCGATGAGGTCGGGCCGGTGGGCCGTCGTACGCCGCAGGGCCTCGTCGCGCCGCCAGCGGGCGATCTTCCCGTGGTGGCCGCTGAGCAGGACGTCCGGGATCCCGCGGCCGCGCCACTCGGGCGGCTTGGTGTATACGGGCCCCTCCAGGAGGTTGGCCATGGCGCCGGGGGCGAAGGAGTCGTCCCGGTGGGACTCGGCGTTGCCGAGGACGCCGGGCAGCAGCCGCGCCACGGCCTCCGTGATGACGAGGACGGCCGCCTCACCGCCGGCGAGGACGTAGTCACCGATGGAGACCTCGTACACGGGCATCCGGGTCGCGTACTCGTCGATGACGCGGCGGTCGATGCCCTCGTAGCGGGCGGGCGTGAAGATCAGCCACGGCCGCTCGGAGAGGTGGACGGCGAGTTCCTGGGTGAAGGGGCGTCCACTCGGCGTGGGCACGATGAGGGCGGGCTCGTAGGAGCCGGTCTCGTAGCCGTCCGCCAGGACGGAGTCGAGCGCGTCTCCCCAGGGCTCGGTTTTCATCACCATGCCGGGGCCGCCGCCGTACGGGGTGTCGTCGACGGTGTTGTGGCGGTCGTAGGTCCAGGAACGCAGGTCGTGCACTTGGACGTTCAGCTGTCCACGCACGCGTGCCTTGCCGACGAGGGAGACGTTCAGCGGTTCCAGGTACTCGGGGAAGATCGTGACGACGTCGAGCCGCATTACGCCTCTTCTCCGGCAGAGTCCCGTTCTCCGGCAGAGTCCCGTTCTCCGGAGGAGTCCCGGGCGGAGGCGATCTCGGCTCGGTCGTCGATCAGGCCGGGCGGCGGGTCGATGACCGCGCGCTGCTCCGCCAGGTCGACGTCGGTGACGATCTCCTCGACGAAGGGGATCATCACCTCGCTGCCGTCGGGCCGCTCGACGATGAAGAGGTCCTGGGAGGGCAGGTGCGAGATCTCCGTGATGCGGCCGACCTCCATGCCGTCCTTGGTCACGACGTCGAGGTCGATCAGCTGGTGGTCGTAGTACTCGTCCTCTTCCTCGGGGAGTTCGTCCGGGTCCACCTCGGCGATCAGGAGGGTGTTGCGCAGGGCCTCGGCGGCGGTGCGGTCGGTGACGCCCGCGAAGCGCAGCAGGAGACGGCCACTGTGCACCCGGCCCGTCTCGATCGTGAGCGGACCCACGGCGGCGGGATCCGTGAGCAGTACGGCGCCCGGGGCGAGCCTCATTTCCGGCTCGTCGGTGCGGACCTCCACGGTGACCTCGCCCTTGATGCCATGGGCGCGGCCGATCCGTGCGACTACGAGCTGCACTTTCGAAGATCTCCTGTCGTCACGACTACGGGCCGGGGACGGCCCTGTGGCCCTCCCCGGCCCGAGCCGGTGCTGCGATGCGTCAGCGGACGTGGTCCACGTCGACGAGGTCGACACGGACGCCGCGGCCGCCGATGGCGCCCACGACGGTGCGCAGAGCGCGTGCGGTGCGGCCGTTGCGGCCGATCACCTTGCCGAGATCGTCGGGGTGGACCCGGACCTCGAGCACACGTCCACGGCGCAGGTTGCGCGAGGCGACCTGCACATCGTCAGGGTTGTCGACGATGCCCTTCACGAGGTGCTCGAGAGCCTCCTCGAGCATGCTCAGGCCTCGGTCGACTCAGACGAAGAGGACTCGGCGGCAGCCTCGTCCTTCTTCTCAGCCTTCTTCTTCTGGGTGATCGCCTCACCCTTGCCCTCGTCCTCGCCGCTGATCGCCTCGAACGACGGACGCGCGGGCTTCTCGGCCGGCGTCAGCAGCGGAGCCGGGGCGGGCTCGCCCTTGAACTTCTGCCAGTCGCCGGTCTTCTTGAGGATGGCGAGCACGGGCTCGGTCGGCTGAGCGCCGACGGAGAGCCAGTACGCCACACGCTCGCTGTCGACCTCGATGACCGACGGGTTGTACGTCGGGTGGTACTTGCCGATCTCCTCGATGGCCCGGCCGTCACGGCGGGTACGGGAGTCGGCGACGACGATGCGGTAGTGAGGCGAACGGATCTTGCCCAGACGCTTCAGCTTGATCTTGACTGCCACGGGAGTGGGATCTCCTGGATTTGACGTGGTTGGGCACGGCGAGACGGCCGCGTGGGGTTGCGGTACCCGAGTGCCCGATGGACGCGTCAGCCGGAGGAGAGAGGGGTCCTGTGCGGCTGTCGAGTACAGCTAGCCATTGTGCCATACCCTGCGGGTCGCTCCGGACCGGGGGGCGTGCAGCCGGGCAGGCCTGAGGGACACCCGGCGTGGAGGTGACCGTACGTCGGGTGCGCGGCCAGGCGCCGCGGGGCCGCACCGGAATCCGGCTGCCACGAGCAGCCGGATTCTCAGCGCGCCCCCACGCCCACGACCTCCGGTTCCGGAATCCGGAACGGCTTGCCACAGCCGCCGCAGACGATCGGGGCCTGGGCCAGGACCGACGGGACGACCCGGACGTTGCGGCCGCAGTCGCAGACGGCCTTCACGCGGACGCCGCCGCCGGAGGAGCCGTGGCGGGCGGCCGGGCCGCGGAAGGTCCGGGCGGTGTCGGCCGATGTGGCCGCCGTGTGCGCCTTCAGGGCGCGCTGCAGGCGCTCGATCGTCGGGCGGTAGCGGCGCTTCGCCTCGGGGGTGAGCGTGACCAGTGAGAAGCCGCTGCTGGGATGCGGTTCCTCGGGGTGGTCCAGGCCCAGCTCCTCGGCGATCGCGAGGAATCTGCGGTTGTGGTACCGGCCCGCGCGGGAGGTGTCGCGTACTCCGCGCGCGGCGGCGATGCCGTGGACTGCCTCGTGAAGCAGTCGCTCGAAGGAGAGCTCGTGCCCGCAGGCGGACGACGACTCTCCGATCAGGGACTCGGGCGCGGCAAGATCGGGCAGCTCGGGGTGGTACCGCTGAATATCGGCCCACGCCTGCGCCAGCTCTGCGGCGAGAACAGGTGGTGTCGTGCTCACGTAATGACAACGAGCCGGGGTGCCCCTGTGTTCCTATTCCGGGGCATCCCAAATAATTTGCACGTACCCGTCAGTTGGCACTGATGCGTCCCGACGAGGGCGGGTGCGCTGATCTGCGGAGAAGCCGCACAGCTCGTACCAAGCTGGTGCGTAGTCCGCCGTACGCCCCGGCGCGTAGACGGTGTACGCGCGCCGGAGCACCTGGAGTCCGCGGTTGCGCAAGAGGCGTTTCGGCCGCTCTCCCGCGCCCCTCGCGTACGTCAGTAGGCGCGGGCGACGACAGCGACGTTACCGGGCGCGTCGTCGGTGTCCGGCACCGACCCGTCCTCGGCGACCAGACACCGTACGGTCACCGCGTGTTCGCCCAGCTCGGCCTCGCCTTCTTCGCCGAGCACCGCCCACGGGATGCGCGCCCAGCCGCCGGCGGTGGCGGCCTCGACGGCCTCCTCGATCGTCGACACGTCGGACGTACGGGACTCGCGGCGCTCGCGGGACTGCTTCAGCAGCAGCGCCTGGTCCTCCTCCAGGACCGTCGGGAGCAGCCCGGCCAGCGCGTCCAGGGCGACCGGCTCCTTGCCGCCCGGAATGCGGCGGGCCAGCATCGCGGTGCCGTTCTCCAGGTCACGGGGGCCGACCTCGATGCGTACGGGCACGCCCTTGAGCTCCCAGTCGACGGCGCGACGGCCGAAGGGGGTGTCGGTGCGGTCATCGACGTGGACGCGGACGCCGGCCGCCTTCAGCTGGTCGCCGAGCTCGCGGACCTTGGCCAGAACCGCATCGTCGCCCTTGATGGCGAGGACGACGGCCTGGACCGGCGCCAGGCGCGGCGGTACCCGCAACCCGCTGTCATCGCCGTGCGACATGATCAGGCCACCCACCATGCGTGTGGAGGAGCCCCAGGAGGTCTGCCAGACGTACTCCTGACGGCCGTCCCTGGACAGGTACTGGGTCTGGAAGGCCTTGGCGAAGTTCTGGCCGAGTTCGTGGCTGGTGCCCATCTGGAGTGCCTTGCCGTCGCCCATCATTGCCTCGAGGGTGAGGGTGTTGACGGCGCCGGCGAACCGCTCGCTCGCCGTCTTGCGGCCCAGGACGACATCGATACCGAGGACGTTGACCATGAAGTCGGCGTACACCTCCTTGTGGATGTACGCGGCATAGTCCCGGGCGTCCTCGTAGGTGGCGTGCGCGGTGTGGCCCTCCTGCCAGAGGAATTCGGTGGTGCGGAGGAACACCCGCGGGCGCATTTCCCACCGCACCACGTTCGCCCACTGGTTGATCAGCAGGGGCAGGTCGCGGTAGCTCTGCACCCACTTCGAGAAATAGTCGTTGATGATCGTCTCGGAGGTGGGCCGGACGACGACGGGCTCCTCCAGCTCCTTGCCGCCACCGTGCGTGACGACCGCGAGCTCGGGCGCGAAACCCTCGACGTGCTCGGCCTCCCTCGTCAGGTAGGCCTGCGGGATGAAGAGCGGGAAGTACGCGTTCTGGGCGCCCGCCTCCTTGATCCGGGCGTCCATCTCCTGCTGCATCCGCTCCCACAGCCCGTACCCGTACGGTCGGATGACCATGGTGCCGCGCACCGGACCGTTGTCGGCCAGCTCGGCCTTGTTGATCAGATCCTGGTACCAGCGCGGAAAATCGTCCGCCTGCGGGGTGAGAACGGGTGCCTTTGCCATGGCGCGATGGTACGGGCCCAGGTTGCCGGAATGTGAAATCTCGCCAGCGGCACATGCAACTCTCAAGCAGGGGCCACTTTCCACTGGACGACCGGTCGAGTGCGGAGTTTCCTGGCATACGGGAGTGCGAGCGCACTGCACGGGGGCCATGGAATCGGGCACAGCGGCAACTCTCGTCGGATTGGGGCGCTTACTTATGACACCTACGCTCGTGCGGCAGCACCTGCCTCACGCGGGCACCACACCCCGCGTGGACCTGCGTGCACGCGCGCGTGACTGGTCCGAGATCCAGGAGCGGATGCTCGTACCGCTCTACGAGGCCGTCTACGAGCGACTGGAAGTGGGCCCTGCCACGCGGCTGCTCGGCCTCGGCTGCGGTTCCGGGCTCGCCTTGTTGATGGCCGCCTCCCGGGGCGCCGCGGTCACCGGTGTCGACGCCTCCGGCGAACGGCTGGCGCTCGCCCGGGAGCGGCTGCTGCCCGAGGCGTGGGGCACGCGCGCGCGTGCGGACACCCGGCTGGTGGACGGCTCGCCGCAGGACGCGGGCGGCTCGGACGTGCCCGCGTACACCCTGGTGACCGCCTTCGAGCCGATCGGGTGCCTCGCGGGCGACGCGGAGGGGCTGGGCGAACTGCTGGCGGAGGCGACCCCGCTCGCCGAGCGCGGCGCGCCCGTGGTGCTGGCCGGCTGGGGTCCGCCGGAACGTTGTGCCACGGCGTCCGTGCTGCGGGTGGCCACCAAGCTGGCGGAGCCGCTGCGCAGCGCGGGCAGTTGGCGCCTCGCCCTGCGGGACGACCTGGAGGAGGTCGCCCATCGGGCGGGCCTGCGGCCGGACGGGTCCGGGCGGGTGGCGTGCCCCTTTGGGTATGCCGACGTGGACAGCGCCGTACGTGGCCTGAAGTCGACGGGGCTGTTCGACGCGGCGATGACGGCGACGGACCAGGTGCAGGTCGACAAGGAGCTGGCCGAGGCGCTGCATCCGTACCAACGGCGGGACGGGACCGTGTGGATGCCGAACGTGTTCCGGTATCTCATCGCCCGGACACCGTGACGACCGAAGACGGCCGGAATTGATCCATATTCACCCGCCCTTCCTTTGTGCTGCGCGCGAGCTTTTCCGGTGCGGGTGTGAATGGTGTGAAGAAAGCGGGGCGGGGCGGCTCTGGTTTCGCCAAGTGGATCACTGCCGCCTAATCTGATCCACCGCTCGGGGGACTTACACATCTGCATACAGGAGCTGTTTTGCTGCACCACAAGACCGCGCTGCGCCTCGCCGCGCCCGTGGCCGTCCTCGCTGTGACGCTGACCGCCTGCGGCGGCGGAGACGACACCGCCGACGCGAAGAGCCCGGCCACCCCGCAGGCGAAGGCCTCCCCGTCGCCCGAGGCGGCCTCGGGCGGCGAGCTGAAGGCCGGCGAGGCCGCGACGGGGAAGGTCGAGGAGGACCAGGGCGAGGTCACCTGGGACGTCGTGGCGCAGAAGGTCGACGTCGGCACCGAGGCGGAGGCCGCGAAGGCGGTGGCGGACGCCGCGGACGCCAAGGGCAAGGTGCTGGCCGTCGCGCACGTGAAGTACACCCACAAGGGCGGCCCGGCCCTCACCGACTTGCCCGAGGCGAACGACGGCACCACGGTGTGGGCCGACGGGCAGCGCGGCGCCGTCCTCATCGGCGCGCCCGAGGACGCCGCGGGCTGCGAGGACCCGTACGACATCGAGAGCTTCAAGCAGGGCGAGAGCCACGTCTTCTGCGAGACGTTCGTGATCCCGGCGAACGCCAAGACGGTGGAGGTCCACTGGTCGACGGAGGACGGCGAGCCGTACATCTGGAAGTTCGACCAGACGTAGGGCAGGGCCTGCCCCAGGACGGGCCTGTCGACCGGGGGTCCCCGGGGCGGCAGGCCCTCGCCTGCGGCCGGGGGCGTGGCCGCCACTACGCCTCCCGGCCGCTTCTTGTCCTGCGTCGGCCGGATGATCCTGGCGATCCGGTACACCCGCAGGGCGACGAGCACCACGGACGGTGCGACGGTGCCGCCCTGCCCGGTGACCTCCGACCAGGTCGGTCGTCGGAGCCGGCAGGAACGCGCCGGGGGCGCCCCTCCTGGCGAGGAGCGCCCCCGGCGACGTACCGGCGAGACCGTCAGCCCGTGAAGCGTCGGCCCATGAAGCGTCAGCCCATGAACTTCTTGAACTCGTCCGGCAGTTCGAAGTCCTTGGCGCCCTGCTGCGGCAGCCCGAAGGCGTTGCCGCCCTGCGCGGCGGCTGCGCGGCGGGCCGCGGCCTCCTGCTCCTGCTGCTTGCGCTTCATCGGGTTGCCGGAGCGCTGCTTGCCCTTGGACTGCTTCTGCTTCTTCTTCGCCCGGCCGGGACCGCCGCCCATGCCCGGCATCCCCGGCATGCCGGGCATTCCGCCGCCCTGAGCCATGCGGGACATCATCTTGCGGGCCTCGAAGAACCGCTCGACGAGGTTCTTCACGGCGCTGACCTCGACACCGGAACCGCGGGCGATACGGGCGCGGCGCGAGCCGTTGATGATCGTCGGGTCCTGGCGCTCGGCCGGGGTCATCGACTTGATGATGGCGGCCGTGCGGTCGACATCGCGCTCGTCGAGGTTCTGGATCTGGTCCTTGATCTGGCCCATGCCGGGCAGCATCCCGAGCAGCTTCGAGATGGAGCCCATCTTCCGGACCTGCTCCATCTGGGCCAGGAAGTCGTCCAGGGTGAAGTCCTGGCCCTTCTTGGACGCCAGCTTGGAGGCCATCTTCTCGGCCTCTTCCTGGCTGAACGTCTTCTCCGCCTGCTCGATCAGGGTGAGCAGGTCACCCATGTCGAGAATGCGGGAGGCCATCCGGTCCGGGTGGAAGGCGTCGAAGTCCTCGAGCTTCTCGCCGTTCGACGCGAACATGATCGGCTTGCCGGTGATCTGCCGGATCGACAGCGCCGCACCACCGCGGGCGTCACCGTCGAGCTTGGAGAGCACCACGCCGTCGAAGCCGACGCCGTCGCGGAAGGCCTCGGCGGTGTTGACGGCGTCCTGACCGATCATCGCGTCGACGACGAACAGGATCTCGTCGGGCGCGACCGCGTCCCGGATGTCGGCGGCCTGCTGCATCATCTCCTGGTCGATGCCGAGGCGGCCGGCGGTGTCCACGATCACGATGTCGTGGACCTTGGACTTCGCGTAGTCGATGGAGTCCTTGGCGACCTTGACCGGGTCGCCGAGGCCGTTGCCCGGCTCGGGCGCGTAGACGCCGACACCGGCGCGCTCGGCGACCACGCTGAGCTGGTTCACGGCGTTCGGGCGCTGGAGGTCGCAGGCGACCAGCAGCGGCGAGTGGCCCTGCTCCTTGAGCCACTTGCCGAGCTTGCCCGCGAGGGTGGTCTTACCGGCACCCTGCAGACCAGCCAGCATGATCACGGTCGGCGGCTGCTTGGCGAAGCGCAGCCGCCGGGTCTCGCCGCCGAGGATGGTGACCAGTTCGTCGTTGACGATCTTCAGGACCTGCTGGGCCGGGTTCAGCGCGCGGGAGACCTCGGCGCCGAGGGCGCGCTCCTTGACGTTCTTGATGAACGTCCGGACGACCGGCAGCGCCACGTCCGCCTCGAGAAGCGCGATGCGGATCTCGCGCGCCGTGGCGTCGATGTCCGCCTCGGAGAGCCGTCCCTTGCCGCGCAGGTTCTTGAAGGTCGCTGAGAGGCGATCGGAAAGAGTATCGAACACGGCGCTCGCGGTCCTCGGGGTCGGTGACAGGCTAGGGAATCGCCCTCCAGGGTATCCCGGCGTGACAAGTCGCCGGGGCGCCCTCACCCGGGCAGAGTCTCCTCCAGTTTCCGCGCGACGGCCGCGGCCTCGTCGCCCGGCAGGGGCGCGCCCTGCGGACCGGTCACGTAGAACGCGTCGACGGCGTTGGCGCCCAGCGTCGAGACGTGCGCGCTGCGCACCCGTACGTTCGCGTCCTCCAGCGCCCGGCCGATGCGGAACAGCAGGCCCGGCGCGTCCTGGGCCCGTACCTCGATCACCGTGGCCAACCGGGAGGCGGCCGGGTGGACCGTGACCCGCGGCGGTGGCGCGACCACGCCCCGGCGGCGCGGATACGCGGCGTCGCGCTCGGCCAGCCGGCCCCCGATGTCCAGCGAGCCGTCCAGGGCCCGGACGAGGTCCGCGCGCAGCCGGGCGGCCTGCGGCAGGGAGCCGTATTCGGCGGCGACCCGCCAGTCGAGCAGCAGGACCGAGCCGTCGACGCCGTCCGGGAGGTCCAGCGAGCGCAGTTCGGCGGTCCGTACGGTCAGCCGGTGCATGGCGAGCACGCCGGCCACGGCGGGCAACACGCCCGGCTGGTCGGGGACGGCGATCAGCAGCTCCACGCCGAGCGGCTCGGGGTCGCCGGACGGCTCCTGCTCGGCGGGCTGCTCGGTCTGGGCCCGCAGGGACAGCACCGGGCCGCCGGTCGCGACCGCCTCGATGGCGAGCCGCTCCTGCTCGGCCGTCGGCGCGGCGTCCTCGGGATCGTCCGGGTCGTCCCCCGCCAGCACCGCGGAGACCCGCTCGACCAGCTCGGTGACCAGGGAGCCGCGCCAGGACGACCAGGCGGCCGGGCCGGTGGCCAGGGCGTCGGCCTCGGTCAGCGCGTGCAGCAGTTCGAGGGTGCCGTGCGAGCCGACGGCCTCGGCGACCAGGCGCACGGTGGCCGGGTCCTCCAGGTCGCGCCGGGTGGCCGTCTCGATGAGCAGCAGGTGGTGGCGTACGAGGGTGGCGATCACCGTCACGTCGTGGCGGTCGAAGCCGATGCGGGCGGCCACGTCCTTGGCGATGATCTCGCCCGCGACCGAGTGGTCGCCGGGCCAGCCCTTGCCGATGTCGTGCAGCAGCGCGGCGACCAGCAGGAGGTCGGGGCGGCTGACGCGGCGGGTGAACTCGGAGGCGCGGACCGCCGTCTCGATGAGGTGCCGGTCGACGGTCCAGACGTGGACGGCGTTGCGCTGCGGGCGGCAGCGGACCCGCTCCCAGTCGGGCAGCAGCTGGGTGATCAGGCCCTCGGCCTCCAGCGCCTCCCAGACCTCGACGGTGGGGCGGCCGGAGCCGAGCAGGGTGACCAGTTGCTCGCGTGCCTCGGCGGGCCAGGGCGTGGGCAAGGGACGCGCGGTGGCCGCCATGCGCCGTACGGCGTGCAGGGAGAGCGGGAGTCCGGCCTGCGCGGCGGCGGCCGCGGCGCGCAGCGGGAGCACAGGGTCGCGTTCGGGGCGCGCGGCGCGGGCGAGCACCACCTCGCCGTCCTGCTCCACGACCCCCTCGGCCAGCGGAGAGCGCTCGGTGGTCGGCTTCCCGCCGCCCAGCATGGCGCGAAGGCGTGGCCGCACGGCGCGCGACCGCAGCACACGCCCCACTTCACGCCAGGTGACATCACTGGCGTACGAGATGACACGCGCGGCCTCGTACACCTGCCGCAGCAGCGTGTCGGCGTCCAGCAGGCCGAGCTCGGCCGCCACCTGGTCCTGCTCCTGGAGCGCGAGCCGGTCGGTGGCCCGGCCGGTGGCCAGGTGGAGCGCGTCGCGGACGTCGAGCAGGCGGCGCCGGGCGTCGGCCAGGCCCTCGCGCGGGGCGTCGGCCAGCCAGGAGGCGGCGACGGCGCGCAGGGCGGTGGCGTCGCGCAGCCCGCCGCGCGCCTCCTTCAGGTCCGGCTCGAGCAGGTACTGCAACTCGCCCTGGCGCTCGGCGCGTTCGGCGCACAGCTCCTGGAGTTCGGGGAGGCGTTTGGGCGCCTGGTTGCGCCAGTCGGCGAGGACCGCCGTGCGCAAGGCCGCCGTGAGGCCGAGGTCTCCCGCGATGTGCCGGGCGTCCAGCAGGCCCAGCTGGACCTTGAGGTCCTCACCGGCCGTCCTGCGCGCCTCCGC
This sequence comes from Streptomyces deserti, assembly GCF_054782695.1. NCBI lineage: Bacteria > Bacillati > Actinomycetota > Actinomycetes > Kitasatosporales > Streptomycetaceae > Streptomyces > Streptomyces deserti. The sequence goes on from NZ_BAAGRZ010000018.1 coordinate 141,766, forward strand.
CGGGGTCCGGACGGAGTGGTCGAGGGCGAGGCCGAGGTCCCAGACCGGGTACCAGAGCCGGTCGGCGAGGGCGGCGACCGCCTTGCTGTCGCCGCCGTCGTGCAGCAGGAGCAGGTCGAGGTCGCTGCGGGGGGACAGCTCACCGCGGCCGTAGCCGCCGACGGCGACCAGGGAGACCCCGCGCAGCGCCTCGGCGCCCGCGGTGAACAGGCCGGAGAGCCAGTCGTCGGTCAGTTCGGACAGGGCCGAACGGCGCGGCGGCCCGGACCGCGCCCCCTCACCGAGGAGGCGCAGCCGGGCCGCCGCGTAGCCGCTGGGTCCCGAGTCCTCTGCTTCTTTCCGCACGTCCGTACTCGTCACCCAGCGACTCCTGTTCTCTTCTGCGGTCAGAGCGCGTCCGGTCCGCGCTCGCCGGTCCGGACCCTTACGGCCGTCTCGACCGGGAGGGACCAGACCTTGCCGTCACCGATCTTGCCGGTGCGGGCCGCCTTGACGATGACATCGATCAGCTGTTCGGCGTCGTCGTCCTCGACCAGCACCTCGATGCGGATCTTGGGAACCAGGTCCACGGTGTACTCGGCACCGCGGTAGACCTCGGTGTGGCCCCGCTGACGACCGTAACCGCTCGCCTCGGTGACCGTCAGGCCGTGGACTCCGAAGGCCTGCAGGGCCTCCTTGATCTCGTCGAGCCGGTGGGGCTTGACGACGGCGGTGATGAGCTTCATGCGTCCACCTTCTTGCTCTCGGCGCCGGCCACGGCGGCCGGGATGACGGCGGTCTTGGCGGCACCGCCGCCCGCGCCGCTGAAGTCGTATGCGGTCTCGGCGTGCTCGGTCTGGTCGATGCCGGCGACCTCGTCGTCCTCGGAGACCCGCATACCAATGGTCTTGTCGAGGATGAAGGCGAGGAGCGCGGAGACCACCAGCGAGTAGGCCAGGACCGCGAAGACACCGGCGCACTGCTTCCAGAACTGCTCCATGCCGCCGCCGTAGAAGAGGCCCTGGACCTCGGACTGGCCCTTGCCGCTGGCGAGGAGGCCGACCAGCAGGGAGCCGACGACACCGCCGACCAGGTGGACGCCGACGACGTCGAGCGAGTCGTCGTAGCCGAACTTGTACTTCAGGCCGACGGCCATGGCGCACAGCACACCGGCGACGACGCCGACGGCGATCGCGCCCATCGGGGAGACCGCGCCACCCGACGGGGTGATGGCGACCAGACCGGCGACCGCACCGGAGGCGGCGCCCAGCGTGGTGAACGCGCCGTGGCGGATCTTCTCGTAGATGAGCCAGGCCAGCATGGCGGCGGCGGTGGCGATCTGCGTGTTGACGAACATCAGCGCGCCGACGCCGTCGTCGTTGCCGAGCCACGAGCCGGCGTTGAAGCCGAACCAGCCGAACCACAGCAGACCGGCGCCGAGCATGACCAGCGGCAGGCTGTGCGGGCGCATCGGGTCCTTCTTGAAGCCGACGCGCTTGCCGATGACCAGGATCACGCCGAGCGCCGCGGCACCGGCGTTGATGTGGACCGCGGTACCACCGGCGAAGTCGATCACGCCCATGTCGAAGGCCCAGCCGCCCTCGCCCCAGACCCAGTGGGCGACCGGGAAGTAGACGATCGTGGCCCACAGCGCGACGAACAGTGCCCACGCCGTGAACTTCACGCGGTCCGCGAGCGCACCGCTGATCAGGGCGGGCGTGATGATCGCGAACATCAGCTGGAAGACCAGGAAGACGAAGATCGGGATGTTGTACGTGCCCCACAGCTCCGTCAGGCCGATGTTGCTGAGGCCGACCCAGTCGGAGTTCCAGCCGATGAGGTGGCCGGAGTCGGTGCCGAACGCCATGGAGAAGCCGTACAGCACCCACAGGATGGTGACGATCCCGAGGCTGATGAAGCTCATCATCAGCATGTTCAGGGTGCTCTTGACGCGGACCATGCCTCCGTAGAAGAAGGCCAGGCCCGGGGTCATGAGCATCACCAGGGCGGAACAGATGAGCATGAAGCCTGTGTTGGCGGCAGAGAGCTGCGTCTCTGCGGCAAGCGTGATGGCTGGTGCCATCGGCGTCTCCTCGTCGTTTGGTACGGCCCCGTGCGGGCGAAGCCTTGAGCGGAAAGAGGGGTGGGCCGGTTATGCGCCATGAGATTGGCGCAGCGCCGTTTCGGTCGAAGCCCCTCGTTGTTTCGCCGCCGTGACGAAGGCGCCTTGCGTGTTACGGGTCGATGAACTGCGAGATGTTCGGCAGCCGGATCGTTATCGTGGCGCAACCTTCTCGGAAGCCTGCTGAGAAGCCTTCCGAGAAGCACGCACGGGCCGGCCGCGGTCGGCCTTCCGATGACCTGGCATGGGGGAGCCGAGTCGGGCAGTTCGGGAGGGCCGGCCGCGGCCGGGGCTCACGGGTTCTCGCGGGGTGTCAGACCGCCTCGGCGGTCTCGGGCAGCTCGGCGGCGAGCCGCTCGGTGAGGTCCACGACCTCGGCGAGGTCACCGAAGTCGCGTACGGCCGTGTCGACCGTCTTTCGGATACGAGTGTTGACGCGCTCGGAACGGACCTTCTTGGCGACCTGCATGGCCTGGGCGGCGAACACCGTGCTCTGTTCGGGTTCGCGCTGGAGCAGATGCACGGTGGCCATGCCGATCAGGTTCAGCGCATACGACCGCTGGTGTTCGCCGTCCTGCGCGAACAGCTCCACGGCCCGCTGCATCAGGGGCTCGGCCAGGGAGGCGTAGGTGGGGCTGCGGCCGGCGATGTAGGCGAGGTCGCGGTAGGAGTGGGAGTTCTCGGCGTACAGCTCGGCCTCGGAGAAGAAGCGGATCCAGTCGGGGTCCGGCTCGTCCCACTCGTCGGCCTCGGCGAAGGTGTCCTCGGCCATCCGCACCGCCCGCTTGCACTTGCCGGGCTGCCCCATGTTGGCGTAGGCGCGGGCCTCCATCGCATACAGCATCGACTGGGTGCGCGGGCTCGCGCAGTCCCGGCTGCCGTACTGCGCGAGGTGGATCAACTCCAGGGCGTCGTCGGGCCGGCCCAGGTGGATCATCTGCCGGCTCATGTTGGACAGCACATATGAGCCGAGCGGCCGGTCGCCCGCCTCCTTGGCGGCGTGCAGCGCGAGGACGAAGTACTTCTGCGCGGTGGGCTGCATCCCGATGTCGTACGACATCCAGCCGGCCAGTTCGGCGAGCTCGGCGGCGACCTTGAACAGCCGCCGGGTGGTGGCCTCGGGCTGGGGCTCCTGGAGGAGGTCCGTCACCTCGTGCAGCTGGCCGACGACCGCCTTGCGGCGCAGGCCGCCGCCGCACTGGGCGTCCCACTGCCGGAACATCACGGTCGTGGTCTCCAGCAGGTCCAGCTCCGGCTTGGAGAGCCGGCCGCGGACCCGGCCCGAGGCGGTGGGCGCGGGCTCGGGCCCCGGCCGGGGGGCCGGGGGGCCGGGGACGAGCCAGCGCTGCATGGGCTCGATGAGGGCCGGGCCCGCAGAGAGGGCCAGCGAGCTCCCGAGGAAGCCGCGCCGCGCCAGCATCAGGTCGCTGCGCGAGAACTCGCTGAGCAGGGCCACGGTCTGCGGGCCCGTCCAGGGCAGGTCCACGCCGGACACGGACGGTGACTGGCGCGCGGTGCGCAGCCCCAGGTCCTCGACGGAGACCACGACACCGAACCGCTCGGAGAACAGCTCGGACAGGATCCTCGGGATCGGCTCGCGCGGGTTCTCGCCGTCCAGCCAGCGGCGCACGCGCGAGGTGTCCGTGGAGATGTGGTTGGCGCCCAGCTGGCGTGCCCTGCGGTTGACCTGGCGGGCGAGCTCGCCCTTGGACCAGCCGCTGCGCACGAACCAGGAGGTGAGCAGCTCGTTGGGGCGCTTGTCAGCGTGCGCAGCGTGTCCAGCGCTCGATCCGCTTCCGCCGTTGCCGCTCACTGGAACGCCCCCATCCCTGAGACCACTTGTCGCTGAGTGCGCCAAGCCCTATCAGAATGCCGGTTCGTGCGACCGTCCGTCCGGCGCTTGTCACCCTTCGAACGGAAAGCCGACTTGCCTCCGGCATACCCACGAGTGCATGTGCCCCCAGGACTCGTGCACACACGGTAATCCTACGATCACCCGTCGAGCCATGGTGATTCCAGAATCGCCACCATTCGCCACCCCATCGGATGAACTCACCGTCGCCTTCACGCGATTCACTTGACACAGACACCGGGAGTGGATGCAGAGGTGCAGTCAGGAGCGCGCGTCGCCAGGCACACCACCCCGAGTGCTTCCAGGCGCCGCCTGAGCCGGGCGGCACGGGGAAGCCGGGAACAGGTAGACCAGAACAGAGCGTCACGTTCCGAGTCCGCTGCGTAACCACCAGTGCGCAGGACCCGTTGGAGGGGGCATGGGCTTCACGATCGGCATCAGTCGGGGTATCCGCGACATCCGGCCCGGCTCGCGCCGCCGCGGGCGCCCCTCGGACGTCACCACCGTGGCGGAGTACACCGGGCTGTGGGGCTGGGACGTGGTGCCGGGCGCGCGGGCCGCGGCCGGTGCCTGCTCCTGCGGCCGCCGCGACTGCCGGGCACGGGGCGCGCATCCGCTGGACTTCGCGCCGGAGATCCCCGCCGGGGCGACGCTGGACGAGGTGACCGAGGCCTGGGGCGAGGTCCCGGGCGCCGCGGTGATGCTGCCGGTCGGCCGGGCCTTCGACGTCATCGAGGTGGCCGAGCCCGCCGGGCGCCTCGCCCTAGCCCGGCTGGAGCGCATGGGCCTCCCCCTCGGCCCGGTCGCCGCGACCCCGGACGGCCGCGCCCACTTCTTCGTCGCCCCCGGCGCCGCCGCCGACCTGCCCGAACTGCTCTACCGCATGGGCTGGGACGACCCCACCTCCCTCGACCTGCGCGGCCTCGGCCCCGGTACGCACATCACGGCGCCGCCGTCCGACCGGGGCGGCCTCGGCCCGGTGCGCTGGCTGCGCTCCCCCGCGCTGGACTCGGCGTCCCGGCCTCCGCAGGCGCGGCTGGTGCTGGGAACGCTGGCGTATGTGGCGCACCGGTCGCGAGCCTAGTCGCCGTCCCGGCCGTACGACGGACACAGCGAAGCGCCCGTCCCCCGACTGCACCTCGGGGGCGGGCGCTTCTCGCAAGCACCTACGGTTTTCCGGTGGAGGTCAGTCTCCGATGAGCGCATCCACGAACGCCTCCGGCTCGAACGGCGCCAGATCATCAGCACCCTCGCCGAGACCGACCAGCTTGACGGGAACGCCCAGCTCGCGCTGCACGGCGATCACGATGCCGCCCTTGGCCGTGCCGTCCAGCTTGGTGAGGACGATGCCGGTGATGTCGACGACCTCGGCGAAGACGCGGGCCTGAACGAGGCCGTTCTGGCCTGTCGTCGCGTCGAGCACGAGCAGCACCTCGTCCAGCGGGGCGTGCTTCTCCACGACGCGCTTGACCTTGCCGAGCTCGTCCATGAGGCCGGTCTTGGTGTGCAGGCGGCCGGCGGTGTCGATGAGCACGACGTCCGCGCCCATCTCCTTGCCCTCCTTGACCGCGTCGAAGGCGACGGAGGCCGGGTCGCCGGCCTCCGGGCCGCGCACGGTGTGGGCGCCGACCCGCTCGCCCCAGGTCTGCAGCTGGTCGGCGGCGGCGGCACGGAAGGTGTCGGCCGCGCCGAGGACGACGGTGTTGCCATCGGCCACCAGAACGCGGGCGAGCTTGCCGGTGGTGGTGGTCTTGCCGGTGCCGTTGACGCCGACGACCATCACGATGCCGGGCTTGCGGCCCTCCGGCTCGGTCTTGACGGTGCGGTCCAGCTCGGGGCCGACGAGCTGGACCAGCTCCTCGCGCAGCAGGCGGCGCAGCTCTTCGGGGGTGCGGGTGCCGAGCACCTTCACGCGCTCGCGCAGCCGTTCGACCAGCTCCTGGGTGGGCTGTACGCCGACGTCGGCGGTGAGGAGGGTGTCCTCGATCTCCTCCCAGGTCTCCTCGTCGAGGTGCTCGCGCGACAGCAGGGTGAGCAGGCCCTTGCCGAGGGCGTTCTGCGAGCGGGACAGGCGGGCGCGCAGGCGGACCAGGCGGCCTGCGGTGGGCTCCGGGATCTCGATCTCGGGAGCCTCGACGGTGGGCGGCTCCTCCACCACGACGGGAGCCGTGCCCCCGTCCGGAAGATCCACCTCCTCGATCGTGCGCCGCGGTTCCTCCCGCGGCGTCTCGGCCTCTTCGCCGACGTGCGGCTCGGCGGGAGGGGCGGTGATGTCGGGCGCGGCGGGGGGCGGCGGGGGCAGCTGCTTCCTGCGCCGGCTGCCGACCACGAGCCCGCCGAGCGCGCCGAGCACGACCACGGCGATGACTACAGCAAGGATGACGATGTCCATAACCCGTCCAGTATCGGCCATGGGGTCCGGCGACACCCCTCTGGATGTCTGACACACCGTCAGCTAACGTCCCCGAGCACACCCGCCCGGTGAAGGGGGACACACCCATGCCCGTCACGGTCGTACGTTTCAACCTCGTCGCACCCGGCGCCACCCCCGCCTCGCTCCACGCCCGCTACCGGACGGCCCTGGAGATGGCCGCCTACGCCGACGAGCGCGGGATCACCACCGTCCAGACGGAGGAGCACCACGGGGCCGGCAACAACTGGCTGCCGTCACCGTTGGCCTTCGCGGGCGCGGTCTTCGGCGCCACCCGCCGGGTCACGGTGACGATCTCGGCGATCATCGGCCCGCTGCACGACCCGCTGCGGCTGGCCGAGGAGATCGCGGTCCTTGACCTGCTGAGCGGCGGGCGACTGGTGACCGTCGCGGGGATCGGGTACCGGCCCGAGGAGTACGAGCTGTTCGGCGTGGAGTGGCAGCGGCGCGGCAGGCTCCAGGACGAGCTACTGGAGACGCTTCTTGGGGCATGGACCGGCGAGCCCTTCGCGTACCGGGGCCGAACGGTCCGCATCACCCCGCGCCCGTACACCGAACCGCACCCCCTGCTCCTGGTCGGCGGCTCCTCCCAGGCCGCCGCGCGCCGCGCCGCCCGGCTGGGGCTGCCCTTCTTCCCCAGCGCGCATCTGCCGGAGCTGGAGGCCTACTACAAGGAGCGCCTCGTCGAGTACGGCACCGAGGGCTGGACCATGATGCCCGCCGCCGAGACCCCGCTGCTGCACCTCGCTCAGGACCCGGACCGGACCTGGGCCCAGTACGGGGAGCACTTCCTGCACGAGGCGCGGACGTACGCCTCCTGGCAGTCCGGGAATGTCCGTTCGGCGGTGCGGTCGGCGGCCACGGCGGTGGACGAGCTGCGCGCGGAGGGCGTGTACCGGATCGTCACACCGGAGCAGTGCGTGGCGCTGGGAATGGATTCCTACGTCCTGCACCCGCTGTCGGGCGGGATGCCGGTGGAGGAGGGGTGGCGGAGTCTGCGGCTGTTCTGCGAGCGGGTGCTGCCCCGGCTGGGGAACTGATCGTCCGGTTACTGCACCGCCGCCCGGCTCAGGCAGTGGCCGAGCCGGGCGGCGGCGGGGTTACGGGGAGAGGGGCAGCGGGGACTTGGCCCTTCTCCCCGAGTTCGCGGGGCGCTCAGCCCATCTCCTCCAGAGCCTTGCCCTTCGTCTCCTTCACGAACTTCAGGACGAACGGGATGGAGAGCGCGGCGAAGGCCGTGTAGATCACGTACGTCACGGAGAGGTTCCAGTCGGCCAGCGACGGGAAGCTCGCGGTGATGGCCCAGTTGGCGACCCACTGTGCGGCAGCGGCGACGCCCAGGGCGGCGGCGCGGATCCGGTTCGGGAACATCTCGCCGAGCATGACCCAGACGACCACGCCCCAGGACAGGGCGAAGAAGAGGACGAAGACGTGGGCGGCGATCAGGGCGACCCAGCCCTGGGTGGCGGGCAGCTTGCCGTCGACCAGGTGGAAGGAGAACGCCCAGGCCTCCAGCGCGAGACCGACGACCATGCCGACCGAACCGATGATGGCGAGCGGGCGGCGGCCGACGCGGTCGACGAAGATCATCGCGATGACGGTGCCGACGATGTTGATGATCGACGTGGTGAACGAGTAGAAGAACGAGTCCGTCGGGTCGACGCCGACCGACTGCCACAGCGTCGAGGAGTAGTAGAACGCGACGTTGATGCCGACGAACTGCTGGAAGACCGACAGGCCGATGCCGATCCAGACGATCGGCTTGAAGAAGAAGCTGCCGCCGAGCAGGTCCTTGAAGGTCGACCTGTGCTCGCTCTTCATGGCGAGCTCGATCTCGGTGACGCGGGCGTCCAGGTCGATGTCCTTGCCCTCGACCTCGGCGAGGATCTCGCGGGCGCGCTCGTGCTTGCCGACGGAGATCAGGAAGCGCGGCGACTCGGGGATGGCGAAGGAGAGCAGGCCGTACAGGACGGCCGGGACGACCATGACGCCGAGCATGACCTGCCAGGCCTCCAGGCCCATCAGCTGACCGCGCTGGTCGCCGTCGGCGGCGTTCAGCAGACCCCAGTTGACCAGCTGGGACACCGCGATGCCGATGACGATCGCGGCCTGCTGGAAGGAGCCGAGCCGGCCGCGGTAGGCGGGCGGGGCGACCTCGGCGATGTAGGCCGGGCCGATGACGGAGGCCATACCGATGGCGAAGCCGCCGACCACGCGCCAGAAGGCGAGGTCGTACAGCGAGAAGGGCAGTGCGGAGCCGACGGCGCTGATCGTGAAGAGGATCGCGGCGATCTGCATGCACCGGATGCGGCCGATGCGGTCGGCTATGCGTCCGGCGGTCGCGGCGCCGATGGCGCAGCCGATCAGGGCGATGGCGATGACCTGGGCGAGGGCCGCCGACCCGATGTCGTAGCGGTCACGGATGGCCTCGACGGCGCCGTTGATCACGGAACTGTCGTAACCGAAGAGGAAACCGCCCATCGCGGCCGCCGCCGCGATGAAGATGACGTGCCCGAGATGTTCGGGATGAGCCGTCCTGGCTCCGGACTTGGGTGCCTGCGCTGTGCTGGTCACGTGTACTCCTCGGGCCACCGGCAACGCTGCCGGATGGGGTCAGCCCTTCCAGGTCCGCCTGAAGGTACCTGAAGGTAAAAGGAACGTTGCACAGGTTATTCCTTCAAGTTTCGAAGTCAATAGGGGAGGGCTAAGACGAACGGCTCGCAAAGGTGGGGCCGATACGTTCAAGAGTTGAAGTAACCGCTCCAGCTGCTGGTCAAGCCGGTGTAAGCGACACGCATCTAGCGCAGCCGCTGGGAAATGACCTTGGACACACCGTCGCCCTGCATGGAGACGCCGTACAGCGCGTCGGCGACCTCCATCGTGCGCTTCTGGTGGGTGATCACGATCAGCTGCGAGGTCTCCTGGAGCTCCTGCATGATCCGGATGAGCCGCTGGAGGTTGGTGTCGTCGAGGGCGGCCTCGACCTCGTCCATGACGTAGAACGGGCTGGGCCGCGCCTTGAAGATCGACACGAGCAGCGCCACGGCGGTCAGCGACCGCTCCCCGCCGGAGAGCAGCGACAGCCGCTTGACCTTCTTGCCCGGCGGACGTGCCTCGACGTCCACGCCCGTGGTGAGCATGTTGTCGGGGGCGGTGAGGATGAGACGTCCTTCACCACCGGGGAACAACCGGCTGAAGACGCCCTCGAACTCGCGGGCCGTGTCCCGGTAGGCCTCGGTGAAGACCTGCTCGACGCGTTCGTCGACCTCCTTCACCACCTGCAGGAGGTCCGCCCGGGTCTTCTTCAGGTCCTCGAGCTGCTCGCTGAGGAACTGGTGGCGTTCCTCCAGGGCCGCGAACTCCTCCAGGGCCAGCGGGTTGACCTTGCCGAGCTGCTGGTAGGCCCGCTCGGCGACCTTCAGGCGCTTCTCCTGCTCGGCCCGGACGAACGGCCGGGGCTGGTTGCGCGGATGCTCCGGGTCCTCCGGCAGCTGTTCGCCCTCGGCGGGGGGCGAGGGCGGCACGAGCTGGTGCGGGCCGTACTCCTCGATGAGCCCCGCCGGTTCGACACCCAGCTCCTCCAGCGCCCTGGTCTCCAGCTGCTCGATCCGCAGCCGCTTCTCGGCGCCGAGTACCTCTCCGCGGTGGACCGAATCCGTCAACTTGTCGAGTTCGGCCTTGAGATCGCGCCCCTCGGCCCGGGCCTGGGCGAGTTCCTGCTCGCGGCGGGCCTTGGCGGCCTCGGCGGCGGTGCGCTCCTCGTCCGCCCGGGCGAGGGAGACCTCGATGTGCGCGAGCAGCTGCCGCGCGCCGGAGGCGACGGCCTCCGCGACGGCCGCCTCGTGCCGCAGCCGGGCGCGGCGCTGCTCGGCACGCGCGCGTGCCTCGCGTTCCGCGCGGGCGGCCCGGTCGAGCGAGTCGGCCCGTCCGGCGAGCCCCTTGACGCGCTCCTCGTGCGTACGGACCTGGAGGCGGGCCTCCATCTCGGTCTGGCGGGCGTTGGCGCCGTCGGCGGCGAGCCGGTCGCGTACGGAGGTGTCGGGCTCCTCCTCGATCGGCATCTCCTCGGCGACGGCGAGCCGTTCGGCGAGTTCCTCGACCTCTTGGAGGGCCTTGTCCAGGGCCTCCTGCGCCCGGGCCGCGGCGGCCGTGGACCGCTCGGCCTCCCCGGCCGCTCCCCGCGCCTGCCCGGCGAGCCGGCCGAGCTGCTGGGCGACGGCCGACTTCTCCCGGTCGGCGGCCCTGCGCCGCTCCCCCAGTTCCTCGACGCGTGCCGCGCACTGCTTGCGCCGCTCGGCGGCGGCGTGCTGCGCCTCGGCGAGCTCCTCGCAGCGCACGGCCAGCTCTTCGAGCTCGGCGGCGGCCTCGTCCACGGAGGCCTGGACCTCCAGCAGACTCGGCGCCCCGGCGGAGCCGCCGTGCGCGAAGTGCGCCCCGAGGACGTCGCCCTCCGCCGTGACGGCGGTCAGGTCGGGCCGCGCGTACACCAGGTCCTCGGCGTCCTCCAGCGTGCTCACCACGACGATCCCGCGCAGCAGCCGCCGTACGGCGGGCATGAGCTCGGCGGGTCCGCGCACGAGGTCGGCGGCGTACGGCGGCCCGTCGGTGCGCGCCTCGGCCGGTACGTCGTCGGGGGCGCCGGTGAGCAGCAGGGCGGCGCGGCCCGCGTCCTGCTTGCGCAGCAGGCGGATGGCGTCGGCGGCGGCGGAGGGGGTCGTCACGGCCAGGGCGTCGGCGGCGGCGCCGAAGGCGGCGGCCAGGGGGACCTCGTAGCCGGGGGTGACGGTCAGCAGCTCGGCGGCCGGGCCGAGCAGGCCGGAGAGTCGATCCTGCGCCGCCAGCAGCGTGCCGGTGCCGTCCTTGCGGCGCAGGCCCATGGCCAGGGCCTCGTGGCGGGCCTGGGTGGCGGCGCGCCTGCGTTCGGCGGCGGTGGCGGCCTCGCGGGCGGCGGTGAGGGCGGCCTCGGCCTCGGCGAGCTGCCGCTTGGCCGCCTCGTGCTGCTCGGCGAGGTCCTGGTCGCCGGCGTCGAGGCCGTCGACCTCGGCCTTCAGCGCCTCGTACTCCTCCTGGGCGGCGACGGCCCGCTCCTGGGCCTCGTCGCGGGCGGCGGCCAGGCGTTCGATCTCGGCCTGGGCGGCGGCGGCACGGGACTTGGCCGCACCCACCTGGCCCTTCAGCCGGGCCAGGCCCTCGCGGCGGTCGGCGATGGCACGGGCGGCGTCCTTCAGGCGCCGCTCCTCCATGGCGAGCTCGCGTTCCAGTTCGGCGCGGTGCGCGACCGTGTCCTCCAGGGCGCGCCGGGCCGCCTCCAGGGCCGCTTCCAGCTCGGCCTCCTGCTCGCGGATGCGGGCGGCCTCGCGCTCCATGTCCTCGGGGTCGCGGCCACGCCGCTCCTCGGGGGGCGCGGAGGTGGCGCTCTTCACGCGCGCGTCGGCCAGCGAGATCGTGCCGCGCACCCGCTCGGCGAGCTGGGAGAGCTCGTACCAGGTCTGCTGGGCGCGCTGGAGGCGCGGGGTGAGCTGCCGTACCTCGTCCTCCAGGAGGGCCTCGCGCTGGAGCGCCTTCTTCAGCTCCTGCTCGGCCGCTTCCTTGCGGGCCTTGAGGGCGGCCTCGTCGGCGATCTCGGCCTGGAGGGCCTCGCGCAGCCGTACGAGGTCGTCGGCGAGCAGGCGCAGGCGGGCGTCGCGCAGGTCGGCCTGGATGACGGCGGCCCGTCTCGCGACCGCCGCCTGGCGGCCGAGGGGCTTGAGCTGCCTGCGCAGCTCATCCGTCAGGTCCTGCACGCGCGCGAGGTTGGCCTGCATCGCGTCCAGTTTCCTGAGGGCCTTCTCCTTGCGCTTGCGGTGCTTGAGGACGCCGGCGGCCTCCTCGATGAAGGCGCGGCGGCCCATGGGGTCGGCGTGCAGGACGGAGTCGAGCTGGCCCTGGCCGACGATGACGTGCATCTCGCGGCCGATGCCGGAGTCGGACAGCAGTTCCTGGATGTCGAGGAGGCGGCAGGTGTCGCCGTTGATCTGGTACTCGCTGCCGCCGTTGCGGAACATGATCCGCGTGATGGTGACCTCGGCGTACTCGATGGGCAGCGCCCCGTCGGAGTTGTCGATGGTCAGCGACACCTCGGCGCGGCCCAGCGGCGGGCGGCCGGTGGTGCCGGCGAAGATGACGTCCTCCATCTTGCCGCCGCGCAGCGACTTGGCGCCCTGCTCGCCCATGACCCAGCTGAGCGCGTCCACGACGTTGGACTTGCCCGAGCCGTTCGGACCGACGACGCACGTGATGCCCGGCTCGAACCGGAGCGTGGTGGCCGAGGCGAACGACTTGAAGCCGCGGAGGGTCAGGGCCTTGAGGTGCACGCCGCTGGACTCTACCTCTCAGGGGTGTCTCACTCCATGAACGCGCGGTTTCGCCGGTGAACGCGCAGGGCACACCAGACGTTAAAGACAGTGAAAGGATGCGCGGGGGGCAAGAAAGAAGGGACGCCGAGGCGTCCCTTGCACTTCACTTAGCGGTTGTGACGGGCGGCCCAACCACTGCTGTGCTGTTGTGGAGCGATGCAGTGATCAGGTGAGCGCAGGCTCCGCCTCGTGTGCGTCAACGCTCTCCATGATCCTGTCGTGAGAAGCGGCAGCCGTCAGCGCGTCGTTCTCCGCCTGGATCCGTACGAGCTCGGATTCCAGGTCCTGGACGCGCTGCTGGAGCCGTCGCATCTCGGCGAGGAGTCGAGGGTCGGAGCCGCCGACGTAACCGAGAAGCGCCTTTGCCATGATGGATGGTCCTCCACACTGAGTGACCGACCGAAGCGGTGTGGGTCGTGAGGGATTTTCGCACCCGCGGTGCTTGGCAGGCCTGGAGTTGTGCTGCCGTTCAGCCATGCCAAACAGCTAAGGTGCGCGGGGCTTTCAGCGTCTCACCAAAAAGTTTGACGGTCAACACGATCACGCCCCGTATTGGCGGGCAACCCGGTGGCGCGCGGCCGGGAACGGCGGCGCTGCGACTGACGCGGGACCCTCAGGGCGTGGCGATCATCCTTGCGTGTGGAGCCTGCCACGGCAAGCGGTTCTTGGCAATCACCAGGCCGTTTCCGTTCCGGGCAGCCGTCCGCGGCAGGTGTGGGGGCGGCCGCGAGGGCCGCCCGCCGGTGCGGGATCAGCGGACGGCGAAGCCTTCGTAGCCGCCGCGAGGTGTGTCCCAGATCTCGGTGACGCCGTCCACGCGTCCGGGCGTGTCGTCACTCTGGAGCCATTCCAGGAGCCCTTCGCAGCCCTCGCGGGAGCCCTCCGCGACCACCTGGACCCGTCCGTCGTCCAAATTGAGAGCAAAACCACTCAGGCCGCCGATCTCCAGGGCCTTGGCCCGGGTGAACCAGCGGAAACCCACACCTTGGACGCGTCCCCGCACCCAGGCGACCAGTCGCACATCCTCGCTCATGGCTGCAACCTAACCGGCCAAAGTCCCTCCAGGCACTTCCTCCCCTTGCGGCATGCGGTACCGTCCCCACCCATGAATCTCATATGAAACTCACTCGATCGTGTGAGTTTCGTGTTGATCGTGAGGGACCAGTCGACCGCAAGGACGAGGAAGGCCAGGACATGGGACGCCACCGACGCTCCGCCGCCGGCCGCGCCGCCACGGGCCGCGCCACGGAAGTCACGCAAGCCGACAGCCCCTACGGGCGCCAGGACCCGCTGGGCTCGTACGCCGGCGACCGTCCCACCATGGGTATCGCGCCCTACCTGAACCCCGAGGCATACGCCGAGACCCACGCCAAGAGCGAGGCCTACCTCTTCGCGACGGACGCCTTCCCGGACGACCGCTTCATGGACGACCGCTTCACGGACGGCGGCTCCACGGCGGGCGACGGCTACGGGCGGGCCGACGACACCGCGCTCTTCGCGAGCGACGGCTTCTCGCCCGACGGCGGCCCCCGGCGTGCGGGGGGCCACCGACGCCGGAAGAAGAAGGCCGCGACGCCGGTCCGTACCGGGCTGCTCGGGGTTTCCGCGGCGGTCGCCCTCGGCACGGTCGCCGTCGCGACGGGCGCGGTGCCGGGCCTCGACAACTACAAGCTCGGCGGCGGCAGCGACAGCGGCGGCGGCACGGCGCAGGCCGTCAACTCACCGACCAACGCGCCGGCCGAGCAGGGCGGGACCTCCGGCAGCGCCGACAGCCGGGACGGCACTCCGGTCGGCCGGGACGCCGAACGCTCCACCTCCGCCTCTCCCTCACCGTCCCCCTCCACCTCCTCGGCCGCGCCGACGAAGACGCCGGAGAAGACGCCGGAGAAGAAGAAGCCGACGGCGACCCCCAGCAAGAAGCCGAGTACGACGCCGTCGCGCAAGGTCATCCCGCAGGCGCCGGAGCGGCCCAGCGCCCCCGTCGCGGTGTCGGCGGAGAGGGCCGCCGGGGCCGAGGTGCTCAAGCTCGTCAACGAGGAGCGGGCCAAGGTCGGCTGCAGCCCGGTGGCCGCGAACAGCGCGCTGACCGGCCTGGCCCAGGCCTTCAGCGAGGACATGGCGGAGCGGGGCTTCTTCGACCACACCGACCCCAGCGGCGCGACGCCCTGGGACCGGGCCGACAAGGCCGGCATCACCAACCTCGGCGGCGAAAACATAGCCCGGGGCCAGGCCGGCGCCGCGGCCGTGATGGAGGCCTGGATGAACAGCCCGGGGCACCGGGCCAACATCCTGAACTGCGACTTCAAGACGCTGGGCGTCGGTGTCCACTTCGGGTCGGGCGGCCCGTGGTGGGTCCAGAACTTCGGCTACTAGTGAGCCGGTCTTGATGTCTCGCTTCGCCACGTGAGCTGTGTTCTGTTTCAGATCATGGCTGTGCTGGTGACAGTGCTGCTGTTCTTCGGTGTG